>DASSBS010000111.1:0-11420 GCA_035698445.1 Woeseiaceae bacterium
GCGGTACTCGCGCCGAGCACCACATTGGCGGGCGCGATGGCGTTACCGATCGCCCCGCCGGCACTCTGGGCGGCGATGATGGTCGCTTCCGGCAGGCCCTTCAGCTTTGCCAGCGTCTGCTGGAGATCCGAAAAGAGCACGTTCGAGGACGTGCTGCTGGACGTCGTGAAAGCCCCGATCGCACCGATTCCGTTAGACAGGAATGCGAAGACGTAGGCGGGCGTAACGGCCGCGACCCCGAGAGCGAGCACCTGGTTCTGGCCGGAATGGTCCATCACCTTGGCCATCACGAGGAAGCCGATAATCGGCACCGAGGCGGGCACGGAATCCCCGAACGTGCCGCGCAGGATTCCCACCTGGTCATTCTGACCCCTGGCTGCCGCCCACGTGCGGAAGTAGCCGCGCCTCCTGTAGATGACCCACGTAATGGCCACGGTTACCAGCAGGAAGGCACCCGGATGGGTGAACGGCGCCAGGGTCGAATATGCATCGGCGGCCGTGTTGATGACGCCGTAGCCGGTTGTCACCTCGGGAAAGGGCAAGCCGAAGCTGAACGCGCCAAGCGCCTGCTCGAGCGGATCGATCGTCAAAACGCCGATGGCGATCACCGTCAGCAGCACGTAGGGGAGAAAGGACATGCCGAGGCCCATGGGCGCTTTTTCTTCCTGCGCACTCTCGATCCGGTCTTCCCGCATCGCCGGGCGTTCAGTGATGCCCTCGGCGGGCTCCGCATAGCGGCGCCAGCGTGACAGCGGATACAGCGCGATCAGCGCGGCCGTTGCGGGTATGAACGCGGCCAGCGCGGGATAAAACGGCGCGACGAGCACCTGCCCTCCTCCCTGGATGGCCGAGATGATCAGCACGAGCGGCCAGGCGTGCCGTATGGCGGGCCAGCGTCCGTACATCCAGACAATCGTGAACCCGGCGAAAACGGGCTGTATGAGGATCAGCACTGCACTCTGGAACGCCGCCCCCGCCGGGTCCTCCAGGGCGACGACCTGAATAGTCGCCAGCCATCCGACCCCGAGCGTTCCGAAGAACTTTGCCCAGATATGCGCGATGATCGGGATGGCTACCGCGTACACCGGCCGCACGCCGAAGCCGACGAGGATCGGCGCGACCACGGCTATCGGCGTACCGAACCCATCGATGCCCTGAACGAACGAGGCGAACACCCAGCCCAGGGCAACGAGGATGAAGAGCTCGTTGCGGCTGAAGCGCGCGATGCCCTGACGCAGTGCGACGTAGCCGCCGGCATGGTTCATCATCTGGTACAGCAGCAGGGCCGGCCAGATGACCGCGAGGATGAAGACCGCATCCCAGACGCCCTTCGCGCCTGCGACGGCAAGCGTCTCCAGCGGGGACCGAAAGATAAAGAATCCGATCGCCGCGGCAGTGAACATGCCGACCATGGCTGCCTGCTGAGCCGTCCAGCGCAGCAACACCAGCAGCACCAGCAGCACCACGATCGGCGCGAGGGCGAAGCTCCAGCGCAGCAGATCGATCGGAAGCTGAGTGGTGTCCATATCTGCTCGCCGCGATGGCGGATGCTCCTGAGTGACCTGGCGGGGACGGCCTCACGTCCCGTCAGATGAGTATAGACGGGTGATGCGGATGCAGCGCCCCATGCCGGGCGATAGCAATGGTCAGCTACTAAACTAGAATCAATGTGAGCGACGGCCGGAGGCCTTGTACGCCGGAGCCGTGCTTCGCCTACACAACAATGAGAGGAGCCGCCGTGTCTGTCACTGTCGAACGAACACATCAAAGAACCCTTCATTGGGTTCATCCCTTTCACGCGGTCATGCTTGCCGGGACTGTCCCACTGTTCCTGGGGGCCATGCTGAGCGACATCGCCTACTCGGCGACCTACCAGGTACAGTGGACCAACTTTGCTTCGTGGTTGATCGCCGGCGGGCTCGTTTTCGGCGCCTTTGCCGTGGTGTGGGCCGTCATTGACCTGTTCCACGCCGATCGTCGCGGACCGCGTGCTCTCCTCTATGCCCTGCTGGTGGTGGCAACCTGGGTCCTCGGATTCGTCAACCTGCTCATCCATGCGAAAGACGCGTGGGCGAGCATGCCCGGCGGCCTCATTCTTTCGGTCATTGTTCTCGTGCTTGCCTGCGCGGCGACCTGGGTGGGTTTCTCCAGCTTGCGCGTGGGAGGTGCAACATGAGGCGTTCGAGCGTACTTCCCACCGCCGCCCTCGCCATACTGCTGAGCGCCTGCGGTGGCAGCGGCAGCGGCAGCGACCTGGACGCGGCGCACCTTGGTCCCGATCCGGCCCTCCCGGAGCCGCAGCGCGGGTTGCTGCCTGCCATGACCGTGGCGAAACCGGCGCCGTGGGGAGACCGGCAGCCGACGGTGCCGGACGGCTACACCGTCACCGCCATCGCGACCGGCCTCAAGATCCCGCGCCAGACCCTGGTCCTTCCCAATGGCGACATCCTGGTTGCCGAAGGCAGCGGCGGCAATGCGCCGGTGTTGCAGCCGAAGCACCTGGTTGCGGGTTACATCAAGGGAAAGGGTACGACCTCGGTCGAGAGCGGCAACCGGTTGACGTTGCTGCGCGACGGCGATGGCGACGGCACCTATGAGCAACAGACCGTCTTCGCCGAGAACCTCAACGCGCCCTACGGGCTCGCGCTGATCGACGGCACCCTTTACGTCGCCAACCAGGATGCGCTGGTGCGCTTCGATTACCGCGACGGCCAGACCCGGGCCAGCGGCCCCCCGGTCAAGGTTACGAACCTGCCGTCGGCGATCAACCATCACTGGACCAAGGCGCTGGCTGCGAGCCCGGACGGGCGTTTCCTGTACGTCGGCATCGGCTCCAACAGCAACATCACCGAGCGCGGCATGACGGCCGAAGTCGACCGGGCAATGGTGTGGGAGATAGATGCCCGGACCGGGGCGCACCGGCCCTACGCCACCGGCTTGCGCAATCCCACCGCACTCGCCGTCCAGCCGCGGACGGAGCAGCTATGGGCGGTCGTGAACGAGCGCGACGAGATCGGTCCGAACCTCGTTCCCGACTATCTGACTGCCGTCCGGGAAGGCGGGTTCTACGGCTGGCCCTACAGCTACTGGGGCCAGAACGTGGATGAGCGCGTCCGGCCGCAGGATCCGCAGAAGGTCGCCTCGGCGATCGTTCCGGATTACAGCCTGGGATCCCACGTGGCCGCGCTCGGCCTCGACTTCTCCACGCCGGCGATGGGTGTCGAATTCGCGGAGGGCGTGTTCATCGGCGAGCATGGGAGCTGGAACCGCGCCGTCCCGGTTGGCTACAAGGTGATCTTCGTACCGTTCCAGGACGGCCGCCCCGCCGGTCCGCCGGTCGACTTCGTCACCGGCTTCCGCGGGGACGACGGCATGACGCGTGGCCGACCGGTTGGAGTGACGGTGGATCCTCGCGGCGCCCTCATCGTCGCCGATGACCTTGCCAACACCATCTGGCGCGTGACCCCTGAGTTGTAACTGAAATCTCTGAGGGCGAAGATGCCGTCATCTCTCCTCCTCCCTGAGCGTCCCGATCGCCTGCTCGTGGCGGTCTGCGCCGAGCAGGTAGTACATGTCCAGCAATTCGTAACAAAGCACCAGTTCCCGCCTGTCTGCATGCCAGGCGGCTTCCGGAATACCGCAAGCACGCAAGACGACTTCGGCGTCGCCGTCGAGCGGGACCGTCTTTTCGAAGCTCCTCAACGTCCGTTCCACGAGCCGGATGCCACGTATTTCATTTGTAATCCCGGCGCTGGTCTGACTATGCGCGGGTTCATACCGCACCGACATGGTCGCATCCGGCCGTTCCGCGCCGCTCCGCTCGGCGAAGCTCACCAGCCACTCCAGGGATTTGCGGGCACGAGCGTATTCCGACGGGCAACCGGCCGACCGGAGTGCCGGCATTTGCGCACGCTCGGGAACCGATGCGAACCGCTCCGGATTGCTTCCGTATACCAGGCAGGCAATGGTGTAAAAGCGCTGGATAGAAAGTCCGTGAACATCCCAGTAAGGCGGCGACACACCATGTGACTCGGCGAGTTGCCACATGGCGAGAAAGGCATCGGCCGCCGTAACCGCGAAGCCGCGGCGCTCTGCCGCGTCGAACGAGGAAGGCTGTATCGGCTGGATAAGAACCAGGGTGGCGAGGTAATCGGCGGCAAACTCTTCGGGACCTAATATCGGTACGTCGAGATCGCCGATCGCAACGTGTGCCAGCTCATGGAGCAATGTGAACTGGAAGCTCCCCAGGACGAAGTCGACTCGCGCAGGATCCAGCGACGAGCGCCGGTCCTGCGCAAACGCGGGAGCCGCCAGTAGGGTAATCAGAAAGCTAGTTGCAATTAGCGGCAGAATGGGGATCTTCATGGTCCAGCCCGTTATCGTTCACCGTCAGAATTTTCCGGTGAGACGAATATAGATATCACGATCCTCTCTCGCACCCTCCGCGTCGGCGGGTATACGCCGTTCCTCTCGAATGCGGTAGCGCGCCTCCATGGACCAGTCACTGGAGAATTTCCATTGATAACGGATCTCATGCAGCCGGTCGTTGTTGCGAAAGTCCGGCGACAACAGCCAGCCGGCGCCGGACTCGCCGGTGACTATGCCGAGATGATGGCCGGGCCGGATATCGTAAATGCTGGCGGCGATTTGCCAGGCTAAACCATCAGTGTCGCCTGCTTCGCCCGTGCCTACGGTCGCTCCGGAAGGCGTGTTGAAAGCGTAAGCGGCCTCGATGCCGGCGACCAGTTTCCGTCCGGAATTCCCCACCGGCCAGGCGGCGGCCAGTTTGGCGTCCAGTGCCGTGTAATCTTCACGCACAGCTTGCACGATACCGGCCGGTGCCAGTGCATCGGGCATGTACGTAAAACCGATGACACGCTGAATGACGGCGCCGAGGTCCTTCGTTGCCTCGAGACCGGCAAACAGGCTGAGGCGGCTGCCGGAATCGGAAAAATCGAGAGGGCTGCGCGCGGTGACGCTGGCGCCTTTGTGGTGGTTGTGCTGGAGAATGAAATGCGTCGTCCAGCCGTCCAGCCAGGTGGATTGCGTCAGGTGCAGGCCATCGGTCCAGGTAACATCGACATTCGGGCTGTCATTTCGGTCCAGACCTTTCGAGGCCACACCGGGCAGTTCGAACTTGGTTTGCATGCGCCCGACGCGTAGCGTCCAGCCGGCGTCGGCCGGAGCGTAATGTACGTACAACTCGTCCAGGGTAGCGTCGCCGGCGGCAAGGCCGCTGCCCGGACGGGAAGGATAGCCGCGCAGGTAGACGCTGGAGCCGTCCTGCTCTGTGGAGTAGATACCGGCCAAACGCGCACGAAACGAGAGGGTATCGGTGAGTTGGCGGTCGGCCGAGAGTCGCAGTCGGAACTTGAATTCATCCGAGTCGGTCTCTCCGCCGTCGCGGGCCGTGTGATCGAGGGCGAAGTAACCGCCGCGAATATCGCCGCCGTATTGCCACCCCTCCGCGGCCTGCGCAGCCGGCAGGGCAAGCGCAAGCAACATCAGACAGGGCTTCAGGCAGGACTTCGCAAGTATTCTTCCATTACTCATGATCCGAGCTTAGGCAACTTGTTCGAACAACGCCTTGACATGCATCAAGCATGACCGGCTTGCAAGGATCGTTCCGGTTCCGGTATTGGTTGGTTTGCAGTGGAACCCACCGTCCGCCGCAACGGGCATAGGCCCTCGCGCCTGACAGCCAGCTATCGCGCGGCGCGCCGATGCGGTTTCGCGGCCCGGCCACCAGGTCGCCGCTTCGATGTTCGCGGCGCGGGAACGGGGTTCGCCTGCCGCGGGGTCAGTCCGGCCGCCTGGTAAAGCGAGCGCACCTGCGCCGGGGTGAGCGCTTCGTACCGGCCGCGGCGCAGATGGCGCGGCAGGTCCAGCGGGCCGTAGCCCACGCGAATGAGCCGGTTCACTTCGTACCCGAGCGCCGACCAGAGCCGGCGCACTTCGCGGTTGCGGCCTTCCCGCAGTGTCACGTTGAACCAGCGGTTCGCGCCGTCGCCGCCGGCGCGCTCGATTGACTCGAACGCCGCGCGGCCGTCTTCCAGCTCGACGCCAGCGCGCAGCCTGTCGAGATCCGCGCTGGACGGCGACCCCTGCACTCGCACGGCATAGCGCCGGAGCAGCTCGGACGACGGGTGCATCAGCGCGTTCGCCAACGCGCCGTCCGTGGTGAAGAGCAGGAGCCCCGTCGTTGCCATGTCCAGCCGCCCCACGGCAATCCAGCGCGAACCCTTCAACGGCGGCAGCGATTCGAAGACGACACGCCGGCCTTCCGGGTCGGAGCGGCTGGTGATCTCGTCGCCCGGTTTGTTGTACAGGATGTGGCGTTGCGCCTCGCCGGCATGGCGGATGGCGAGGCGGCGGCCATCGAGGGTGACCACCTCGTGCCCGGTGATGGACTCGCCGAGCGTGGCGACGCGGCCATCGACGCGCAGGCGCTGCTCGCGGATCCAGTTTTCGATTTCGCGGCGCGAGCCGTGGCCGGCGGCGGCCAGGATTTTTTGGACTCGTTCGGGCACGGGTTGTGATCGTTTGGGATCGGAGTGGATGTTGACGTGGGTGTCGCCCGTGAGACGGGCTCCTACCAAAGGGTGTCAGCTAGCCGGGGAGGAGCGTTGCAGTGCCTCTGGGGCGGGCTCGTCGGCTGCTTCGGGTTGCTCGTCGTCGTCCAGCGCATCGGATGGCGGCTCCACGTGTATGGCGACCGGCAGCTCCATCACTTCAGCGGACTCCGGTTCCGCTTCCTCGTCGTTCACCGCCGGCAGATTGAGCTGCACGCGCAGGCTCTCCCAGTCGGCGAGGTCGGCGAGCGGCGGCAGATCGTCGAGCTTCTTGAGCCCGAAATAATCGAGAAAACCTTTGGTCGTGCCGAACATCGCCGGCCGTCCCGGCACGTCGCGATGGCCCACGACGCGAATCCAGTCGCGTTCCTGGAGGGAGCGAATGATATTGGAGCTCACCGCAACGCCGCGCACTTCCTCGATCTCGCCGCGCGTCATCGGCTGCCGGTAGGCGATCAGCGCCAGCGTCTCGAACAGCGCGCGCGAATAGCGCGGCGGCCGTTCCTCCCAGAGTTTCTGCAGCCGGTCGGCCATCGATGCCTTGATCTGGGTACGGAAACCCGAGGCGACCTCGAGTATCTCGAGCCCGCGGTGCTCGTATTCGGATTGCAGCGCGGTGATCGCCTCCCGTAGCTGCGATTTCTCCGGCTGTCCGTTGGCGTCGAACAGGTTCTGGAGCTGGTCGATGCTCAGGGGCCGTCCGGCAGCGAGCAGCGCTGCCTCGATAAAAAACTTGATCTCGTTTCCGTCCATTGACGAGTGGTTTCTCCGGTTGACTAAACGGGATTGATGGTGCTCAGGCGCCGGCGTCGTCGGCGACCAGCCGCACGCTGGAAGCCGCACGCACGTGCAGCGGCGCGAAGGCATCGGCCTGCACGACCTCGATGGCCGATTCGCGCAGCAGCTCGAGGATGGCGATAAAGGTCACGGCAACGCCCATGCGCCCCTCCTCCGGATCGAACAGATCGGCGAAGTTCGAGAACACGTTCGCCTTGATGCGGACCAGGATCTCCGACATGCGCTGGCGCACCGACAGCGGCTCTCGCCTGAGCTGCAGCTTGGAGAACATCTCCGCGCGTTTCAGGACCTGGTGGAAGGCGATGAGGAGCTCCTTCAGGGTCACGTCGGGCAGCTTCTCGACGACCTTGCGTTCGGGCGCGTCGGCCGCCGCCACGAACACGTCACGTTCCAATCGCGGGAGGTTGTCAAGGTCCTCCGCCGCTTTCTTGAAGCGTTCGTATTCCTGGAGCCGGCGCACGAGCTCGGCGCGCGGATCGTCCTCTTCCTCTTCTTCGGCTTGCGGCCGCGGGAGAAGCATGCGCGACTTGATCTCCGCGAGCATGGCCGCCATGAGCAGGTACTCGCCCGCGAGCTCGAGCTGCAGCTCCTTCATCAGCTCGATGTACTCGACGTACTGGCGTGTGATCTCCGCGATGGGGATATCGAGGATGTCGATGTTCTGGCGCCGGATCAGGTAGAGCAGCAGGTCCAGCGGGCCCTCGAACGCCTCCAGGAACACCTGCAGCGCGTACGGCGGGATGTAGAGGTCCTGCGGGAGCTGTGTGACCGGCTCGCCATCGACCAGGGCAAAGGGCATTTCCCCCTGGCCCGGCCCGTCCTCCACGGCGGAAGCTGGTTTGGGCGCGTCCTTGCTGGTCAATACCTTAAGTTCGGGTTTCATGGGTTTACCGGGCGCAATGGGCGCATTCTAGCGTACTTTGCCGGCTCTGCCGCCGCCATCAGGCCAGGAGCGAGCTGACGTCCCCGCGACCAACGCGCAGCACCTCCACGGTTCCGCCGGACAGGTCGATGACGCTCGTCGGTTCGATGCCGGTCGGGCCGGCATCCACGACCAGCTCCACCTGGTGGCCGATGCGGCGGTCGATCTCCAGGGGATCGGTGAGCGGCCCGGGATCGCCGGGGAGGGTCAGCGTCGAGCTCATGATCGGCTCACCCAGGAGCTCGAGCATGGCGCGCACGAGCGCATGATCCGGCACTCGCAGCCCGATGGTGCGGCGCTTCGGGTTCTGCAGGCGTTTCGGCACCTCGCGGGTCGCCGGCAGGATGAAGGTGTAGGGCCCCGGCGTCAGCGAGCGGAGCAAGCGGTAGGCCCAGTTGTCCACCCGGGCGTACACGCCGATTTCGGACAGGTCGCTGCAGACCAGCGTAAAATTGTGCGTCTTGTCCGTGCGCCGGATCAGGTGAATCCGGTCCATCGCCTTCTTGTCGCCGATATGGCAGCCGAGCGCGTAGCTGGAGTCGGTCGGATAGGCGATCAGCGCGCCGCGGCGGATGGCGGCAACGATCTCCGCGATGCGGCGCGTCTGCGGGTTCGCGGGATGAACTTCGATTATTCGGGCCATGTCCTAGTGTACGGCAGAGCCGCCCTCCCACGGCCCATTGTTCCGGGGACGGCCGGTTTCGGCTATCATGCGCCCGCTCTCCGGCCCGGGATTCCCACGAATGCAACTACTGCTTGACTACGTTCCAATAGTCATTTTCTTTGCCGCGTATTTCTACGAGGACATCTTCTTCGCGACGGCGGTGTTGATGGCGGTCATGCCCGTCATCCTGCTGCTGCAGTGGGCCATGACGCGCAAGCTGAACCGGATCTACGCCGGATCGACCGTCCTCGTGCTGCTGCTCGGCAGCGCTACGCTCTATTTTCGCGATGCCGATTTCATTTACTGGAAGCCGACCGTACTGAACTGGGTTATCGCCCTCGTGTTCCTCGGCAGCCAATGGTTCGGCGAGCGTACGATCGTGCAGCGGATGCTCGGCGGCGCGGCCGACCTGGCGCGAGACCAGTGGGCAAAGCTGAACCTGATCTGGGTGATCTATTTCGTAGTCGTCGGCGGCGTCAACCTGTTCGTCGCGTACAACTTCAGCGAGGAGTTCTGGGTCAATTTCAAGCTGTTCGGGATGCTGGGGTTGACCGTCGTGTTCGTGGTGATCCAGAGCCTCTGGCTGATGCACGCGATGCGCAAGAAGGAAATCGCGCCCGACGACCGGGAGCACCGGTGATGTGGTATGCGATCCTCAGCGAGGACGTGCAGGACAGCCTCGAACGGCGGAAGTCTGCGCGGGCGGCGCACCTGGCGCGGCTGGAGGTGCTGCTGGACGAGGGACGTCTGCTGCTGGCAGGTCCCCACCCGGCCATGGACGCCGAAGACGCCGGCCCCGGCGGCTTCACGGGCAGCCTGGTGATCGCCGAGTTCGAGTCGCTGGAAGCCGCCGAGAACTGGGCCGAGGCCGATCCCTACGTAGCCGCCGGCGTCTACGCCCGCACCGCGGTGAAGCCGTTCCGGAAGGTGCTGCCGTGAACCCGAACCGGGAAATGCAGATCCGGCAATGCCTGGAGCAGGCGTTCCAGCCCGAGGAACTTTTGGTCAAGGATCAGTCTCACCTGCACGTGGGACACGAGGGCGCCAGGGATGGCAAGGGTCATTTCGACGTCACGATCGTTGCGCCTGCTTTTGAAGGGGCGAGCCGGCTCCGGCGGCACCAGATGGTTTATGATGCGCTCGCCGACCTGCTCGAGTCCGAGATCCACGCACTCCGCATCCATGCCAGGGCTCCATCCGAGCCTTGAACCCTGCCGGGCCTGCGGCCCATTCCCTTAATGAGGAACCTGAACCATGACTGTACATCACGGCTCCACCGGGGCTGCCAAGCGGCTGTTGATCGTCGCCGCCGGGGTCGCCGCGCTGGCAATGAGCGCCGGGAGCACCGCTGAAACCATCAAGACGGTCAACGGCACGCCGATCGACAGCGCCGTGCTCGACGTCTACATCGAGAACCGCATCAACAAACCGCTCGAACAGGTGACGCCCGAGGAACGCGAAGCGCTTATAGCCGAGCTCACCGACATCTACCTGCTGTCGACCCAGGAATCGGCGAAGGAACTGGAAGATAATCCCAAGGTGGCCGCACAGCTCGAGCTGCAGAAGCGCGGCGTATTGGCCCAGGCCGCCGCGGAGCAGTTTCTGGCGGAAAACGAGCCGACGGAAGAGGAAATCCAGGCCGAGTACGAAGCCCAGGTGAAGCTGGCGCCGACGCAGCAGTTCAAAGCCCGCCACATCCTGGTCGAGACCCAGGCGGCCGCACAGGAAGTCATCAAGCAGCTCGAAGCCGGCGCCGATTTCCAGGAGCTGGCCAAGGAGAAGTCGACGGGACCCGCCGGCGCCAATGGCGGTGACCTCGGCTGGTTTTCACCGAACCAGATGGTGAAGCCGTTCGCGGACGCCGTCGCGAAACTGGAGGACGGCGCGTACACCAAGGAGCCCGTGCAGACGGAGTTCGGCTGGCACGTCATCATGCGCGAGGACTCGCGCACAATGGAACCGCCGACGCTCGCCAGTGTTCGTGAGGTCGTTACGCAGAGCGTCCAGCAAAAGAAATTTCAGGCGCACCTCGACGAACTACGCCAGAATGCGACAGCGAGCGAGTAGCTTTACTTAATATCGAGCTATTTAACAAAAGGGCGCCTTGCGGCGCCCTTTCGTTCTTGCGTGCAATTCTTTTTGTGAGATCGTTCACAGCAATGCCGGGAACGTATCTCTATAGTTGCACTCGAGTCGCCTCTAATCGCTCAGGGGCAACTCCTCCAACCCTCGCATCTCCTTCACAGTTGATACGAGACCTAAAGTCGGCAGGGACGCCGACTTTTTTTTGCCTGCGATATACGCGTCGAAGCCCGTCAGCCGCCAATCAAGGTTGGGCAACCAGCAGGCCAAGCTGGCTGTACGAACGGCCGGTAATCGCCATTACATCGCCTACGTCGGGCGCTTGTCCATTCGAGAGCAACGCGGTGTAGTCGACCGTTACTCCGCTGACCACCGCGCGACC
>DASSBS010000112.1:0-11862 GCA_035698445.1 Woeseiaceae bacterium
TCAGGATGCCGGTCTGTCCCGTCGCGCGAAACGTCGCCGGCACGTCGCGCGCGGCGAGCTCGCGATGCAGCGCGAGGGCCGTGTACTGCTTGCCGACACAACAGTCCGTGCCGACGGTCAGCACGCGCCGTCCCGTGCGCCGCCGGCCGGTCGCGATGGGGATGCCGTCCGGCGGCCGGCGCACGTCGACGAGCTTGCGGCCCGTTTCGCGCGCCACCCGGACAAGGCTTTCGTTGCTGCCGAGGCGCGCGTGCATGCCGCTCACGATGTCGAGTCCCGCGCGCATCGCGTCGACGAAAGTCGCGAGCCAGGCGGGCTCGAACCCGCCGCCGACGGGCGCGACGCCGATGACGAGGCTCGCCGCCCCCGCGGCCTTCGCCTCGGCCGGCAGCATCTCCGGAAGCCCGAGATCCACCTTGCAGCCGGGGTAGCGCAATTGCCCCACGCACGCCTCGGGCCGCCATTGCACGAGGCCGAAGCCGGTCTTGGCGTCGGTAGCGCTGGCCGTGCCGCCGAGGAAGACCAGGTACGGCGTCGCGATCTCGAGCGGCGTCATGGCATCGTGCGCCGGATGACCATGCCCGGCCGCTTGCCCGTGCTGCGCCCGTCCTCGAATACCGGCTCGCCGGCGACCCAGACGGTGCGGATGCCTGCCGACAGGCGCTCGGGGCTTTCCGGCGTCGCGCGATCGATCACCGTTTCCGGGTCGAACAGCACGAGATCGGCTCTGGCGCCGACCCGAATGACGCCGCGGTCCGCGAAGCCCATGTGCTCTGCCGCCAGCCCCGTCATCTTGTGCACGGCCGCTTCCAGCCCGAGCAAGCCCTCCTCCCGGACGTAACGCCCGAGCACCCGCGTGAACGTGCCGCGGGCGCGCGGGTGCAGGTCCACGAGCGCTCCGTCGGTGCAGATGTTCGTGTGCGGCCAGAGCAGGAGCTGTTCGATGTCCGCCTGGCGCATGCTGGTGCCGATGATGGAATCCGCGCCGTGCCCCGTCTGCGCCTCCATTTCCTCCGAGGCACGCGCGAGCTGCATGAAAGCGGTCGCCGGCTCGACGCCGCGCATGGCCGCGATCTCGGTGAGCGATTTGCCGACGAGGGAGGGATCGGGCTCGAACGCCGTCATCCAGATGCCGTCGGGCGGCGCGATCTGGTCGAGCGCCTCCTCGATGGCGGCGATATCGGTGTAGTCGCGCTCCGGCAGCAGCACCATCAGGTTCGACTGCCAGTATTCGTACGGGTAGATGTCCGCGGTGATGTTCACGCCCGCCGCGCGCGCGGCATCGAGCTTCGCGATGATGCGCGGCGCTTCGCCCCACAGGCGCTTCATCGCGAGCTTGATGTGTGACACCTGCACCGGCATGCCGGTCACGCGGCCGATCTCGATGATCTCGTCCAGCGCCTCTTCGAACCAGCGATCCTCGCTGCGCACGTGGCTGATGTAGCGGCCGCCGGCCGCCGCCGCGACCTTCGCCAGCGCGAGCACTTCGGACGTCTCGGAGTAGATGCCGGGGTCGTACTCGAGACCGCTCGAGAGCCCGAGCGCGCCGCTCGCGAGCTCCCGCTCGAGCAACCCGGCCATTGCGGCCACTTCTTCGGCGGTGGCGGGGCGCTCGTAATCCTCACCCATCACCTGCGAGCGGAGCGTGTTGTGCCCGACATAGGACGCGACGTTGATCGCGACCGGGCTCGCTTCCAGGCTGGCGAAGAAATCGGCGAGCGGCAGGAAGGAGCCGCCGTCCTGCCCGATCACCACGGTGGTGATGCCCTGGCTGACCGCGGAGAGCGCATCGGGATGCTCGCGCAGGTCGCCGCCGGCATGGCTGTGCGTGTCGATGAAGCCGGGCGCGAGCACGAGTCCGTTACCGGGATACACGGTCTCGCCGTCCCGCGGCTGCAGGTCGCCGATCGCGGCGATCGACTCCCCGGCGATGCGCACGTCGCCCGCGCGCGCCGGCTCGCCGGTGCCGTCGACGATCACGACGTTTTCGATCAGCAGTGTCGATTCCCGCGCGGCCTGTGTCACCCCCTCGTCCGGGGCGCACCCGGCCGCGAGCCCGGTGACCGCCAGCGCGGCGGCAAAGCATCTCGATCGTCGCAACATCGTGTCAGTAGCGGCATCCGCAAGCGAGGAAACGAAGTATTGGAACACGCCCAAAAAGGGCGATGGACGCGAATTCATATTGTGCAACCGCGCTGGTTCCGGCCTCCGATCGGCGCTAGCGTCGGCCGCTATGCCGCTTTCGAGGTCGACAACCGCACACGTGCCCGGGCTGGCGGGCGATGTGCCGGCACTGACCCGTAGGAGCCCGTCTCACGGGCGACTCGGCGATCGGCGTTGCTGTCGCCCGTGAGACGGGCTCCTACCCGAACTCGGCGTTGCTGTCGCCCGTGAGACGGGCTCCTGCAGCCCCCGGAGAAACATCGTGGCACGGGTTCTGCCCACAGAAGACACGGACCGAAGCGGGAGCATTCGCGCCGCCATCGACGCGCTGCGCTCGAACCGGCCCTTGCGCGCCGAGGAAATCTGCCGCGATCACCTGCTGCTGAACCCGGGCTCGGCGCAACACCACCGGCTCCTGACGCACGCCTTGATGAAGCAGGACCGGCTCCCCGAGGCCGAGGAGCAGGCGCGCTTCGCGCTCTCGCTCGCGCCGGACGCGCCGCTCGTGCACGAGGATCTCGGCAGTGTGCTGTCCATGCAGCGGCGCTTCGACGACGCGATTCCCTGCTTCGAGAAGGCGTTGCAGCTCGAGCCGAACCTGCCGCTCGCACGCAAGAAGCTGGGGCACGCGCTTGCCGCCGTCGGGCGCGGTGCCGAGGCGGACGCCGTCTTCGAGGAGTACCTGGAGCGCGACCCGGACAAAGGGCTGGTCGCCGCCGGCATGGAGCACCTGGGTGCCGGCCGCAAGCAGGAAGCGATCGACGTCTTTCGCGATGCGCTGAAACGGAATCCCGACAACGTCGATGCGATGCGCTATCTCGCGAACGTCTACCTGCGCGACCGCGAACGGCTCGACGACGCCGAGGCGCTGCTGCGCAGGGCGACGCAGATCGCCCCGGATTTCGCGAGCGCCTGGATCCTCCTCGGGGGCGTCCTGCACGAGAAGAAGCGCAACCCGGAGGCGGTCGACTGCTACCGGACGGCGGTCCGCCTGGAGCCGGGGAATCCTTTCGCCTGGGGCGCGCTGGGCAACGCCTATGCATTCTCGGGTTACCCGCAGAAAGCCGCGGAGGCGTATGCCCGCTCGGTGGAGCTGGATCCCGACGCGCCTGCGATGCAGATGGGCTACGCGCACGTCCTGAAGACGCTCGGCGACCAGTCCGGTTCGCTGCAGGCCTACCGCGCCGCGATTCGCGCCAGGCCGGACTTCGGCGAGGTGTACTGGAGCATGGCGAACCTCAAGGTCTTCCGCTTCGAGGACGCCGAAGTCGCGGCCATGGAAGAGCAGGTGCAGCGCGACGACCTCACGCCGAGCGCCGACGTCCACTTCCGCTTCGCTCTCGGCAAGGCGTACGAGGACCGGCAGGACTACGCCCGGGCGTGGGAGTATTACGACAGCGGCAACCGGCGCAAGCGCATGGAGGTGTCGCACGACGCGCAGGAAGTGGAGGTCCGGCAGCAGGACATTCGCGAGCTCTTCACCCCCGCGTTCCTGGACGAGCAGGGCGGGCACGGCTGCGATGCCCCGGATCCGATCTTCATCGTCGGCCTGCCGCGCTCGGGCTCCACGCTGGTCGAGCAGATCCTGGCGAGCCACAGCCAGGTGGAAGGCACGGCGGAGCTCTCCAACCTGAGCAAGATTGCGGCCTCGGTCGGGCACTATCGGCCCGACAACATGCAGTATCCGAAAGCGCTGCGTGAGCTGCGCAGGAAAGACTGGCTCGCTTACGGCCGGCAGTACATCGACGAGACCCGGCGGCATCGCCTGACCGGCAAGCCGTACTTTACCGACAAGCTGCCGAACAACTTTCCACATGTCGGCTTCCTGCACCTGATCCTGCCGAACGCGAAAATCATCAACGCGCGCCGGCACCCGCTCGATAGCTGCCTCGGCGGTTACAAGCAGCTCTTCGGCAAGGGGCAGCATTTCACCTACGACATGACCGATATCGCCGAGTACTACCGCCAGTATCACCTCACGATGCAGCACTGGCACGCCGTGCTGCCGGGGAAGGTGCTGGACGTGCACTACGAGGAGACGGTGACGGACCTCGAGGGGCAGGTCCTGCGCATCCTCGCCCACTGCGGGCTGCCGTTCGAGGAGGCGTGCATGCGCTTCCACGAAACGGAACGGGCCGTGCAGACCGCGAGCTCGGAACAGGTGCGGCAGCCGATCTACCGTGAAGGTTTAGGGAAGTGGCGGCGCTACGAAAAGCACCTCGATCTCTGGAAGGAAGACCTGGCCGACATTATCGACGAGCTGCCGGACGCCGTGAAGAACGCCGGTCTCGATTGACGTGAAAGCGTCACGCGCGTTCCCCAGGTCTGTTCCGGTCGCCCGTGAGACGGGCTCCTACACGGCAGCTTTCCGCCGCGGTCCTGAGCCTGCCGTGTAGGAGCCCGTCCCACGGGCGACGCGGCGCCGGAACACCGCTCAACCGTACGGCCAGACCTCCAGTCCGTGAATTGCGTTGCGGACATCCATCGTCAGGTTCACCGAAAGCAATCGCCTGTTACCCGGCAGGTCGTACACCGACACCGTCGACGGCGACGATCCCCCCGCCACCACCGAATCGGACACCAGGCACAGCCCGCGCGCGAACCCCTGCCGCGCCAGGCCCTTCGTGTCCTCGCCGAGGTGCAGCAGCTCCCCGGACGGGTACCGCGGCACCGGAAACGCACGATCCTCCTCCCCCTCGCCCCGGCCCGCGTAGCGCAGCGCGTTCGCCTCGCTGTCGTTGAACAGCACTCCGTCGCGAAACGGCCGGGCATTATGGCTGCCCGGCGGCAGCTCCGCCGCCATGCGGATGCTCTTGCCGTTGAAGTGCAGCATCCCGCCGGTACGCAGCCCGCCGATGTAAAAGCCGCCAGGGGTGCACACGACGTTGTTCAGGTGCAGCTTGTTCAGCATGAGCGGGCCGTTGCCGCTCCGCGGATCGTAGCGGGTGCCGCGGAAACGGTAGTGGTGCGCGGCGACGTGCAGGGCCCAGTCGAACTCGCGTGTCTCGAGATTGAAACCGAGGATGCTGTCGAAGCCCGTCGACGACAGGAACAGCGTGCGTTCCCAGGCCGCGATCTCATGGCAGTGCTTGAGATACGGATTGCGCCAGCTCCCGATGCGCTCGAAGTCCGGCGTGTAGGCGAACAGCTCGTCGCTCGCCGCGATGTAGACGGTTTCACCATCGAAGGCGATACCGCGCAGCCCGCGGTCCCAGCCGCGCCCCTGCCAGTCGATGTCGGCCTTGTCCCAGTCGATGGTTTGCCGGACGGTGCGGGCATCGAGATCGATCAGGTAGACACCGCCGTGACTCTCACCCTGGTGGCTGCCGCGGACGACCGAGGTGGTGACGAGCTTCATGCGGGCATTATGGGGTCGAACCGGGGTTGTCGCGTCGCGCAGGGCATCACGGGGTCGAACCGAAGTTTTCGCGACGCGAAAACCCCGGTTCGACCCCGACGAGGGTCAGAATGTCTTGCGCAGGGTGAGGCCGATCGTGCGTGGCTTCTGCAGCGAGACCACCCGGTTGAAGCGCGGATCGCCGAAGAATTCGCCGTACAGGGGCGTAAACAGGGTATTGACGTTCCGCTCGTCCCAGACGTTCCGGACCATCAGCGATACCTGCCAGCCGCTCTCGAGGTCGAGCCCGACCTGGAAATTGGACGTCGTCCAGGACGGGACGACGCCCGTCGGGTCCCGCTGCACGACGTTAGCGAGGCTGTTGATAGTCTCCGATTGGTAGCTGGTGTCGTAACGGAACCAGAGCTCGCCATCGATCATTTCGATGCTCGGAATCGTGTACTGCACCGCGGCCCAGTATTTGCGCTCCGGTGAGTTTGGCATCGTCATGCCTTTCTCGATCGTGTCGCCGTCCTGCTTGACGAAGGTCTCGGAAAACTCCGGCTCCGCCAGGAAGGCACTGGCTTCGAGCAGCAGGTTGTCGGTGGCGTACCAGGTCGCGGCGATCTCGGCTCCGGTGGATTGCGCCTTGCCGGCGTTCACGGTGCCGCGCGCCCAGAACGGCCCGTTCTCGGCGCGGTCGTTGATCTGGATATCGTCCCATACCATGTGAAAAAGCGAGACGTTAAGCTGCAGGCGGTTGTCCAGCCATTCGCTTTTCAACCCGCCTTCGTAGTTGGTCAGGGTATCCGGACCGTACGACGCCGGGATCAATCCGGTACTCGCGGCGCGCAGGCTGTTGTTACCGCCCAGCCGAAACCCTTCGCTGTAGAGCAGGTACACCATGCGATCGTCATCGAGGTGATACTGCGTGGCGAATTTCAGCACGGTGTCGTTGGCCACGCCCTCGCTGGTCTGCACACCGTCGATGTCCACCGAGCCGGCGATCGGCAATCCGAGCGGCACCTCGTAGATGTTCAGCTCCTTGCGGTCGTATTCGAACCAGCGCAGCCCGCCGGTCACCTCCCAGTTGTCCGTCAGGCTCCACGTGACCTCGCCGAATACCGCCGTTTGCTTTATTTTCTTGTCATAGGTGTTCTGGTAATAGATATCGGTCGCCGGCAGCGGGTATTCCACGTCATACCCCAGGTTCGCGTAATAGTAGGCGTAAGCCTGCGCGGCCTCCCAGGCATCGGTCGTCGTCAGCTCGGGATCGAGCGCTCCGGTGAACCACCAGTCGTAAACTTTCTCGTAAAACGCGCCGACCATCCATTGCAGGCGGCTGTCGGTCGTGGACGTCAGCCGCGCCTCGAAGGAATAGCGTTCCTGGCCCTGCCAGTTGAAGATCGTGCCGTTGGTGTAATCGGTGTCGTACAGCGGGTAATAGGGCCCGTAATAGGCCGTTCGCCACTGCTCGTAGTACATGTTGTCCCATTCGTAGTTGATATCGCGGTTGAAGTCGGAAGCGGTCAGGGACAGTTCGGCGAACCCGAGATCGCCGGTCAGGGTCATCGACGTCTGGTACCAGTCGTCCTCGCGATACTCGTCGAAGAAGCGCGTGACCGCGTAGTCGCCGAGAGCCGTGTCGGAAAACCAGGTACCGGTCGCGAAGCTGTTCTGGGCAATGGCGCTGGCGAGCAAGTCCCACTCGTCGCTGATCGTCCAGAGCGCCTCCAGGCGGCCACCGTTGACTTCGTAGTCGTTCCAATCCTCTTCGACGACGTCCGCGTTATTGCCGATGCCGGCCAGGTCCATGCCGAGGACGTTGTCCACGTAGCCGCCCTCGACGGCCGTAAAGCCGACCGCGCGGATTGCCAGCTTGTCGTCGATGAGCGGTATGTTGATCCAGCCGTTCAGGTCGTAACTTTCCTCGCCGCCTTTGGTGGTGCCGACGAGGGCTTCGACCTGGGCGGCGAAACCCGAGGGGTCCGGCTTGTTGGTGATGATGCGCAGGGTGCCGGATTGCGAGCTCGAGCCGAACAGCGTGCCTTGCGGTCCCGGCAGCGATTCGATACGCGCGATGTCGACCATGCGGACGTCGACCTGCTGCGAGATGGACGTCATCGGCTGCTCGTCGAGATAGACGGCGACCTGGCTGTCGGTGCGGTACTCCGCGGAGCCCGTGGACACACCGCGCATGATCACGGAATTCCGGCCCGGCATCATGTTCACCAGGTTCATGCTCGGCAGGGCCTTCATATAGTCTTCCATGTTCTGGAAGGCTTGCCGCTGGATATCCGCGGTCGATAGCGCGGTGATGCTCTGGGGCACGTCCTGGAGGCTCGTCTCGCGCCGGGTCGCCGTGACGACGATTTCTTCGAGGCCCCGCTGCGCGGCCTCGTCCTGCTCCTGCGCCAATGCGGCGCTGCCCGGGTACAGTGCCGCGACCACCGCGGTCGCGAGGGGCGTCATCGCCGGCACGTATCTCAGGCCAAAACGGGCGAAGGGATCTTCGATCGCGAAGTGCCGGCGGTCGGCGGTCGGGCTCACCTTGCTCATTGCTGGACACTCCCCCGAGTGACTGTTGCACATTTGCTACGTGGCAACGACGCTGCGCTGCAGCGGCCGATGTTTTTCGACAATTGCACGATTGCCGGACGATTTACAGCGTCGAGTCATATTGTGGAATCGGCGCCGAAGGAGGCGCGCAAGGCTGCGTATGATCCTCCGTCACGGCAGGCGGGGAAGGGCCATTCACGATGTGTTCGAATCGCAACAAAGGCAACGGCGGCGGGGTCCGGATCGCCCGATGCGGGCTGCTGCTGGCCTTCATTTTGGCTGGCGGCGCGCGCGCGGAGCCGATCGCGCTGATCGCCGATCGGGTCATCGACGGCGTCTCGGACGAGGCGCGGACGAACACGGTCGTCGTCGTCGACGGTGAGCGCATCGTAGCGGTCGGCGATCGCGCCGGCATCCCGGAGAATGCGGCGATCATCGAGCTGCCGGGCGCGACGCTGATGCCCGGCATGATCGACGCGCACGAGCATCCGCTCATGTTCGCGGACGATTACCAGAACGCACACTTGAGGGCCTCGTCGGCGTACAAGGCGCTGATGGGCCTCGCGGCGCTGCAGCGGCAACTGCTGGCCGGCTGGACGACGGTGCGCGTCATGGGCGACGCGGACGTGTATTACGCCAACCAGGACATCCGCAAGACGATCGAAGCCGGCGTGTTCACCGGGCCGCGGCTTACCGGCGCGGCCCATTACATTTCGATCACCGGAGGCGGCGGCGATATCAACTATCTTTCGCCGGAGCAGCACGTCATCGCCGACGGTCTGATCGCCGACGGTCCGGAAGAAATCAGGAAAGCGGTGCGCACCGAGGTAAAATACGGCTCGGACTGGATCAAGCTGCTCGTGACCGGCGCTTTCGAGTCGGTCGGCGACAATCCGCGCAATGTCGCGTTCAGCCCGGAAGAGCTCGCTGCCGCGGTCGAGGAAGCGGACCGTCTCGGCGTGCCGGTCGCCGCGCACGCGCACGCGGCGCGCGGCATCAAGATGGCGGTGGCGGCCGGCGTGCGCTCGATCGAGCACGGCACCTACATGGACGAGGAGGCGATCCGCATGATGGCGGAAAGCGGGACGTTCCTCGTGCCGACGATTTACGTCGGCGATTATTACGCCGAGGGCGATCGGTTGCGCGCGCAGGACAAGAACGACGATTACATACAGCACTATCGCGCGAAATTCCTGGCGGCGGTCGGCCGCGCGCACGAGCGCGGCGTGAAGATCGCGGTCGGCATCGATCTCGGCGGCTACGCCGTCGATCCAACGGTGTTCGCGCGCGAATTCGCCGTGCTGGTCGAGGCCGGACTGACGCCGATGGAAGCGCTGCAGGCCGGCACGCGCGTCGGCGCCGAGCTTCTGGGGTGGGACGACCGCATCGGCACGCTGGAGGAAGGCAAGCTCGCGGACATCATTGCCGTTGCCGGCAATCCGCTCGCGGACATGGCCGCGCTGGAGCACGTCCAATTCGTGATGATCGGCGGCGACGTCGTCAAGTCGCCGGCTGCTGACACGCCGCTCGCCGGTTTGCTGCCGCCGCCGGCCGCGCCATAACTCCGACCAGGTCCCTGTGACACCTGTTGAACCTCGCTATACTCCGGGCGCGGCAGCGATGTCGGTGGCTGGGCGGCAGGAGCGTACCCGATGGGAGCGAAAACGAACGCGCGAAATTTTGCGAGTTGCTGCGTTGCGCTGCTGACGATCGCGGCGGCGCCGCACGCGACGGCGGCGGACGATCGTATCGATCTCTTCGAGCTCAGCATCGAGGAGCTCGGCAACCTGGTCGTGACGGGCACGCGCATTCCGGGCACCGACGTCGCCGTGCCGATGACGAGCCTCACGCGCGAAGAGATCGAGCAAGCGGGGTTTATCGACCTGCAGGATATTTTCGAAACCCTGCCGCAGAACTTCGACGAGGTGACGCCCGACGGCCGCTTTGCGAACGAAGGCGGTTCGCTCCTGCGGGGCCTCAACAACACGCGCGTGACGGCCGCCAACCTGCGTGGGCTAGGCGCCGAATCCACGCTGACGCTGGTCAACGGCTCACGCCGGGCCGGCAGTATCGAAGGCCGCGTGGTCGATCTTTCGGCGATTCCGCTGGCGTTCGTGGAGCGCGTGGAGGTCGTGACGGGCGGCCGCTCCGCCGTGTACGGCGCCGATGCGGTCGCCGGCGTGGTCAACATCGTCACCCGCCGCGATTTCACCGGGGCGGAATCGCAACTGCATTTCGGCAGCGCGGCCGAGGGCGGCGGGGAGCGGTTGCAGTTGAGCCAGCTCTTCGGCGCGGAGCTCGGCCGCGGCCACCTCGTCGCGGGTTACGATTTCGCCCGTAGCTGGCCGCTCGACCTCGCCGACGTCGGACTGCTCTCACTTACCGAAAACCCGGAGATCGGGCTGACGCAACTGAGCCTCAATGCGCAGGCCGAGGTCCGGCGCCACTCCGGTTATCTCTCCGGCCGCTATGCCCTGAACGACCGGGTCGAGCTCTACGGCGAAGGGCTCTACACCCACCGGGAGTTCGAGGATTTCGAGCTCCGGCGCTTTGCCGGGGCGACGCAGGACAGCTTCACGGATACGACGAGCCCGAGCGAGCACCTGGCGCTGACGGCCGGTGCCCGTACCGAGCTCGGCGGTGACTGGACGCTCGACGCCGCCGTGGATTTTAGCGAGGTGAATACCGAGAGGGACACCTCGCTCTTCGCCGATCTCGGCTTCACCACCGTCGACTCGGCTTTCGTGGCGAGCAACGAAGCCGCGGTTTCGTCCGTGTCGACGATGTTCGACGGTCCGCTGCCGGCGCTCGCGGGCGTCACGGCGCGTGCTGCCGCGGGCCTGGAGTGGCGCCGGGAGGATTTCGAGAGCTCCGTCGACGGCATCGCCGGCGAGAATGCCGATCGAAGCGTGCGCTCGGCGTTTGCCGAGCTGTCGGTCCCGCTCCTCGGCCCGAGCCGTAGCGATCCTCGCCAGCTCGAGCTGTCGCTCGCCGGACGCTACGACGACTACAGTGATTTCGGCGGCACCTTCAACCCGCAGGTCGGACTCATCTGGACACCGCTGGAGGGACTGACGTTCCGGGGCGCCTATTCGGCCGCGTTCCGCACGCCGGCGCTCGCGGAGCTGGAGTCCACTACCGAGGCATTTCTCGAGCTGGCTGGCGACCCTGTGCAGGGCGGCGCGCCCGTGCCGGTGCTGTTCCTGCAGGGCGCGAATCCCGCGCTCGGCCCGGAGGAGGCCGACACCTGGAGCTTCGGCGTCGATTTCCGGCCGGAGCTCGCGAGCTGGGCGAGCTTGTCGCTGAGCTGGTTCCAGATCGAATACGACGGGCGCGTCGAGCAGCCCAGCATCAATGCCGACCGCGACGTGGTGCTGGAGCGCGCAGGGCGATTCCCGGGGCTCGTCACCCGCGATCCGTCCGTCGAAGCGGCCGCGGCCTTTCTCGCGGCCGACACGGACGGCTTCATCGGCAACGATACCGGAACGGCCTTCGATCCCGGGAGCCAGGACGTGCTCGCCGTCTTCCCCGACCTCGTGCTCTTCGACAACCGGGTCGGGAACATCGCAATCGAGGAAGCCAGGGGTTTCGATTTCAAGGCGAGCGGAGAATTCGATACCGAGGCGGGTGTTTTCTCGTTCGGCCTCAACCTGACGCACACCCTGGAACACGAGCGCCGCGTGACCGCCGCGAGCCCGTCCTTCAGCCTCATCGACGAGGTCGGCAAGCCCGCCGACACGCGGGTGCGCGCGAGCGGCGGCTGGACACGCGGAGCCTACGGCGCGTTCGTCTATGTCAACTAC
>DASSBS010000113.1:0-24353 GCA_035698445.1 Woeseiaceae bacterium
AGACGGGCTGCGCTTCGCCATCCGCGAGGGCGGCCGCACCGTCGGCGCCGGCGTGGTCGCGAAGATCATCGAGTAAGCAAGGCCGGTGCCGGACTTCAGTCCGGCACCTCGAAGGGCACCACAAACCGGAAACGAAGGCACCTCCTCATCGAAGGCACCTCGTCATCGAAGGCACAAATGCCGGCGTAGGAGCGCGCATCGCGCGCGATAACCCACGCCAAAGGACGCACAGGACACAACGTGGCAACCAACCAGAACATACGCATCAGGCTAAAAGCCTTCGATCACCGCCTCATCGACAAGTCGGCGCGCGAAATCGTCGATACGGCGAAGCGGACCGGCGCCACGGTCAAGGGCCCGATTCCGCTGCCCATGAAAATGGAGCGGTTCACGATCCTCATCTCACCGCACGTGAACAAGGATGCCCGGGACCAGTACGAGATCCGCACCCACAAGCGCCTGATGGACATCGTGGACCCGACGGACAAGACCGTCGACGCGCTCATGAAGCTCGAGCTGCCGGCGGGAGTCGACGTCCAGATCAAGCTGAACTGAGCCGGCTCGCGCGGGTCTGACAGGCACCCGTTGGAGCCCGCCATTGCGGGCGACCGGGAAAGCGCGGGGAAAGCCGCGCGGAAAAGGGTTTGCCGCCGTACCGGTCGCCCGCAATGGCGGGCTCCAACGGCGATAAATCAGGGTTCAATCCAGCTTGTAACCCGGTCGGCTGACGGTATAATAGCCGGCTCGACACGACCTGGCCGGTCCGGGAGTCGGCCAGGTTCGGAAGGCGCTGCAGCCTTTGCTGCTTCGCGGCGCCGGGCTTCAGGATCGCCACCAAGACAATGGCGTACTCGGCAAATCCCGGGAACCGGTCAAGGCGACCGGACGTGGGGTCAGCTCCGCAGCATCGGAACATCAGCGAAATGTTCCTGGCGATGGCGCTGACCCTTTCGCGTGTTTGGCTATCAGGCAGTACGAATATGACGATGGGTCTCGTTGGCCGCAAATGCGGCATGACGCGAGTCTTTACGGACGACGGCAATTCGATCCCGGTCACGGTGATCGAGGCGCAGCCGAACCGGGTCACGCAGTTGAAGACCGAGGACAGCGACGGCTACCGCGCGCTGCAGGTCGCCGCGGGCGCCCGCAAGGCATCGCGCGTCTCGAAGCCGGCCGCCGGGCATTTTGCCGCCGCCAGGGTCGAGGCCGGCGACCTGCTGACCGAATTCCGGCTGGACGAAGGCGAGGCGGCCGATTTCGAGCCGGGCGCGGAGATCAAGGTGGACCTGTTCCAGGCGGGCCAGAAGGTGGACGTCATCGGCACCACGATCGGCAAGGGCTTCGCCGGCACGGTGAAGCGCCACAATTTCCGCATGCAGGACGCGACCCACGGCAACTCCCTGTCGCACCGCGCGCCGGGCTCGATCGGGCAGAACCAGTCGCCGGGCCGCGTGTTCAAGGGCAAGAAGATGTCCGGGCACATGGGCAACGTGCGCTGCACGGTGCAGAACCTGGAAGTGGTGCGGGTCGACGCCGAACGCAACCTGATCCTCGTCAAGGGCGCCATTCCGGGCGCGAGCGGCGGCCGCGTGGTGATCCGGCCGGCGATCAAGGCCCGCAAGGGAGCCGCCGAATGAAGATCAAGATGCAGGGCAGCGGCAGCGTCGAAGTCGCGGACAGCGCGTTCGGCGCGGATTTCAACGAGCCGCTGGTGCACCAGGTCGTCACGGCCTTCCTGGCCGGCGGCCGGGCCGGCACCAAGGGACAGAAGAACCGCGCGCAGGTGCGCGGCGGCGGCGCGAAGCCGTGGCGCCAGAAAGGCACGGGCCGGGCCCGCGCGGGCACGATCCGCAGCCCGATCTGGGTCGGCGGCGGGCGCGCGTTCGCGGCCCGGCCGCAGAACCACGACCAGAAAGTAAACCGCAAGATGTACCGCGGGGCGCTCAAGTCGGTGCTCTCGGAGCTGGTGCGCCAGGATCGCCTCGTGGTCACCGAGAGCCTGACGCTGGACGCGCCGAAGACCCGCGACCTGGCCGACAAGCTGAAGTCGCTCGGGCTGGACAACGTATTGATCGTGAACGAAGCCTTCGACGAGAAGGTCTTCCTGTCCGCCCGCAACCTGCCGAACGTCGGCATTTGCGACGTCTCGGCCATCGACCCGGTCGTGTTGCTGCGCTTCGAGAAAGTGCTGATCACGCTGCCGGCGTTGAAACTGATCGAGGAGCGGCTGACGTGAGCGCGAAACAGCACCGGGAACGGCTGATGAACGTGCTCGAGAGCCCGCACATGTCGGAGAAGAGCACCATCGTCGCCGACAACCACAACCAGATCGTGTTCCGGGTCCGCCCGGATGCGAACAAGACGGAGATCCGCCAGGCCGTCGAACTGCTGTTCGAGGTCGAAGTCGTGGACGTCACCGTCGTGAACTGCCGCGGCAAGCTGAAGCGCCACGGCACCCAGTACGGCCAGCGGGCGGCCTGGAAAAAGGCCTACGTGAAGCTCGCGCCCGGAAGCCAGCTCGACTTCCTCGGCGTCGAGTAAACCGGAAGGCACGAGGTAACGGACAGATGTCACTGCACAAAGCCAAACCGACGTCAGCGGGCCGCCGATTCTCGGTATCGGTCAAGACGCCCGAGCTCTACAAGGGGCAGCCGCACAGCGCGCTGGTGTCGAAGAAATCGAAGACCGGCGGGCGCAATAACGCCGGCCGCGTGACGGTGCGCCACCAGGGCGGCGGGCACAAGCAGCGCTACCGCCTGATCGACTTCAAGCGGGACAAGGACGGCGTGCCGGGCGTGGTGGAGCGGCTCGAGTACGACCCGAACCGCAGCGCTCACCTGGCCCTGATCAAGTACGCGGATGGCGAGCGCCGCTACATCCTGGCGCCGAAGGGCCTGGAGCAGGGTGCCGCGATCGTGAGCGGCGACGACGCTCCGATCAAGACGGGCAATTCGCTAAGGCTCCGCAACATCCCGGTGGGCACGGTTGTCCACTGCGTGGAGATGAAGCCGGGCAAGGGCGGCCAGCTCGTGCGCTCGGCCGGCGGTGCGGCGCAGATCGCCGCCCGTGAAGGCGCGTATGCGACGGTGCGCCTGCGCTCGGGTGAAGCGCGCCGCGTCCACATCGACTGCCGCGCGACGGTAGGCGAGGTGGGCCACGGCGAGCACAACCTGCGGAAGCTGGGCAAGGCCGGCGCGAAGCGCTGGAGAGGCGTTCGCCCGACGGTCCGCGGCGTGGCGATGAACCCGGTCGACCACCCCCACGGCGGCGGCGAAGGCAAGACCTCGGGCGGCCGGCACCCGGTGAGCCCGTGGGGCACGCCGACCAAGGGCTACAAGACGCGGGCCAACAAGCGCACGGACAGCATGATCGTGCGCCGCCGGAAAAAGAAATGACGGCGGATCGGACTCAATCGCCGGCGATACGGGCTGTAGGAGCCCGTCTCACGGGCGACTCCACCCGCAGCATCTGGATATAGGACGAGGAAGCAACACAAGTGCCACGCTCAGTCAGAAAAGGCCCGTTCGTCGATACGCACCTCGCGGAAAAAGTCGCCAGGGCCGCCAAAGCGAACGACCGCCGCCCGATCAAAACCTGGTCGCGGCGTTCCATGGTCCTGCCCGACATGGTGGGGCTGACGATTGCCGTGCACAACGGGCGCCAGCACGTGCCGATTCTCATTTCGGAGAACATGGTCGGCCACAAGCTGGGCGAGTTTGCCGTCACCCGGACCTTCAAGGGTCATTCGGGCGACAGAAAGACCGGCAAGTGACCAAGTAGCTATCGCGGAGGACCGGTGATGCAGGTAGCAGCAACGTTGCGGTACGCGCGGATCTCTCCGCAGAAGTGCCGGCTGATGGCCGATGCCATCCGCGGCAAGAACGTCGAGGAAGCGTTGCGCACGCTGGCGTTCACGCCGAAAAAGAGCGCCCGTATCGTGAAGAAGGTGCTCGAGTCGGCCATTGCCAACGCGGAGCACAACCACGGCGCGGACATCGACGAGCTGAAGGTCTCGACGATCGAGGTGAACGAAGCGCCGACGTTCCGGCGCTACCGTGCGCGGGCCAAGGGCCGCGGCGCCAGGATCATCAAACGGAACAGCCATATCACGGTCGCCGTTGGCGACGAATAAACGAGAGATTGCATGGGCCAGAAAGTACATCCAACCGGTATTCGCCTGGGGATCGTCAAGGACTGGGCGTCGAAGTGGTACGCCAATTCGCATGACTTCCCGGAGCACGTGCGTACGGATCACCTTCTGCGCGAGTACATCAAGACGAAGCTGAAGGACGCCTCGGTCAGCCGCATCCACATCGAGCGGCCGGCCAAGAAAGCGAACATCACGATCCATACCGCGCGACCCGGCATCGTGATCGGCAAGAAAGGCGAGGACATCGAAAAGCTCCGCGCGAACGTCGCGAAGCTGGCCGGGATGCAGATCCACGACGTGCGGATCAACATCAGCGAAGTCCGGAAGCCGGAGCTGGACGCGCAGCTCGTGGCCGAGGGCATCGCCCAGCAGCTCGAGCGCCGCGTCATGTTCCGACGGGCCATGAAGCGCGCGGTAACGAATACGATGCGGGTAGGCGCCGAGGGCATCAAGGTGAAGGTCGGCGGCCGGTTGAACGGAGCGGAAATTGCGCGGTCGGAGTGGTACCGCGAGGGCCGCGTGCCGCTGCATACCTTCCGGGCCGACATCGATTACGGGTTTGCCGAAGCGCGCACGACCTACGGCGTCATCGGCGTCAAGGTCTGGATCTTCAAGGGCGAAGTGTTCGACAAGCCGGAACCCGTGGCGGAGACGCAGGAGCCGGCCGCGGCCGCCAGGTAAGGCGCGGCTCGCGTAGGCAAGAAACCAGGACAGCAGCATGTTACAGCCCAAGAGAACCAAATTCCGCAAGCAGATGAAAGGCCGGAACCGTGGCCTGGCGATTCGCGGCAGCGACGTCTCGTTCGGTGAGTACGGACTCAAAGCGACCGAGCGCGGCCGCCTGACGGCCCGCCAGATCGAGGCGGCGCGGCGGGCCATGACGCGCCATATCAAGCGCGGCGGCAAGATCTGGATCCGCGTGTTTCCGGACAAGCCCGTGACCAAAAAGCCGCTGGAAGTGCGCCAGGGCAAGGGCAAGGGCAACGTCGAGTACTGGGTCTGCCAGATCCAGCCCGGCCGCGTGCTGTACGAGATGGAAGGCGTGACCGAGGAAATCGCGCGCGAGGCGTTTCGCCTGGCCGCGGCCAAGCTGCCGTTCCCGACCGCGTTCGTGACCCGGCAGGTGATGTGATGGCAGCGAAGCAACTGCGCTCGATGAGCGAAGAGCAACTCGGCGACGAGCTCCTGAAGCTGCGCCGCGAGCAGTTCAACCTGCGCATGCAACAGGCGTCGGGCCGGCTGTCGCGGCCGCACGAGCATGGCCGGGTGCGCAAGGAAATCGCGCGCGTGAAAACCGTATTGAACGAGCTGAAGCATCAGCGCGAGAGTGCAAGCGAATGAACGAACAGGCAACAGAAGCCGGCGAGCAGGGTACAGGCACCGGCGAACAGGGTACCGAGACCGGCGCACAGCGCCCGGTCGTCGGCCGGGTCGTGAGCGACCGGATGAACAAGTCCGTCTCCGTCGCGATCGAGCGCGTGATCAAGCACCCGGTGTACGGCAAGTACATCCGCCGGACGAGCAAGGTCATGGCGCACGACGAGAACAACGAGTGCAAGACGGGTGACCGGGTTGCAATCAGCGAATGCCGGCCCATCTCCAGGCACAAGTCCTGGCGGGTGGTCAGCATCCTCGAACGGGCCGCGCAGGAATAGCGGTCGGTCCAGCCCCTGAGCAGCAGTTTTATCTGACGGAACAACAGCATGATTCAGATGCAGACAGTACTGGACGCCGCCGACAACTCCGGCGCGCGACGCATCCAGTGCATCAAGGTGCTCGGCGGCTCGAAACGCCGCTATGCCGCCGTGGGCGACGTCATCAAGGTCAGCGTGAAAGACGCGATCCCGCGCGGCAAGGTGAAGAAGGGCGAGGTCTACAACGCAGTGGTCGTGCGAACGCGCAAGGGCGTGCGGCGCAAGGACGGCTCCCTGATCCGCTTCGACGGCAATGCCGCGGTGCTGCTGAATGCCCGGCTGGAGCCGATCGGCACGCGCATCTTCGGGCCGGTGACGCGCGAGCTCCGGACCAACCAGTTCATGAAGATCATTTCGCTGGCGCCTGAAGTGCTCTAGAGGGCAAGCGGCAGTGAGGCAGGAAAGATGAAGATCAGGAAAGGCGACGAAGTCGTCGTGACAACGGGCAAGGACAAGGGGCGGCGCGGTACCGTGCTGCGGGTCCTCGATGACGAGCGCCTGCTGGTGGAAGGCATCAACGTCGCGAAGAAGCACCAGAAGGCGAATCCGAACGCGATGCCGCCCCTGGAAGGCGGCATCGTGGACAAGGAGATGCCGATCGCGGTCTCGAACGTCCTCGTGTTCAACCCGAAGACGAAGCAGGGCGATCGCATCGGCTATCAAGTTTCGGAAGACGGCGCGAAGCAGCGCATCTTCAAGTCGAACGGCGAAGCAGTGGATCTCTGACATGGCCAGATTGCAGGATTTGTACGCGAGCGAACTGCACGACAAGATCGGCGAGAAGCTCGGTCTCAAGAACCCGATGCAGGTGCCGCGTATCACCAAGATTACGCTGAACATGGGCGTAGGCGAGGCCGTGGCGGACCGGAAAGTGCTGGATCACGCCGTGAGCGACATGGAGAAGATCGCCGGTCAGAAGCCGGTGAAGACGCTCGCGCGGAAATCCGTCGCCGGCTTCAAGATCCGCGACGGCTATCCGATCGGCTGCAAGGTGACGCTGCGCCGGGAACGCATGTACGAGTTCCTGGACCGCCTGGTGAACATCGCGATTCCGCGCACGCGCGATTTCAGGGGCCTGAATCCCCGCTCGTTCGACGGGCAGGGCAACTACAGCCTCGGTGTGCAGGAGCAGATTATTTTCCCGGAAGTCAACTACGACCAGGTCGACGCGATCCGCGGCATGGACATCACGATTTCGACCACGGCTCGCAACGCAGAGGAAGGGCGCGCGCTGTTGGAAGCGTTCAACTTTCCCTTCAGGAAATAGAGCTTAGAACTATGGCAAAGACATCAATGATCATGCGCGAGCGGAAGCGGGCCAAAACGGTCAAGCGGTACGCGAAGAAGCGCGCCTTGCTGAAGGAGATCATCCGCAGCGTGTCGAGCTCGGACGAAGCACGGGTGGAGGCGCAGGCGAAGCTGAACGCCATGCCGCGCGATGCGAGCGCGACGCGCTTGCGCAACCGTTGCGCGATTACCGGCCGCCCGCATGGGTATTACCGCAAGTTCGGGCTGGCGCGGAACAAGCTCCGGGAAGCCGCCATGAAAGGCGAGATCCCGGGCCTGACCAAGGCGAGCTGGTAGGAGTAGACGCATGAGCAATACCGATCCCATCGCCGACATGCTGACCCGCATCCGTAACGGGCAGAAGGCACGCAAGGTGAACGTGACGATGCCGTCGTCGGGCGCGAAAGTGGCGGTCGCCCGCGTGCTGAAGGACGAAGGCTACATCACCGACTTTGCGACCGAGGAAGACGGCGCCAAGGCGACGCTGACCGTCGAGCTCAAGTATTTCGAGGGCCGGCCGGTCATCGAGCACATCGCGCGCGTCAGCAAGCCAGGGCTGCGGAAATACCGCGGCCGGCAGGAACTGCCGAAAGTGCTCGGCGGACTGGGCGTGGCCATCGTGTCGACGTCGGCCGGGGTCATGAGTGACAAACAGGCGCGTGAGCAGGGCATTGGCGGCGAGGTGATCTGCGTCGTTTCCTGACGCAGCCTCCGCGGATTACGAGAGACGATAATGTCCAGAGTTGCAAAAAACCCGGTCGTGCTGCCCGAAGGCGTCGAATTCAGCCTGCACGGCACGACGGCCAGCCTGAAAGGCAAGAAGGGCGCGCTGTCGATGCGGCTGAACTCCGAAGTCGGCGTGGCGCAGGAGGAGAACCGCCTGACGGTCGAGCGGCGGTCGCACTCGCGCTTTGCTACGGCGGTCGCGGGGACGACGCGAGCATTGCTTGCGAACATGGTGCGCGGCGTGAGCGAAGGGTTCGAGAAGAAGCTGGAGCTGGTCGGCGTGGGTTACCGCGCGCAGTCGCAGGGCAAGAAGCTCAACCTGACGCTGGGCTTTTCGCACCCGGTTTCGTTCGACGTGCCGGAAGGTATCACGGTCGAAACGCCGAGCCAGACCGAGGTGATCATTCGCGGCGCGGACAAGCAGCAGGTCGGCCAGGTGGCCGCGGAGATCCGCCGCCTGCGGCCGCCCGAGCCCTACAAGGGTAAAGGCGTGCGCTACAGCGACGAGCGCGTGATCCTCAAGGAAGCCAAGAAGAAGTAGGCACGAGACACATGAAACTGGACAAAAAGCAGAACCGGCTGCGCCGCGCCAAAAAAGGGCGGGCGAAGATCGAGCGGCTGGCGATCAATCGCCTGAGCGTGCATCGCACGCCGCGGCACATTTACGCCCAGGTCATCGCGCCCGACGGCGGGCACGTGCTGGCGGCCGCCTCGAGCCTGGAGAAAGACGTGCGCAAGGGCACGAAGAGCACCGGCAACGTCGCGGCGGCGGCCATCGTGGGCGCGCGCATCGCCGAGAAAGCGAAGGCGGCCGGCATCGACACCGTCGCCTTCGACCGTTCGGGCTTCCGCTATCACGGCCGCGTAAAGGCGCTGGCGGACGCGGCTCGCGAGGCCGGCCTCAAATTCTAGAGCTGTAGGAGCCCGCATCGCGGGCGAATGGAACCAGGAATAACCGATGGCAAGAATGGAACAGTCACAGGGCGCCGACGACTTCATCGAGAAGCTGGTCACGGTCAACCGCGTCGCGAAAGTCGTCAAGGGCGGCCGCCAGTTCGGCTTCACCGCGCTGACGGTGGTCGGTGACGGCCAGGGCCGCGTCGGCTTCGGCTACGGCAAGGCGCGCGAGGTGCCGATCGCCATCCAGAAGGCGATGCAGGCAGCGCGCAAGAACATGATCAAGGTGAACCTGACGAACGAGACGCTGCAGTACGCGAAGAAGGGCCGCCACGGCGCGACCTACGTCTACATGCAGCCGGCCTCGGAAGGTACGGGTGTCATCGCCGGCGGCGCCATGCGCGCCGTGTTCGAGTGTGCCGGCGTGCGCAACGTCCTGGCCAAGAGCTACGGCTCGCGCAACCCGATCAACGTCGTGCGCGCGACCATCGGCGCGCTGTCGGAAATCCATTCGCCGAAGGCGGTCGCCGCCAAGCGCGGCAAGAAAGTCAAGGAGATCCTGGCCTGACCGGCGCGTCGGCATGGGGATCCGGGAATCGAGTATGAGCAAGTCGAAAGAGCTGAAAGTGACGCTGGCGAAAAGCCGCTACGGGCGGCTCAAGGCGCATCGTGACTGCATCGCGGGCTTAGGCCTCAGGAAGGTTCGCCAGACCGTGACCGTCGAGGACACGCCGGCGATTCGCGGCATGATCAACAAGGTCGCGCATCTCGTGACGGTAGAGGAAGCGTAGCAATGCGGCTGAACACATTGAGCCCCGCCAAGGGCGCGAAGAAAGACGGCAAGCGGCGCGGCCGCGGCCATTCGGCCGGCCAGGGCAAGACGGCCGGGCGCGGCCAGAAGGGCCAGCACGCGCGCGCCGGCGGCTATCACAAGGTGGGCTTCGAGGGCGGCCAGATGCCGCTGCAAAGGCGCCTGCCGAAGGTCGGCTTCCGCTCGTTCGCGGGCCGGAAGACAGCCGAGCTGCGGCTGCACGAGCTCGCGATCCCGGAGGCCGAGGTGATCGACCTGGACGTGCTGAAAAAGGCGCGGCTGGTGCCGTCGCAGGCGGAGAAGGTGAAGGTCATGGTTTCCGGCAAGCTGGAGAAGGCGGTACGGGTCAAAGGCTTAGGCCTGACGAAGGGCGCGCGCGCGGCGATCGAAGCCGCGGGCGGCAGTATTGAATAAGGACTGAACGGAAAAGCACGTGGCGAAAAGGCCCACTCAAAATCCGGCGGACGCCGCCAAGGCGGCGAGCAAGCTCGGCGAACTGAAGAAGCGCCTCGCGTTCCTCGTGGGCGCGCTGGTCGTGTTTCGCGTCGGCACGTTCATTCCCGTGCCTGGCGTGGACCCGGCGGCGCTCGCCGCGTTCTTCGACCAGCAGGGCGGCAATATGCTGGCGCTGTTCAACATGTTCTCCGGCGGTGCGCTCGCCCGCTTCGGCATTTTCGCGCTCGGCATCATGCCCTACATTTCGGCTTCCATCATCATGCAGATGGCGAGCATGATCGTGCCCTCGCTGCAGCAGTTGCGGAAGGAAGGCGAGGCCGGGCGGCGGCGCATCACGCAGTACACCCGCTACGGGACGGTCGGGCTGTCGCTGTTCCAGTCCGTGGCCGCGGCCTCGTGGCTGCAGAGCCAGCCGGGCGTCGTCGTGCACCCGGGCCCGGCCTTCCTGATCACGGCCTGCATCACGCTGGTCACCGGCACGATGTTCCTGATGTGGCTCGGCGAGCAGATCACCGAGCGCGGCATAGGCAACGGCATTTCGATGATCATCCTGGCCGGCATCGTCGCGGCGCTGCCCGCGGCCGTGGCCGGCACGGCCGAGCTCGTCCGCAGCGGCGAGATGGGTTCGGGCACCGCGATCCTGATGCTGCTGGGGGCCATCGGTGCAACGACATTCGTGGTTTTCATGGAGCGCGCCCAGCGCCGCATTACCGTGAACTACGCGAGGCGGCAGCAGGGCCGGCGCTTGTACGCGGCGCAGAGCACGCACCTGCCATTCAAGATCAACATGTCGGGTGTGATTCCGCCGATTTTCGCGTCGAGTATCCTGCTCTTCCCTGCGACGATCGCGCAGTTCTTCGGGCAGTCGACGAACCCGAACCCGTTCCAGCAGGCCTTGCAGACGCTCGGCGCGAACCTGGGGCCGGGCCAGCCGATCTACGTGCTGCTGTACGCGGCGATGATCATCTTTTTCTGTTTTTTCTACACCGCGCTGGTCTTCAATTCGAAGGAGACGGCGGACAACCTGAAGCGCTCGGGCGCGTTCGTGCCCGGGATACGGCCGGGAGCGCAGACCGCGGATTACATCGACAAGGTGCTGACGCGGCTCACGTTCTGGGGCGCCCTGTACGTCGCCGGCGTCTGCGTACTGCCGGAGCTGCTGCGGATGTTCTATCCGAGCATGCCGTTCAGTTTCGGCGGCACGTCGCTGCTGATCCTGGTCGTGGTGACGATGGATTTCATGTCCCAGATGCAGGCGCACGCGATGAGTCACCAGTACGAGGGCATGATGCAAAAGGCGAACCTGCGCAACTACGGGCGCAGCGGTCAGCTCCGCTGATTGCCGGAGAGAGTTTTTGGAGATCGAATCATGAAAGTCAGGGCATCGGTCAAGAGGATGTGCCGCAACTGCAAGATCATCCGGCGCAATGGCGTCGTGCGCGTGATCTGCACCGATTCGCGGCACAAGCAGCGTCAAGGCTAAAGGTACCCCAATGGCACGTATAGCAGGCATCAACATACCGACGAACAAGCACGTCATGATCGCGCTGACGTCGATCTACGGCATCGGCCGGTCGCGCGCGCGCCGGATCTGCGAGGCCGCCGGCATCGATCCGTCGACCCAGGTGAAGGACCTGGCGGAACCGGAAGTAGCCGGCATCCGCAACGCGGTGTCGAAGATGGTGGTCGAGGGCGATCTCCGGCGCGAGACGTCGATGAACATCAAGCGCCTGATGGACCTCGGCTGCTACCGCGGTATCCGGCACCGCCGCGGCTTGCCGCTGCGCGGCCAGCGCACGCGCACGAACGCCCGCACCCGCAAGGGCCCGCGCCGGCCGATCAAGCGCTGACGCGCCTACGAATCTGACAGGACGCAAGAATGGCTGAACCCCAGAAACGCAAGAAGGTGAAGAAGCATGTCGTGGACGCGATCGCGCACATCCATGCCTCCTTCAACAACACGATCATCACGATCACGGACCGGCAGGGCAACGCGCTCTCGTGGGCGACCGCCGGTGGCTGCGGCTTTCGGGGCTCCCGCAAGTCCACGCCGTTCGCGGCGCAGGTCGCGTCCGAGAAAGCGGGCCGGCTGGCGCTCGAATACGGGGTCAAGAACCTGGACGTGCGCGTGCGCGGGCCGGGCCCGGGCCGCGAGTCGGCGGTGCGCGCGCTGAACGCACTCGGCTTGCGGATCCAGAACATCGAGGACGTCACGCCGATTCCCCATAACGGCTGCCGTCCGCCGAAGAAGCGCCGCGTATAGCGGCGCATAAGAGGTACTCAGAGAGTCAGCAATGGCAAGATATCTAGGACCAAAGTGCAAACTGTCCCGCCGCGAAGGCACGGACCTGTTTCTGAAGAGCGGCGTCAGGCCGCTCGAGTCGAAGTGCAAGCTCGAGGTTCCTCCGGGAGGAGCCCCGCAGCGGCGGCCGCGCCTGTCCGATTACGGCATGCAGCTCCGCGAGAAGCAGAAGCTGCGCCGCATGTACGGCGTGCTCGAGCGGCAGTTCCGGAACTACTACAAGCGGGCGACCCGGATCAAGGGCTCGACCGGCGAGAACCTGCTGCTCCTCCTGGAGGGGCGCCTGGACAACGTGGTCTATCGAATGGGCTTTGCTGCGACGCGCGCGGAAGCGCGGCAGCTCGTCAGTCACAAGGGCATCGAAGTGAACGGCCAGGTGGTCAACATTCCTTCGGCCCAGGTCAACGCCGGTGACGCGATCGGCGTTCGCGAAAAGGCAAAGAAGCAGCTTCGCATCCAGAGCGCTTTGGAGGTCGCGAGCCAGGTCGGGTTGCCGGACTGGGTCGACGTGGATGCGAAGAAGATGGCAGGGGTGCTGAAGTCGTTGCCGGATCGTCAGGACATACTTCCCGACATCAACGAAAACCTCGTCGTCGAGCTTTACTCGAAATAGTCAGGAGGGGTATCTACCCATGCAGGAATCCGTACACGATTTTCTGAAGCCGCGGGTCGTCAAGGTCTCGCCGGTGGATCCATTACACGCGAAGGTGACCATCGAGCCCTTCGAGCGCGGCTATGGCCACACGCTCGGCAATGCGCTGCGCCGCATCCTCCTGTCGTCGATGCCCGGAGCGGCGATCGTCGAGGCGGAGATCGACGGCGTGCTGCACGAGTACACCAGCATCGAAGGCGTGCAGGAGGATGTCGTCGATATCCTGCTGAACCTGAAGCAGGTGGCCGTGCGCATGCACAACCGCGATTCCGCCGAGCTCCGCCTGTCCAAGAAGGGCCCGGGACCGGTGACCGGTGCCGACATCCAGCTCGATCACGACGTCGAGATCATGAACCCCGAGATCGTGATCGCGAACCTGACGAAAGCAGGCGAGCTCAACATGATCCTGAAGGTCGAGCGCGGCCGCGGCTACCGCCCGGCGACGCAGCGGCCGGCCTTCGAGGAGCAGTCCGGCCCGATCGGGCGGCTGCAGCTCGACGCGTCGTTCAGCCCGGTCAACCGGGTGACCTACGACGTGGAATCGGCCCGCGTGGAGCAGCGCACCGACCTCGACAAGCTCATCATCGACATCGAGACCAACGGCACGATCGATCCGGAAGAGGCGATCCGCCGCGCGGGCAGCATCCTGAAGGACCAGCTCTCGGTCTTCGTCGACCTGCAGGGCCAGGACGAGGGCGCGGGCGCGATGGCCGAGAGCCAGGTGGACCCGATCCTGATGCGCCCGGTGGACGAGCTGGAGCTCACCGTCCGCTCGGCGAACTGCCTCAAGGCCGAGAACATCATGTACATCGGCGACCTCGTGCAGCGCACGGAAGTCGAGCTGCTGCGCACGCCGAACCTCGGCAAGAAGTCGCTCACGGAAATCAAGGAAGTGCTCGAGCAGCACGGCCTGGGGTTGGGGATGCGCCTCGACAACTGGCCGCCGCCGAGCCTGCGTCCGGAGCACGAGCTCGTCATGTAATCATCCGGTGAACCGCGGTCGACACGCGACCGCGGTTTTCCCGGGAAAGTTGAATGAGGGCTCGATGACCGGGCCGACACGCTGAAAGGCTCTATAGATCATGCGCCACAAGAAAGCCGGCCGCCGACTCGGCCGCACCAGCTCTCACCGCAAAGCGATGTTCCGCAACATGGCGGCCTCGCTCCTGCGCCACGAGACGATCCGGACCACGCTGCCGAAAGCCAAGGAGCTGCGCCGCGTCGTGGAGCCGCTGATCACGATGGCTCGCGAGGACGGCGTGGCGAAACGCCGCCTGGCGTTCGATCGCCTGCGCGACAAGGAGGTCGTCGGCAAGCTGTTCCAGGACTTAGGCCCCCGCTTCCGGAATCGCCCGGGCGGCTACCTGCGCATCCTGAAGCTCGGCCCCCGGCCGGGCGACGCCGCCCCCATGGCCATCGTCCAGCTCGTCGAGCCCCCCGCCGGCGACCAGCCCGCCAACGGTTGACGCCGGCGCCGTTGGAGCCCGCCATTGCGGGCGACCGTACCGGCGCCTGCTGCAGCACGTTGGCACCCCATCCCTTGTAGGAGCCCGTCTCACGGGCGACCAAACGCCCGCCCCGCCAAAGCGCCCGTTTTTGCACTCCATTGCCCAAAACCGGCACAAGTCCCGCCCCGAATCTCTCCCCAACCTGTGAAAACTCTCACGGCAAACGCCGCCCGCTTCCGCTAAGGTCCCCCTCACCATAACCCCGGAAGCGCCGCCATCAGCAAGGACCAGCCCTTCACCGACTGCGTCGTGCTCGACAAGGAAGCCTTCGACCCCGACGCGGTTTTCCTGGACGATATCGTCGACGACGAGGTGCTGCCGCGCCTGAGCCTCGCGGTCGACGGCCTGACGGGAACGCTGGATCGCCGGAAGGGCGCCTTCGAGGTCGATGCCGGTGCCGCCGCCAACGAGCCCATCCCGGCCCCGGCGGCACTGCCGGTCGCGGAGTACGACCCGGACCAGCTCGAGGTTTACGGCTGGGAAACCTCCCTCTGGCGCAAGCTGCGGGGCTATCTCGGCTTCTGACAACCGCGGCTTCGCCTACGGCCCGAGCCGCGCCTGCTAGACTGGCGCCATGGATCGCGATTTCCGCAACAAGACCGTCATCGTCACCGGCGGCTCCGAGGGCGTGGGCGCTGCCGTCGCGCGCCGCTTCGCCGATGCCGGGGCAAACCTGGTGCTGGTCGCGCGCGGGCGGGAAAAGCTGGAGCGCCTCGCCGAAGAACTGCGCCCGAAGGCCCGCGTCCTGACCTGCGCCATGGACGTGACGGACGAGGCCGCCGGCCCCGCGCTGCTCGAGCGTGCGGAACGCGAGTTCGGCGCCGTCCACGTGCTCGTGAACAACGCCGGCTATCACCACCGCGGGCCCGTGGAGAAGGTCGAGGCGCGCGAGCTTGGCCGCATGATCGACGTGAACCTGAAAGCGCCAATCGTGCTTTCCCGGCTGGCGCTACCTTACCTGCGCAAGTCCGGCGAAGGCGCCATCATCAACGTGGCGTCGCTCGCCGGGCGCACACCGGTGCCGGGCGCCGCAACCTACTCCGCGAGCAAGTTCGGCCTGCGCGCCTTCACGTTTGCGCTCGGCGAGGAACTGGCCGGCTCACGCATCAAGATCGCGGCAGTCTCGCCCGGCCCGATCGATACCGGCTTCATCATGACCAATATCGACGCGGTGGCTGACATCACGTTTTCGCAGCCGCTCAGCACGGCGGACGAAGTCGCCCAGGTCGTGATGGACCTGGCGGTCAACGACGCGCGGGAGCGCTCCATGCCGCCGGCGAGCGGGTGGCTGACCACGCTCTCGTACCTGTTTCCACGCATGGGGCTGTGGCTCCGCCCCGCGCTGCTGCGCAAGGGACGGCGGGTCAAGGCGCGGCTGAAGGCGCAGATGCGCGCGGCTCCCACCGAGCCGCCGCCACGGCGCCAGGCCGAGCCGGATACGTAACGACACGGAGTATGCAAATGACCGAGAAGCTTTCAACCGGTGAAGTCGAGGAACGGCTGGCCAGCCTGGAAGGCTGGTCGCTAGCCGACGGCAAGCTGGAAAGGCAGTTCAAATTTCCCGATTTCGCGCGCGCATTCGGCTTCATGGCGAGCGCGGCGATCGAGGCGGACAAGCTCGACCATCACCCCGAGTGGTCGAACGTCTACAACAAGGTGAAGGTGCACCTGGTGACGCACGAGGCGAAGGGCATCACCGATCTCGATTTCCAGCTCGCGCGGAAGATGAACGAGCTCGCCTGATCGCTGCTGTGCTCGTCTCCTTCGCCAATTCCAGCCGGAACCCTTCGTAGGTAAAGGCCGGTCTGATCGCCGCGCAGTCCTTCTCGCTGACACCTTCCCGGCGGGCGACTTCGTACCACCGGCTTCTGACTGTTTGCTCCATCTCGTCGATGATGGCATTCGCCTCGTCGTGCTTGACGAGAAAGCGAGCCGACTGCGAGAGCAGGTTTCCGGCGTGCGCGTAGCGGCCCCAGTCACCGCAAGCGAGAGCGAGATCGCGCCGCTCGATGCTGATCTCGGGTGTCGGTGCAAGATCGTAGGCAGGAGATAGCTCCCACTCGTTTTCCATCGCGATCACCGCGTGGTTACGGGGATGATCGTCGGTATTGGAAATGAGCGCGTTGAAGCACATGCGCCGGAAGAGCTCCGGTGCATCGAGTTTCGGCTGCGCCGAAATCCGGCGCAGTTCCTCGGCCAATCGCACGTACGACCAGCGCTCGCGCATCTGAGGATCATCCTCTGCGCGCAGCAGTGTGAGCGCGCTTAACATCCTGGCCCGCTCGTAGCCGTTGTCCACCTTCTGCCGGTCGAAGCGTTTGACGAGCAGTGCATCGCGATCGCCGATTGTCGTGAGTTTGCTGTCTGCCGTATGGATGCCGCATTCGCGTGCGAGCATAAGCATCGCGCGCTCAGTCCGCGCGTGGTCCCAACGGTCATCGATGCGGTTGAACTTGGCGATCCACAGTGCATCGCCATCTTCAACGACGGCCTTGGGGCGGGCCCCGCCCATCGACGTGCCGCCATTCATAAGGTCGTGCGCTTGCTGCGCGTCAGGATTATTCGGCAGCTCCTCGTCAGCGACGATCTTGTCCGCGAACTCCTGCAGCCTGGCAAGGTCCATCGTCCGGTTAAACGTCCGTTTGGGCGCGGGCGGTTCCGCGTTCAGCCCAAACCCGAGGGCGCCCGCCCTGTCGTCCGGCGAATGCAGTAGATAGTCCAGCTCATCGAGCTGCGCCTTTCCGGAACGCTTCTCGATGATTCGGCGACCCCACCAGTCCGGGCTCGCATCGCGCAGCGCGCCGAACATGCCATCAAGGCGGGTCGTCGAATATGTGGTGCCACCGAGCTTGAGAGTCAGCGGGTCGATCGGTACGGCGTTCTTTCGCGCAAGGTAGCTCTTGCCATAGACGAAGCGCCCCGTGGCGATACCGTGGCGGTCTGGCTTGCGTTCGAAGCGTGCCGCCGTTACGAATTCCGTTTCGCCGGGCAGGACGATGTGGACGAAACACTCCTGCGGCCTGCCCTTAGAAGTCACTGTCGAGTTCCTCCGATCTGTCGGCGCGGGCACGCTCGCGCTGCGATGAGAGCGCAAGCCCCTCGATGTCTCTCGATGGGTCCGCAAGAACCTCTATCGGCTTCAACAGGTCGTAGGTCCAGAGCAGGGCGGTATAGACGGCGATGCCTGTCGAGATTTTTCCCTGCTCGGCGTCCGATACGGCGCGCGGACCGGTCCCGATCTTCCCGGCCACATCCTCAATTGTCAGATTGCGGCGGAGCCTTGCCGTGCGCAGGTTTGCGCCCAGGTGCTTGATCGCCTGTTCGACCTCGTAGGGCGGGGCTTCCGTTAGCGCATTCTTCCTTGCCATCTGCTGTTTAAATCCTGTTAAGTCGCTTAGTTTGCTTTAAAAAGCATATCACTCATTTTCGTCCCCTGACCAGGAGATCGGCCTTTTAAAGCCCCTTAACGCAGGTAGTCTGCGGTTTAAAGCAGAGACTTGAGATACTTGAAGTATCCAGAGAAGGCCTTCGGGCCGTTTCTTCTTTTAAAATGAAGGCTGGGCTTACCTTTCGATCATTTCGCTTGTTGCGGTTATTTCGATTGGTTGCTACACTGCGGCCTCAGGTCGAAAACCAAGGCAGGCAGTCACATGGTCGCGGCACGACAATCTATAGAGCATCTGCTCCCCACGGAGCAGGAATCGGAACAGGCGCGGGAATCCAGTCGCGTGTTGTCGAGGTATGTCCGCCGTAGCAAGCCACTGACGATCGAGCTCCGTGATAACGAGCACCATCAAACGATTGCCTTGCCGGCTGGCGCGGTTCGGCTGTTGCTCAATGTGCTGACGCAGATGGCGCAGGGCAATGCCGTTACGCTGATGCCGATGCACGCCGAACTTACGACGCAACAAGCCGCAGACCTTCTAAATGTCTCTCGGCCCTATTTGGTCAAGCTGCTGGACAACGGCGAGATCGGTCATCGGAAGGTCGGGACTCACCGGCGCATTCTGTTGCGCGATCTCATGGTCTACAAACAGAAGATCGATGAAGATCGGAACGCAGCTTTGGAAGAGCTGACGCGTCAGGCCCAAGAGCTGAACATGGGCTACTGATCAACAGTGGCGAACTCCTCGGCGGTTTACGACGCGTGTGTCCTATATCCGGCGCCGCTTCGCGATCTGCTCCTGCAGCTCGCCATGACGGACCTGTTTCATGCGCACTGGACCGCCGACATTCACAAGGAATGGATGCTTAATGTGGCGGCTCACCGCCCGGATATTGCGCCGGAGCAGCTAGAGCGAACGCGCGACCTCATGGATGCACACGTCCGCGATTGTCTTGTCGAGGGCGGCCAGCGCGCTCCGCGACTTCGAAGATCACTTATGAACGCGAGACAGGTGCGTCCAAGTCCCCCCTGCTCAATACGTCCACGCATAGTGAAGGTGATGAGTAAAGTAGTCCTTCCTCCTTAACTCCGCCCCGTTCGGCCGTCCTCGCCTTCAATCCGCCTTCCGCGCAGGCCAGTACTCGTTCGCCCTCTCTCTCGCTCGATCAATCAACTCACCGACATCGATCATCCCGATGGCGTCCGCCTCATTCCGAAGAAAATCCAGCGCAGACGAGATCGAGCGTGCGGCTTGCTCCCGCGTTTCCCTGACCACGAAGGGGCCGGCTTCGTTTTGCTTGCGCAGCATCATGCCGCCACGGACATTTCCGGGCGCAGCGCCGGATCTGCAATGCCGGCTCGCCGGCGCAGTACCCTGAGCGTTTCCCGATCGATATGAATGTAGCCCGCGAGGGCGGGCCGCCGCCCCAGGATCCGTTCGGGACCCAGCTCCGTCACGGCACAGCCGGCATTGACCACGACGCGCTTCAGCAACCGCCTCGAGGTCACGACCAGGTAGCCATCCATGCCACGCTGCAGTCCGAATTCCTGCATGGCGCACAGGATCTCCGCGACTGCTCGCCGCCGTGTCTTTGAGTCCAGGTTGTGATCGCAGCCGAAGCGCGTCACCTCCCACACCGCGTCGGATTCCGGCAGTTTCCCGATGACGAGCTCCGGCCATAGTGTCTTCACCATGTAGGGCCGTGTCGTCGGCAGCAATCGGGCAACGCCGCGCGTTTCGCCCCTGCCGTCGAGCCAGATCAGGTATTGGGCGGCCGGCGTATCGAACTCGTCGTACTCCAGGCCCCGAAACGTCGGGATCTCCCATTGCTGCCGATCGACGAACAGCCGGTGCCGCAGGCGATGGTGCGAGATCCAGGCCTCGCCGTGGAGGTGGGCGGTCTCCCAGTTGAGCCAGACGACCGGCATGTCCGGGTTCCGATGATTCAGCAGCGCACGATACTAAATCACGGACGCGTGAGCCCGCAGCTCTCAAATCTTGTAGTTTGTGACCCTACAGGCTGATGAGTCCGTACCGGATTGCGTTGACCACCGCGGCGATACGGTTGCTCGCATCCAGGTTCCTGAACGCCTTCTTGAGATGGAAATTTACGGTGTTCTCGCTGATGTGCAGAATGTCCCCGATCTCGCTGGAACTCTTGCCATGCGCGGCCCACTGAAGGCAAGCGCGCTCCCGTTCGGAAAGCACGGGGACGATGCGCCAATCGGTGTCGGGATGGGAGAGCTCGCCATAAGCGGCATGAAACTGCGTGGCCAGCACGGCGAGATTCGACAGCATCAGCCCCGCCCGGGGATGGCGGTTTGCGGACGCGCAGGTGAGGAGGCAGACATTGCCGTACGGACCGTGTATCGGAACGGCGGCACCGTCCAGCAATCCGGCTTCCCGCGCCTGGTCCATTACCGTTGTTTGCGCCCCGTTCAGTTTGACCGACTGCTCCAGCCAGCGCCACAGAAAGGGGTGCGCGATCCCCCGCGCGTAGTGGATCACCGGGTCCCTGGATTGATAGCCGTGTTCGAAATAGTAGTCGGTCCAGGAAGCGGGATAGTTGAGTGCGACGGCCGGCGCCCGATTGTCCGCACCCTTGTAGCGCTCGTGGCTGGTCAGGGCGCAGTACGCATACCGCTCGAACCCGATGTCACCGATGGCACGTTCCATGAGGGCAAGCAGGGCGTCCGGCGAATCGGTCCGGTTCGACGCGTCGATGAAGTCGGATATGCGCATAACCCCTCCCCAGGCCGCCGCAAGCGGCTTGGGCCGGATCGCCAGTCGACCCGGCGGTCAGGTTACCGTTCTGTGCCCAAATTCCTCCGTCGCAGGTGCCACATGTGCGGCGGATTCGCTATATCTTCCGCATGAGCGGCTCTGCGGCATGCCAGTGCGCTACAACCTATACCAGAATGGCCCCTCATATGCACCTACCAGATCCGGTAGTGACCGGCCGGCCGGCCTGGACGGCGCCGACTGGCTGAAGGGGCCGTGGAGGCTCCTGGGTCGAGCCGGCGAAAAATCCCGACACGCTACCTGATCTGGTAGGCGCGTTTCACAATGTGGTCGTATAGAGTCAAGGCATCCCTGGATGCCGATCGGTGCCCTTCGGTAACCCGGTCAACTGGAAGGTGGCAATAGCGAGAACCGCAGTTCACGGATGGAATGAACATGTACTTCACGGGAGGGAGCAGTGCGCCCGGCGAGCGCGTCTACGAGACCATCAAGGCTCGGGTCATCGCCTACGAATTCTCTGAAGGTGAACGGATATACATCGAGCGCATCGCCGAGCAGCTCGGAGTGAGCACGACGCCGGTTCGCGAAGCCCTCAATCGCCTGGCTGAACGGAATCTCGTCATCAAAGCGCCGCGCAAGGGCTTCATCGCGATGACGTTGTCCGAAGCGAACCTGCTGGGGCATTACTGGCTGATCCGGATCCTGCTCACCCATGAAATCGAGATGCTCGATGCGCAGGCGCGTCGAAACCTTCCGAAGGATGAACCGATTGCCCGGATGCTGACCAGGCTGCAGCGGCCGCGGCAATCGGACGTCGGCCTGCTCGCGCGCTACACGGCCGGGGTCTTCGCTCGCATGGGGTCTCTCCGGGAGAACGCCATGGTCGTCCACGCGATCGACACCGCCAACGATCACCTCTATTACATCCGTACCGTCGAGTGCCAGCATCTGGACGACGTGCCCGGCGAGCTCATTGCGTTCTGTGAGTTGCTCCTCGCGGGGCGTTGCGAGGCGCTGATTGCCGCAATCGACAGCTACCACGATCGTCGGGTGGCGTTGCTTCCGGAGCTGATGAAAGTCCTCGGTCGGTGATTTAGGCCGGGCGGCCTCCGCGGCCTTGAATGCGCAGAAGATGCCCGGCGGGTGCCGGCCATTCTGCCGCAGCGGTTCGGCTGATCCGGCCTGACGCACCGGGACCCGTGCCTTTCCCACTTCCCCGCCGTTCGCGAGCGCCGGCGCCGGTGATCGCCAGCCCGTCCTGCTCGCGACGCGCACCCGCCGGGTCCGCCCGGAAACTTGCTACTTATCGTCCGTCGACTTATCGCCATCTGCTCAGAAGAATCAAGGGCAAATGGCGAAGGCGCGTGAAAAAGACCCCGTACTACTCGAATTCGGCCACCGAGTGAAAGTCGAACGCGACGCCCGCGGCTGGACACAGGCTTTCCTGGCCGAAAAGGTCGGGGTGGACCGGACGTACATCGGCAGTATCGAACGAGGCGAGAAGAACGTCGGACTGCGCATCATAAACCGGCTCGCCGTCGTTTTGGGCCGGAGCCCCGTCGGGTTCACACCTTGCCGCCTCGAGCGCCTGCCGAAGCGCGTACCGAGAAGGCTGGCGAGAAAAAAGACAGGCAAATAGTATAGCTGCCTCCACCCCCGGCAATTCCGCGCTTTGGTCCGGTAAAATGCTACTTATCGTCCGTCGACCTATCGCCATCTTGCGGACATCGTCCGCGGATGCCGTATACAGAGCCAGAAACAGACGTTTTGCGCGCATTCGGCCAGCGCGTTCGACGGGCACGCGAGGCTCGTGGCTGGAGCCAGGAGGATCTCGCCGCGGAAGCCGGTATGGACAGGACCTATGTCGGGGGCATCGAACGGGGCGAGAGAAATCCGGCTCTGCTGAACATTAACCGCCTGGCATTGGCGCTCGGCGAGAACCTGACCGGGTTCCTGCCTCATCGCAAGGGACGCCGACAGACCCGCTGATTCGATGCGGCCGCACACGGGCGGTCATGGGCTCGCCCCGATGCCGCTGCCGCGGCGCGCATAACCGTCCCGGACCATCGTTGTCGCCCACGTGCTGCGCCTTACCAGGCGCACCGATGCAAGACTTTCCAAGCGCTTCTTCCATTGAAAACCGGGTCAGCCGGCGGCAGCGGCGTATACCACGCGCTGGATTCCAACCTATTCTGTCGGTTAACGCTTGACGACTATAAGTATCATGGTGGTAATCTACCCCCTTAGCTGAAACAGCAGTTCGTAAAGACCACCTTCCAGCTTTCGGGCGCGGTTTTGACCAGAGACAGGCAGCGCCACGCGGCCCACCCACTCGATGGCACGCGGCTTTGACAGTGCTCAAGAGGCGTAACGTTCAGATGTGCGACGTGAAACCCAGGAAGACGGCGACAAGCATCGATCAGTACCGGGACGAGCTCGTGCTGTTCCTCCGTCGCCGGGTCCCCGCCCACCAAGTCGAAGACTTCGCGCAACAGGCGCTTCTCAACGTTCACGTCTATGTCAGCAACGGCAATACGCTCGACACGCCGTTGGCGTTCATCTATGAAACTGCCAAAAACGTCATCCGAAAAAATCATCGCGACCAGAAGATGGTGGCTCTGACCGACTCCGTCGAGGATATCGAGACGCTCACGGCCGCACCCGGGGCTCCGTCCGCCGAGCAAAGCGCGGCATCGGAGCTGGAGCTCGAGGCCCTCTGTGTGGCGATCGGCAAGCTGCCCGCCAAATGCCGCAAGGCCTTCGTGTTGAGGAAGGTGTATCGTTATTCGTACCACGAGATTGCGGAACATTGCGGGATCTCGGTCAATACCGTAAAAACTCACGTGAAGAGAGGGTTCAAGCTGGTCCACAGCTATTACGACGGCAGCCGGTGAATGTGCGGAGTTAAAGATAACGAATCGGTATCCGACGAGGCCCTCGATTGGCTCATCGAATTCGATGCCGGCGAGGTTTCGCCCGAGGGCAACGCCCGATTCATCCGCTGGTTGAACCAGAGCCCGGCGCACCGGGAGGCGTTTGAGAGCCTACGGAGCAAGTGGCAGCAGCTCGACGTCGTGCAGCGGCTGCGCACCGAGAAGGTGGACACCGATATCATCAGCAGATGGTCGAGACGGCGGCACCTGCGCCGCCGCATCTTGCCATTGGCGACGGCGGCTGCCGTCGTATGCGCCATGGTAGCGCTCTGGATCCTGCGGGCGCCGTCGACGTACGAGGCGGAGTACTTCACGAGCATCGGTGAACAGCAAGTCATCGCCCTTCCCGATGACTCGCACATCACACTGAACACCAATACCCGGATCGAGGTGCGCTACACCCCTGGTGAACGCCGCATCAGGCTGTTGCAGGGAGAAGCTCTTTTCGAGGTGGCTCCGGCACCCTCGCGCCCGTTCATCGTCGCCGCGGGCGACGGCATCCTGAGGGCGGTAGGAACCGCGTTTACGGTCAAACTGCAAGCCGACGAAGTCGAGGTGACGGTCACCGAAGGCACCGTGGAAGTGGTGCCGCTTGCGGTCCCGGCCGACGTCACGCCTGCGTCCACAGCGCCCGAACAGGTGCGCGGCCCTGCCCGAAGGGTGACGGAACGGCAGAGGCTTCGCTACAGGAACGACGGCGTTGAAATGATGTCCACCGTGACGACGGCACAGATCAAGCGTGAACTTGCGTGGCGCGACGGCATGCTGGATTTCGAGAGCACTCCGCTTTCCGAGGTCATTGCGGAGGC
>DASSBS010000114.1:0-25205 GCA_035698445.1 Woeseiaceae bacterium
GGGCTCCTACAGCGAACCGAGCGTTGCAGGAGCCCGTCTCACGGGCGGCCGATGACCTCAAAAACGCTCGTAGCGCGAGCGCTTCCACAGCGAACGGAGCGTGTAGGAGCCCGTCTCACGGGCGACCGACGACCTCAAAAACGCTCGTAGCGCGAGCGCTTCTGCCACCGGATGCGCGGCAGCCACAGGCCCAGCACGATTCCCACCAGCATCACGAGCCCCCCCGCCAGGAACCAGTTGCGCGTGGTCTGGCCCATCAGCTCGCGGTTTTCCTGCTCCAGCGTGCTGACCTTGATCTCCGCATCCGTGAGCTGCTCCCGGAGGTCCTTGTTCAACTGATCGATCGCCAGCACGTTCGCCGCGGTCCGCTTGATCTCCTCGAGCTCATCCTGCAGCGCCTGCTTCTCGCGCTGCAATGATGCGATCTGCGCCGTCGCCGCATCGTGTTCGCGCGTGATCGCAGCGAGCTGGGAACCCAGCGAGTTGCCTTCGGAACGCGCATTGGTGAGCTGCGCGGTCAGCTTCTGTAGCTGCTCGCGCGCCGACGGCTCGCCCATCAGGTAGCGCGTGAGTACCCAGCCCTCCGTACCGCCGAGGGTGCTGACGCGGGAATATTCTTCCGTGGCGTCGCGTTCCAGCATCTCGAGCTGAGTGCCGCTCGGCAGCACTCGCGTGATCGCATTGGAGGTACTCGGCCCGGTGCGCAGCATCACCTCGAACTGGTCGCTGATCCATACCGGCTCGGCGCGCAGGCCCGCGGCCGCGCACAATAAACCGCCAAGCAAAAGGCATGCCTGCAGTCTCGTTCTCGTCATTTTTAAGTCGCCCAAACTCCTGTGGGTGAACTATAAGGCAACGGGAATTCCCGTTCCAGAAGCCGCGCGGCCCCGGCAGTCATCACGTCAGGTGCTTCAGGCTCGCGCCGTTCTCCTCCCAGTTCCGGCCATCGAAATCCGTGACCGTCATCGACGCGAACGTACCGGGGTCGAGGCAACGCGCGTTGACGCTGTAACCGTTCGGATTCGAACGCGGCACGTAGAAGGATTTCACGCCACAGTGCCGGCAGAAGAGATGCTTCGCCACCCCGGAGTTGAAGGTGTACGTGACGAGGTCGGGCTTCCCCTGCAACAGCCGGAAATCGGAGGCGCGCACAATCAGGTGAAGGTAGCCGCTTTTGCTGCAGATGCTGCAATTGCAGTCGTGGACCTCGAGGTCGGCCGGCCCCGTGACCTCGAAGCGGACACGGCCGCAATGACAGCCTCCCGCGTGCGTGGCCATCACGGCTGCGTCTCCTTCTGCCACACCGCGACGTGGTTATTGGCCGGCATCGCATAGAGGCGCACGCGGGACAACCCGACGGTTGCCGCGAAGCGGTCGAGCTGCTCGATGTCGCGTATGCCCATCGCCGGATCCCGCTGCTTCAGGGAGGCGTCGAACGCGGCGTTGCTGTCGCTCGAGAACCGGCCGTCGAAATTGAACGGCCCGTACAGGCAGAAAACACCGCCCTGCTCCAGCACCTTGCCCGCGAGCTCGAACGTGCAGCGGACCGCCTCGAGGCGCATGATGTGCGCCGTGTTGGCGGAGAACACGGCATCGAACGAGAGCGCGCCGGGATCGAAGCTTTCGACGTCGAGCGAGAGAGGCGGCCACACGTTGTCCAGGCCCGCGTGCTCAAGCCAGGCACGGATCCCTTCGTGATGCTCCGGCAGGTCGCTCGTCTGCCAGCGGAGCCGCGGCAAGGCGGCGCCGAGGAACACCGCGTGCTGCCCGGTGCCGGAACCGATCTCGAGCACCCGCGATTTGTCCCGAAGCTCCTCCTGCAATACGGTCAGGATGGGCTGCCGGTTGCGCTCGCATGCCGGCGCATTCGGCAGCGCGGTCACAGGCCTCTCTGCACCACGTGCGGGTCGAACAGCGCGTGCCGGTAATACGTCAGCTCCGCGATCGAGTCGCGGATGTCGGCGAGCGCGCGGTGCGTGGAATCCTTGTTGAACCCGGCCGCGACGTCGGGCGCCCAGCGCTGCGCGATGATCTTCAGCGTGCTCACGTCGAGGTTCCGGTAATGAAAAAACGCTTCCAGCTCGGGCATCTGCCGCGCCAGGAAACGGCGGTCCTGGCAGATGCCGTTGCCGCACATCGGCGACACGCCTGCGGCAACGTGCCGGCGCAGGAACTCCAGTGTCTGCCGTTCCGCAGCCGCCAGCGTCAGGCGGCTCTCCAGCACGCGCGCGGTCAGCCCGGACACACCGTGCTGCCGGGTGTTCCACTCGTCCATCGCGTCCAGCACCGCCTGCGGCTGGTGCAGCGTGAGTACCGGCCCTTCCGCGATTTCGTTGAGCTGGTCATCCGTGACGATGGTGGCGATCTCGATGATCTCGTCGGTCCTCGTATCCAACCCGGTCATCTCCAGGTCGATCCAGATCAGGTTCGTCTGCAGGTTCGAGGCGGGTGTGCGCGGTTCACTCATGAGATCCCTCTTCGGCGGCGCGGGCGAAGGTTACCTGCATCTTAGCGGATTCCTCCGCCAGTGATGCAACGGCTCGCGCCCGGCGGCATACTGCCTGCCCATGCCGCGAAATGAGATCGGATCGGCGCCCGGAAGCCAAGCGCGTGTCGTCGCGACCTTCGGCCGCCGCTTCGCGCTGTCGCTGGACGACGGCACCGGGGCGGCCGCCCGGGTCAAGGGCCGTGCCCTGCAGCCCGTCTGCGGCGACCGCGTCGAAGCCGTGCCGCTGCCGAACGAGCCGGACTGGCTGATTACGGGGCTGCTGCCGCGCGCGAACGAGCTGACGCGCCCGAACATGCGCGGCGGCGTCGAGGTGCTCGCCGCCAATCTCGACGCCCTCGTCGTCGTCACCGCGGATTTTCCGGCGGCAGACTGGTTCATCGCCGACCGCTACCTCTGCGCCGCGGAACTGATGGGCGCCGCCGCAGCGGTCGCGTTCAACAAGATCGACCTCGGTGCGATCCAACCCGCATCAATGCAGGCGCTCGCGGAATACCACTCGATCGGCTACGCGACGCTCCGCCTGAGCGCCGGCAGGAACGAAAACGTCGGCGCATTGCTCGAGTTCCTGGCGGGCCGCCGCGCCATCCTGGTCGGCCAGTCCGGCGTCGGTAAGTCGAGTCTCATCAACCGGCTCGTCGAGGACAGCCTGCTGCCGACCGGGGCGGTTTCGAAAAGCCGGCGGGAAGGCCGGCACACCACGGCCAATTCGGTGATGCTGTCCCTGCCAAACGGCGGCGCCGTCATCGATTCGCCGGGAGTGCGCGATTACGCGCCCGCGGTGGCCGGGCCTGCCGAGGTTGCGCGCGGTTTCCGGGAGGTGTGCGAGGCCGCTGCGGAGTGCCGGTTCGCCAACTGCCGGCACCTGCGCGAGCCCGGTTGCGAGGTTAAGGCGCGCGTCGCGGACGGGCGCATCGGCGCACGGCGGTACGAAAGCTACAAGCGCATGCTTGCCAATGCGGAACGAATCGCACGCCTGTAGGGGTCCGTCTCACGGGCGATCCCGTCAAGCAAGGATCGAACCGGCGTTTTCGCCAGCGAGAACCTTCGGTTCGGCCCTCAGCCGGGCGGCCAGCTCATGCGCCGGCCGCCGAGCACGTGCAGGTGGATGTGAAACACCGACTGCCCGGCGCCTTCCATGCAGTTCATGACGGTACGATAACCGCTCTGGTCGATGTGCTCGTCCCGCGCAACCTGCTGCGCGGCGAGATAGAGGCGGCCGACGTCATCGGCATCCGGCTCCTCGAGATCGTTGATCGTGGCGATGTGCTTGCGCGGAATCACGAGCACGTGGGTCGGCGCCTGCGGGTTGGTATCGCGAAACGCGACCACCTGGCCGGTCTGGTAGACGATATCCGCGTCGATCACCCCCGCGGCGATCTTGCAAAAGATGCAGTTTCTGTCGAGCATTCCGATCTCCTCGTTGGAGCCCGCCATTGCGGGCGACCGGTACGTGACTTATCGAAGGCACGGTGGAACCACTCTTCGTGCCGTCGCCCCGGCTCGTTGCCAGTCGCCCGCAATGACGGGCTCCAACGGAGTCGGCCAGGGGGTGCCGCGCACCAATCAGTCCACCATCCGCCGGCCGAAAAAGGCGTGGGACAGCGTGCCGCCGTCGACGTATTCCAGCTCGCCGCCGAGCGGCACGCCGTGCGCAATGCGGCTCGCCGGTACCCGGTAGCGCGCGGCCATTTCGGCGACGAAGTGCGCCGTGGCGTCGCCTTCCACCGTCGGGTTGGTCGCGACGATCACTTCCTCGAAATGCTCGTTCGCCAGCCGATCCTCGAGCTCATCCAGCCCGAGCTCGCGCGGCCCGATGCCGTCGAGCGGCGACAGGTGCCCCATGAGCACGAAGTAATGGCCCTTGTAGCCGGTCGCGTCCTCGATGGCCATGACGTCGGCCGGCGACTCGACGATACAGAGCACCGACTGGTCGCGTCCGGCCGCTTCGCAGATGTTGCAGAGCTCGCTCTCCGAGAGCATGCGGCAACGGCGGCAGTGCCCGATGCCGGCAACGGCGTCCGCAAGCGCCTTCGACAACTGCTCCGCGCCCTCGCGGTCGCGCTCGAGCAAATGGAACGCGATGCGCTGCGCCGACTTGCGGCCGACACCCGGCATGCAGCGCAAGGCGTCGATCAAACGGACCAGGAGGGGGGAAAAAGCCAACTAAAACGGCAGCTTCATGCCGGGCGGCAGGTTCAGGCCGGCCGTCATGCCGGAGAGCTTTTCCTGCACGGTCTGCTCCACGCGGCGCACCGCGTCGTTGAACGCGGCGATGAGCAGGTCCTCGAGCATCTCCTTGTCGTCGCCGACGAGCGTATCGTCGATCTCGATCGAGCGGACGTCGTGCTTGCAGGTCATCGTGATCCGGACCATGCCCGCTCCCGACTCACCCGTCACCGTCATCTTCGCGATCTCTTCCTGCGCCTTCTGCATTTCGGCCTGCATCTGCTGCGCCTGCTTCATGAGCTGGCCAATGCCACCTTTCATCGTTTGCTCCCGTTTGAACCGTGACTGTTGACAAGTTCGATCGAGTCCGGATTCAGCTCGGCGCCGAACATGTCGCGCAATGCCTTGACGTTCGGGTCCGATTCCAGCGACTCGCGCGCAGCCTCGAGCGTTTCCTGATCGAGCCTCTCCTTCTCCTGCATCGGCGTTTCGAGCTCCGGCTGGCCGACGTCGATGTCGATGGTGAGGCTTTCGCCGAAATGCCGTGACAACGCGGCCGCGAGCTCATTCTGCCGGGCGCGGGTCAGCAGCGATTCCGAACGGCTGTCCAGCGCGAGGTGAATCACGTCGCCCTTGCGCCGTACGTAGGCACAGTTACTCGCCAGCAGCTTGCTCGCGCCGTTCAGCTCGAGCTCCGGGATCAACCGGGCCCAGTCCGGCGCCTGCCACGCCGTCCGGACCGGCACGCTGGCCGTTTCCCGGCCGCCGGACGGCGCACCCGCGCCCACCGCTTGCGCCGGCGCGTCGCGCCCGCGCGTGGCGCTGTAGGAGCCCGTCTCACGGGCGGCCCGGCGATGTCCGCCCGGGTCGCCCGTGAGACGGGCTCCCCCAGGCTCCGCGCCTCCGGCACCGCGAGCCGGCCGGAAGGCGAGCATCCGCAGCAGCGTCATCTCGGTGCCGCTGCGCGGATCCGGCGCGAGGTGCAGGTCGCGCCGACCGATCAATGCCGTCTGGTAAAACAGTTGCACGTCCTCCGCGGCGAGGGCCTGCGCCAGCTCCGCGATTTCCTGCTCGCCGAAATCGTCCTCGCTGTCCGTTATGCCGGCCACCTGGTAGACGGCAATGCGCTGCAACAAACGGGCCAGGTCCTCGAGCAGCCGCGCGTAATCCGGCGCCTGCTCGTCGATGGCGGCGACCGTGCCGAGCAGCCCCGGCGCATCCCCCGCGGCAAGCAGCCCGAGCAGCTTCGCCACGTGCTCGCGATCGATCGTCCCGAGCATCGAGGCGACCGCGTCTTCCGTCAGCGCGCCGCCGCAGTGCGCGACCGCCTGGTCCAGCAGGCTCAAGGCATCGCGCAGGCTGCCGTCCGCGGCCCGGGCGATCATCGAGAGCGACACGGCATCGGCTCCGATCGGTTCTTCCCGGCAGATGTACTCGAGCCGATCCCGGATCAGCTTCGGCGTAAGGCGCTTCAGGTTGAACTGCAGGCAGCGCGACAGCACCGTTACCGGCAGTTTCTGCGGGTCGGTGGTCGCGAGCAGGAATTTGACGTGCGGCGGCGGCTCTTCCAGCGTTTTCAGCAGCGCGTTGAAGGAGTTCTTCGACAGCATGTGCACTTCGTCGATCAGGTAGATCTTGAACCGCCCACGTGCGGGCGTGTACTGCACGTTGTCGAGCAGCTCGCGCGTGTCGTCGACCTTGGTCTTTGACGCGGCGTCCACCTCGATCAGGTCGACGAACCGGCCCTCGTCGATTTCGCGGCAGGCGCTGCACACCCCGCACGGCTTCGACGTGATCCCGGTTTCGCAATTGAGGGATTTGGCCAGGATGCGCGCGATGGTCGTCTTGCCGACGCCGCGGGTGCCGGTAAAGAGATAGGCGTGGTGCAGGCGCTCGCTGTCGAGCGCGTTGGTCAACGCCTTCAGGACGTGTTCCTGGCCCGTGGTTTCAGCGAAGTTCCGGGGACGCCACTTCCTTGCGAGAACGAGATAGCTCATGTATTCCTGTAGGAGCCCGTCACGCGGGCGACCAAAAATCCCGTCCCGCGTTCAACCGGAAGCTTCCGTCACGCGGGGGATTGACATTCCGTCACGGGACGATCGACGCAACAAGTACGAAAGTACGACCCGGCACCAGTGAAAAATGGCCCGCGCCAGCAGGTCCCCGGCACCCGGTTTCACCGCTGCCGCTGCTCCCTTCCGGGCCTGACGGGGTTCACGGCTGACCGTCGCGGGGAAACCGACGCGGACCGCTGCCAATTATCCCCGAGTCGGGACGCACCGGCAAATGAGGTGATTTACGCCTCGGCGGGTTGCTATCCTTGCGCTTACAAGCGAACTTTCGAACGGGCCGGCGGTGCCGGCTGTAGCAGCAGGAGCAAGCCATGGTTGGGCCACGGGCGTTCGCAACGCTCGATCCTTGCGGCGGCATGACCGCCGCCAATCCCGGCACGGTGCAGAACCTCGTCGCCGGCGCATGGATCGGCGACAAAGCGGTGCGCGAGGACATCGTCGACCCGATGAACGGCGAGCCGTTCCTGGAAGTGCCGGACACGCAGGATCACGCGCCGTTCATCGACAGCATCCGGCGCTGTCCCTGCACCGGGCTGCACAATCCGCTGAAGAATCCCGAGCGCTACCGGATGCTCGGCAACGTCTGCGCGCGCGCCGCCGCGATGCTCGCGGAAAAAGACACGCAGGATTACTTCACGAAGCTGATCCAGCGCGTGATGCCGAAGAGCTGGCAGCAGTGCCAGGGCGAGGTGCTCGTCACGCGCATCTTCCTCGAGAATTTCGCCGGCGACGGCGTGCGCTTCCTCGCGCGCGGCTTTTCCAATCCCGGCGATCACCGCGGGCAGGAATCGCGCGGCTACCGCTGGCCGTTCGGGCCCGTGGCGGTCATCGCGCCGTTCAACTTCCCGCTGGAGATCCCGGCTCTGCAGGTGCTGGGCGCGCTCTTCATGGGCAACAAGCCGCTGGTCAAGGTGGATTCCAAAGTGAGCGCGGTGTTCGAGCAGTTCGTCAGGCTGCTGATCCAGGCCGGGCTGCCGGCGGACAACCTGGACCTCATCCATTGCAGCGGCCGGGAGATGGGCGGCCTGCTCGAGGCCGCCAAAGACGATCTGCGGCTGGTGCAGTTCACGGGCTCCGCCGCGGTCGCGGAAAAGATCGCGGCCCAGTTCCGGGGCGCGGTGCGGCTGGAGGATGCAGGCTTCGACTGGAAGATCATTGGCCCCGACTACGCGCCCGAATGGCTCGAGTACGTCGCGTGGCAATGCGACGAGGACGCCTACAACGCAAGCGGCCAGAAGTGCTCCGCGCAGAGCATCCTGTTCGTGCACAGGAACTGGAGCGGGCCCCTCCTCCCGAAACTGGGCGAGCTCGCGGCCCGCCGCAAGCTCGAGGACCTGACGATCGGGCCCGTGCTGAGCTGGAACAACGAACGCATGCTGGCGCACGCGGACGCGGTCAGCTCGATTGCCGGCGCCAAACTGTTGTTCGGCGGCAAGCTGCTCGACGGCCATACCATTCCCGACCGGTACGGCGCGATGGAGCCGACAGCGGTGCAGGTGCCGCTGTCCTCGATCGATGCGAATTTCGATCTCGTCACCACCGAGCTGTTCGGCCCGTTCCAGGTCGTCGTGGAGTACGACGACGGCGACCTGTCCCGGGTGCTCTCGATCCTGCAGCGGATGACGCAGCATCTGACGGCCGCGGTCGTGAGCCGCGACGTGCATTTCCAGGAGCGGGTGCTCGGCGCGACGCTGAACGGCACAACCTACTGCGGCATGCGCGCGCGCACCACCGGCGCACCGCAGAACCACTGGTTCGGCCCCTGCGGCGACCCGCGCGCCGCCGGCATCGGCACGCCCGAGGCCATCCGCCTCACCTGGAGCGGCCATCGCGAGATCATCATGGACCAGGGGCCGCTGCCGGACGGCTGGACCGTGCCGGAGTCCGCCTGATGGACGCACTTGCCAGGGGCCTTGCCGCCGAGAGCAAGCTGCCCGACGTCGGCACGACGATCTTCGCCGTCATGAGCCAGCTCGCGCAGGAGTGCAATGCCATCAACCTGTCGCAGGGGTTCCCGAGCTTCGACCCGGACCCGGAACTGCTGCGGCTCATCGATCATTACCTGCACGCCGGTGCCAACCAGTACGCGCCGATGCCGGGCGTGCCGGCGCTGCGGCAGGCGATCGCGGCCAAGGTCCAACGCTTGTACGGGAGGCCCGTCGACGAGAACACGGAAGTGACCGTCAGCACCGGCGCCACCGAAGGTCTCTTCAGCGCGATCCAGGCGCTGGTGCGGCCCGGCGATGAGGTAATCGTGTTCGATCCGGCCTATGACTCGTATGAACCGGCCGTCACGTTGGCCGGCGGGCAGACACGGCATATCCCGCTGGTAACCGCCGGCTCGGAGACCGATTTCCGCATCGACTGGCAACGGTTCGCGGATGCGCTGAACGGCCGCACTCGCCTCATCATCCTCAATTTTCCGCAGAACCCGACGGGCGCGGTGTTGTCGGCGGACGATCTCGGCACGCTCGCCGATACCGTGCGCGACACGTCTGCCTACCTGCTGTCCGACGAGGTTTACGAGCACATTATCTTCGACGGCGTCGCACACCAGAGCCTGCTCAGGCACGACGAGCTCTGGCAGCGCTCGCTCGTGCTCTCCTCCTTCGGCAAAACCTACCACGCGACCGGCTGGAAGGTCGGTTACTGCGTCGCGCCGCCGGAGTTGACGGCGGAGTTCCGCAAGGTGCACCAGTTCACCTGCTTCGCGGTGGTCACGCCGATCCAGCACGCGCTTGCCGATTTCATGGCGCAGACGCCGGAGCACTACGCGGAGCTGCCCCGCTTCTACGAAGCGAAGCGCGACAAGTTCTGCGAGCTCGTCGCGGGTTCCCGCTTCCGCTTCCGGCCGGCGGGCGGCACCTTCTTCCAGCTTCTTGATTATTCGGACATCACCGACGAACCGGACGTCGACTACGCGCGGCACCTGACGCGGGAAATCGGCGTGGCCTCGATCCCGGTGTCAGTGTTCTGCGAGGAACCGCCGCCCGGGCATAAACTGCGCTTCTGTTTCGCGAAGGACGATGCCACGCTCGAGGAGGCGGCACGCCGTTTATGTCAACTTTAGTACTCAACGTTACGATCGTGCAGGCCGACCTGCACTGGCACGAGCCGGAAAAGAACCGGCAGGCATTCTCGGAGACGCTGCAGCGGATGGAGCGCCCGGCGGACCTCGTGGTGCTGCCGGAGATGTTCTCGACCGGTTTCACGATGGAGGCCCAGGCGCACGCGGAGCGCATGGACGGGCCGTCGGTCGCGTGGATGACGGCAACGGCGAAGCAAACCGGCGCCGTCGTCTGCGGCAGCCTCGTGATCCGCGACGGCGACCGTTATTTCAACCGTTGCATCCTGATGCGGCCGGACGGCAACTTCGATTACTACGACAAGCGCCACCTGTTCCGGCTCGCCGGCGAGCACGAGCACTATTCACCGGGCAGCGGCCTCGTCACGTTCCGGATCGGCGACTGGCGCGTGCGGCCGCTGGTCTGCTACGACCTGCGCTTCCCGGCGTGGAGCCGCAACCGCGGCGATTACGACCTGCTGGTGTACGCGGCGAACTGGCCCGAGCCCCGGCACCATGCCTGGGCGACGCTGATCCAGGCGCGCGCGATCGAGAACCTGAGCTACGTCGCCGCCGTGAACCGCGTGGGCACGGACGGCAACGGCATTCGCTACATCGGCGGGAGCGCCATCATCGATCCGTTCGGGCATCACCTGACGCCGGTGACGGACGAGCCGGGATTGTGGTCGGCGGCGCTGGATCTGGAAGAGCTGAAGGCCGTCCGGGAGAAATTCCCCTTCCACGTCGACGCCGACCGGTTCGAGCTGGAGGCTCCGGCCGTGTAGGAGCCGGTCTCACGGGCGACCCGACCGTCGGCCCCGGTCGCCCGTGAGACGGGCTCCTACAAATCGAACAGCGAGTTGAATACCAGGCCGATGCCCTGCAACTCGCCGTCCGTGCTGAACCGGTAGGCAAGCCCCAGGCGGTCGAACCGGAACCGCCACACCTCGATCGGCGTGTCCTCCTTGTTGATACCGATGCCGAACTGCCACTGGTCGCGGATCTCGTCGTTCGCGCGGCCGATGCGCACCAGTTCCATGTCGTCGGCGAACCAGGTGTACGCGGCGTGCCAGTTAAGGTAGAGCTGCTCGCCTTGCAGCTCGTAAGAGCCGGCCGGGTAGTCGAGCTCGAAACCGGTCGTCACCGGCCAGAAATTCGATGAGGGGCCATCGCTCGGCGAGTAGCCGACGACGGCGACCGAGTACAGCCACGACCATCCGAGTGCCCCGATCTCCGACCGGTAGCGGCTGCGCACGCCCGCCCACCAGGTCCACGCAGACCCGCCGCCGTTCAGCACCGCGCCCCAGCCGAGCGCCGCGAACGGCCGCAGCGTCCATTTATCCGTGACCGGCACGGTGACGTTGACGGCCGGCGTGACACTCAGGCTCGCGAAATTGGCGGGATCGACGCTGCCGGCCAGGTCGTCCAGCGGAAAATGCTCGAGGCCGACGGTGAACGGGACACGCACTTCGACGCGCCAGGACTGCGCGCCCTTGTCGATCGCCTGTTCGCGGACGAGTTTCCTCGGCGCATAGCGGATGGCGAACGCATCGCGGGAATCGCCGATGCGGTACCACCCGGTCCCGAACCAGGTCGAGTAAGCCCAGTGGATGGCGTCGGCATCGGCGTCCCGGGCGAGCGCGGCCAGCGGCGCGAGCAAAGGGAGCGATGCCGCGAGAAGAAGATGGAGTATACCGGCGCGCATGCCGTAACTTTAGACGCTGGTCGGCGACGAATCGGTGCCAGACCCCATTTTCGCAAAGCAAAAATGGGGCCTGGCCCCAATGCCGGTGCTAGAATGGCTGCTCGTGCCGGGTGCGCCGCCGGAGCCGCCGCGGGGCTCGGTTCGACCCCTTTCCGCGGTTCGAGCCCTTTCGAGCGGTCTTCGCCCTGAACCGCCCGCCGACGCCGCTACATTCTTTCCCCGGGAGATTTCCATGGATACAGCGTGGATACAGGTTTTCGTGCTCACCTTGAGCGAATGCGTGGCGCCGAGCGGCAAGACGGTCTGCCAGCCGCAGGAGACACAGTACGTGTTCTACGATCGTCGCGACTGCGAGGCCGTCCTGCAGGAGCTCGTAGCCGCGAAGAAAAACGACGAAACCGTCATCGTGAACCCGGACCGCTCGCGCTGCCTGCCCACGGCGAAGCAACAGCCGGTGTACGCGTCGCTGGAGGAAGCGGAGCAGGAGCTGGCCGACGCCGCCGGCTGGGGCGTCATTCCGCCCGGCGACAAGACCCGGGACGCGCCACAGGAATCGCCGGATACGAAGCGGGTGGCGTACCTGGACCGGTTGCAAAGTCTCCCGGAGTGCAACGAGGAGAAGACCGTCACGCCGTGCAAAGTCGGGCAGATCATCGTCGAGAGTCCGCCTGAGGAGGAAGAGGTGGAAATTTGGCAGAAGGAGGAGTAACGGCGAAAGCGGCAAGGGGTCTGCCGGTTCCCTCCCGCCTCCTGGCGATCGACGCGGACTCGGGTCCGTCCGATCCCCTCGAGGTCGCCGGACGCGGCTTCGACGGCCTGCTGCTCGCATTGCCGGCGCCGCTGATGGCGAGTGGCTCGCCGATTTCGCGAGACCTCGCCAGAAGCGCGAGCAGCGCCGGGCTCGCACTGCTGCTGGATCTCGAAATCGATCGCTTCCCCATCGATCATCCCCTCGTCTCCGCGCACGCGGGGCTATTCGAGCTGCGCCGGCGGCGTCCGGCCGGCGCAGCCGTCGACCCCCGGCGGCCGCTGCCGGCCGCGGGCGAGGCGCAGGCACGGCTGCAGGCGCCCGACGCCGAACGGCTGGCGCCGGCGATCGGGACCCGCCTGGCGGAGCTCGTTGCCGCCGGTGCCGGAGGCTTGCGCCTCCGCCGTCCCGAGGCCGTCGATCCCCAACTCCTGGCACAAATCCTGGCGCCCGCGCGCGAGCTGAACCCCGGCCTCGTGGTCATCGCGCACACGCCGGGGCTGCCGTGGCCGGAGGTCCGGAAGCTCGAGGGGTTCGACCGCTTCGTCTCGTCGTTCGCGTACTGGGACGGCCGCGCGCCCTGGCTTGCCGAGGAGTACGAGGCGCTGCGAACGCGTGCGCCGCTGCTCGCCGAGGTGACCGCGAGCGCGGCGGAGCGGATTCGCGACGAGGCCGGGCGCGCACGGCTCGCGCTGCTCGCCGCGGGCACGGGGAGCGGGTTCATCCTGCCGCCGAGCCTGTCAGGACACGCGCGAGCCGCCACGGCGCTGCTGCAGGTTGCAGAGCGCTACTCCGGGGAGATGCGGCTGCTGGCGGCCGACGGGATCACCGGGATTTTGCGGGGTGACCATTCCGACCTGCGTTGCGCGACGGAAGCGATGGTGCTGCTCGTCGGGTCGGGCAAAGCCCGCGAGGCCGGCTCCTGCAGCGCCCGGACGGAAACCGTGCCGCTCCCGGACGCGGAGATCCTGGCAGCGCTCGGCGCGGAGTTCCAGCCGTTCAAGCGCGCGCGCGCATCGCGGCCGCCGCTGGCGAAGCTCGCGGCGCACGAGGTGCGGGTGCTCGTCGGCCGCCGCTCGAAGCCGGTGCGGCGGGCCAGAAAGCCGAGCGGCGCGAAGGCCGCGCGGGACGCCGCCGGCCGGGCGCGGCTCGTGATCGAGGCGATCTCGCCGGCGGTGGATGACGGCGCGTTTGCCGCCAAGCGCAGCGTCGGCGACATCGTCACGGTGGAGGCGACGATCTTCGCCGACGGGCACGAGCAGCTCGCGGCCGAGCTGTGCTGGCGGCCGGCCGACCAGAAGACCTGGGCGGCCGCACGGATGGAGGAGCTGGGCAACGACCGCTGGCGCGCCAACTTCCCGCTCGCGCGCGTCGGCCGCTTCGAGTTCGCGATAGAAGCCTGGCTCGACCGCTTCGGCGGGTTCCGGCGCGACTTCCGCAAAAAAATCGGCGCCGGCGTTGCCCGTCCGGTCGATGCCGCCGAAGGCCGCAATCAGGTGGCCGGAGCCGCGGACCGCTGCAACGGCGAGCCGGGCGAGCGGCTCGACGAGTTCGTGCGGCGCCTGGACCGGGCGCTCGATACCGGTCGCGACGACCTCCAGGGCGCGGCCGACATCCTGCTCGATCCCGATCTGGAGCGGCTGATGATCGAGGCGGATGCGCGCCCGTTCTCTCTCGTGTCCCGCATCCTGCCGGTCGAAGCGGAACGGCTCGCGGCGCGCTTCTCGAGCTGGTACGAGCTCTTCCCGCGCTCGCAAGCCGGCGTCACAGAGGGCGAAAAACGCCACGGCACCTTCGATGACGTCATCCGCCGCCTGCCGCAGATCCGGGCGATGGGCTTCGACACGCTCTACTTCCCGCCCATCCACCCGATCGGCCGCACGCACCGCAAGGGCCGCAACAACACGCTGGCCCCGGGACCCGCGGACCCCGGCAGCCCTTATGCGATCGGCAGCCTTGAGGGCGGTCACGACGCCATTCACCCCGAGCTCGGCAGCTTCGAGGATTTCCGCCGCCTCATCGACGCCGCGCGCGGGCACGGTCTCGAGATCGCGCTGGATTTCGCGATCCAGTGCTCGCCGGATCACCCGTGGCTGCAAGAGCACCCCGGCTGGTTCGACTGGCGCCCCGACGGCACCATCAAGTACGCGGAAAACCCGCCGAAGCAATACGAAGACATCGTCAACGTCGATTTCTTTAACAAGGAGTCGATCCCCGACCTGTGGCTCGCCCTGCGCGACGTCGTCCTGTTCTGGATCGGCCAGGGCGTGCAGGTGTTCCGCGTCGACAATCCGCACACGAAGCCGTTCGCCTTCTGGCAGTGGATGATCGGCGACGTCCGCGCCATGCATCCGGACGTGATCTTTCTCTCGGAGGCATTCACCCGCCCCGCGGTCATGTACCGGCTCGCGAAGCTGGGCTTCTCGCAGTCCTACACCTACTTCACCTGGCGCAACGGCAAAGCCGAGCTGGCAGCGTACTTCACCGAGCTCACCACCGGCGCCGTGCCCGACTTTTTCCGGCCGCATTTGTTCGTGAATACGCCCGACATCAACCCGCCCTGGCTGCAGACCGCCGGGCGCGCGGGCTTCAGGATACGCGCGGCGCTCGCGGCCACCCTGTCGGGCCTGTTCGGCGTCTATTCCGGGTTCGAGCTGTGCGAGTCCGAACCCGTGCCGGGCAAGGAGGAATACCACGAAAGCGAGAAATACGAGATCAAGCCGCGCGACTGGGAGGCGCCGGGCAACATCATCGCGGACATCGTCTTGTTGAACCGGCTCCGCCGCGCCTGGCCGCCGCTGCAGACGCACCTGGGGCTCCGTTTCTACAACGCCTGGAACGATCAGATCCTCTATTACGGCAAGCAGGCACAACGGGGCGGCGAGATGATCCTGGTCGCCGTCAGCCTCGACCCGCACAATGCGCAAGGAGCGGACTTCGAAGTGCCGCTATGGGAATGGGGCCTGCCCGACCACGCCGCCATCGACGTGCAGGATCTCGTCGGCGGCGGCCGCTTCCAATGGTCCGGCAAGGTGCAGCACATGGCGCTGGACCCCGACCAGCCCTACGCCATCTGGCGTCTCGCGCCGCCGGGAGCGGCCGCATGAGCGCCACGCGCCTGCCGACTCAACCCCCCGACCGGGATCCGCTGTGGTACCGCGATGCGGTCATCTACCAGCTCCACATCAAATCGTTCTTCGACTCGAACAACGACGGGATCGGCGACTTCGCGGGGCTGTTCGCGAAGCTCGATTACATCGCCGCGCTCGGCGTCAACTGCGTCTGGCTCCTGCCGTTCTACCCGAGCCCGCGGCGCGACGACGGCTATGACATCTCGGGCTATCGGGCGGTGAGCCCGGATTACGGCACGCTGCGCGACTTCCGCCGTTTCGTGGACAAGGCGCACGCGCGCGGCATCCGCGTGATCACCGAGCTCGTCATCAATCACACCTCGTCCGATCACCCGTGGTTCCAGGCCGCGCGCAAGGCGCCGCGGGGCAGCCCGCAGCGCGATTTCTACGTCTGGTCCGACAGCGACGAGAAATACGCCGGCACGCGCATCATCTTCCTGGACACCGAGCGTTCCAACTGGACCTGGGATGACGAGGCGCAGGCCTATTTCTGGCACCGGTTCTATTCGCACCAGCCGGATCTCAACTTCGACAACCCGCGCGTGCTGGAGGAGGTGCTGTCGATCATGCACTTCTGGCTCGACATCGGCGTCGACGGCCTCCGCCTCGACGCCGTTCCCTACCTCATCGAGCGCGAAGGCACCTCGAACGAGAACCTGCCCGAAACGCACGCGGTGCTGAAAAAAATCCGCGCCGACCTCGATGCGCACTACCCCGACCGCATGCTGCTCGCCGAAGCCAACATGTGGCCGGAGGACACGCAGCAGTATTTCGGCGACTCGGACGAATGCCACATGGCGTTCCACTTCCCGCTGATGCCGCGCATGTACATGGCGGTGGCGCAGGAGGACCGCTTCCCGATCACGGACATCATGCGCCAGACACCGGACATCCCTCCGGGTTGCCAGTGGGCGATTTTCCTGCGCAATCACGACGAGCTGACGCTCGAGATGGTGACCGACGCGGAACGCGATTACCTCTGGAGCACCTATGCGTCCGACCGGCGCGCGCGCATCAATCTCGGCATCCGCCGCCGGCTTGCACCGTTGATGGAGCGTGACCGCCGGCGCATCGAGCTGATGAACGCGCTGCTCTTCACGATGCCGGGCACGCCCGTGCTCTACTACGGGGACGAGATCGGCATGGGCGACAACATTCACCTCGGCGACCGCGACGGGGTCCGCACGCCCATGCAATGGTCGCCCGACCGGAACGGCGGCTTCTCGCGCGCGGACCCGGCCGTGCTGGCGCTGCCGCCGATCATGGACCCGCTCTACGGCTACGATGCCGTGAACGTCGAGGCCCAGGAGCGTGACAACCATTCGTTGCTCAACTGGACCCGCCGCATGCTGGCCGTCCGCGACGAGCACCAGGCACTCGGCCGCGGCACGCAGCGCTTTCTCCGGCCGGCCAACCGCAAGTTCCTCGCCTACCTGCGCGAATGGGAGGGCGATACCATCCTGTGCGTGGCGAACCTCGCGCGGACGGCGCAGGCGGTCGAGCTCGACCTCGCCGAATTCACCGGCAGGACCCCGGTCGAGCTCACCGGGCGCACGGCGTTCCCCCCGATCGGGCAGCTCCCGTATTTGCTGACGCTGCCGCCCTACGGCTTTTACTGGTTCGAGCTGAGCGAAGCCGCCGAGGCACCGGACTGGAGCTCCAGCGCGCCGCCCGTCGAAGCGGAACAGCACACGTTCGTGCTGCGCGACAGTCTCTTGAGTGTGGCGGAAGGCGCCAACCGGCACGTGCTCGAACGCGAGGTACTGCCGGAGTACATCGCCGAGCGGCGCTGGTTCGCCGCCAAGGACGAGCCGATCCGCGGCACGCGCCTGGCGAGCGTCGTCGCCCTGCCGGATGCCGACGACCTGCTGCTCGCGGAAGTGGAAGTGGCCACCGACAGCGTAACCGGCCTGTACGCCCTGCCGCTCGGCATCGCCTGGGAGGGCGAGCCGAGCGGCCCGTTCGCGCCCAACCTCGCGCTCGCGCGCGTCCGGCGCGGCCGCCGCGTCGGCCTGCTCACGGACGGTTTCGCGGTACCGGCGTTTGCGAGCTCGGTGGTGCGGAGCTTGCGCGCCGGCCGGCGAATCGAGACGGAGCACGGCGTTATCGAGTACCGGCGCCACGGGGATATCGAGCCGCCCGACCGCCTGGAGCCGGAGTGGGTTGCCGCCGAGCAGTCGAACAGCACCCTCATTCTCGGGCAGGATGCGGTGATGAAGCTTTTGCGCCGCATCCAGCCGGGAATCCACCCGGAGGCGGAGATGACGCGCTACCTGCACCAGCACGGTTTCGCATGCGTGCCGCCGCTCATCGGCGAGGTGGTGCGCCGGGACCCGGACGGGCTGCCGCACACGCTGATGATCGTGCAGGGCTTCGTCTACAACCAGGGCGACGGCTGGAAATGGACGCTGGAGATGCTGTCGCGCCTCGGCTCGGAAACCGACCGCCACGCGGCCGATTTCCGCAACTACGAAACCTTCGCCGAAACGCTCGGCACGCGGCTCGCGCAGATGCACGCCATTCTCGCGCAACCCACGGACGATCCGGAGTTCGCGCCGGAGATCCTGGACGACGCGGGCGCGGCGGCGCTCGCGGAGCGGGTCCGGGCCGGGCTCGACGGCGCGCTCGAACACCTGGCCCATCGCGCCGCGGCCGAGGACCTGCTGGGCCGCCGCGAAGCCATTCACCGCGCCATCGACGCCCTCGCCTTTGACGCGGCCGGCGCCACGCGCACCCGGATTCACGGCGACCTGCACCTCGGCCAGACGCTCACCGTCGGCAGCGACGTCATGCTGATCGATTTCGAGGGCGAGCCCGCGCGACCGCTCGCCGAGCGCCGTGCGAAGGACCTGCCACTGCGCGACGTGGCGGGGATCCTGCGCTCGTTCGATTACGCCGCGGCCATAGCAAGCGAGGAAGCGCCGCCGGCGCCGGACACCGCGGCCGCTCCCCCCGACCTGTTCGAGCGTTTCCGCGATACCGCGAGCGCGGCTTTCCTGCGCGGCTATTCGCAGGTCGCCGGACACGCGCCCGGTCCTCTGCTCGACCTGTTCCTCCTCGAGAAAGCGGCCTACGAGGTCCGCTACGAGGCAGCCAATCGTCCCGACTGGGTGCCGATCCCGCTGGCCGGCCTCACGCGCATTGCGGCCCGGCTGGAGGCCCGCGGCGCATGAACGTCGACGATGTCGCCCTCGCCCGTGCCGCCGCGGAGGCACAAGCGGGACGCCTGACGGATCCGTTCGCCTGGCTCGGGCCGCACGACACGCCGGAGGGCCGCGTCGTGCGCACTTACCAGCCCGGTGCCGAGAGCGTTGAGCTGGCTGCGCGCGACGGCGGCCGCGCGCTCGGCGCGCTCGAGCACTACCGCGACGGCTTGTGGATCGGACGCCTGGCCCTCAATTCCCGCGCCGCCTACCTGCTTCGCATCCGCTGGCCGGGCGGCGGCGTGCAGGAGACCGAGGACCCGTACGCCTTCGGCCCGGTGCTCGGCGACCTCGATCTGCACCTGTTCAGCGAGGGCCGGCACTGGGATCTCGGTGGGGTATTCGGCGCACAACCACGGGAAATGGAAGGCATCGCCGGCGTCGCGTTCGCCGTCTGGGCGCCGAATGCGCGCCGCGTCTCGGTCATCGGTGACTTCAACGGCTGGGACGGGCGCCGGCACCCGATGCGCCTGCGTCATGGCGCGGGCATATGGGAGCTGTTCGTGCCGCGGCTGGTGCCGGGCGAGCGTTACAAGTACGAGATCGCCGGCGCCGGCGCCGGCCTGCTGGAAAAGGCCGATCCCGTGGCTCGCGCGACCGAGCGTCCACCGGGCACCGCGTCGGTCATCGCACCGGCGCCCGCATTCCGCTGGACCGACGCTGCGTGGATGCGCGGCCGCGGCGAACGCCAGCAGGCCGGCGCGCCGATGGCAATCTACGAAGTGCACGCGGGCTCCTGGCTGCGGCCGCAAGGCGGCGGCGACGCGAGCTGGCGGGAGCTCGCGGGGCGTCTCATCCCCTATGCCGCCCAGCTCGGCTTCACCCACGTCGAGCTGATGCCGATCATGGAGCACCCGTTCGGCGGGAGCTGGGGCTACCAGCCGCTGTCGCAGTTCGCGCCTTCCGCGCGCTTCGGCACGCCTGAGGATTTCGCGCACTTCGTCGACGCCTGCCACCGCGAGGGCCTCGGCGTGATCCTCGACTGGGTGCCCGCGCATTTCCCGACCGACCCGCACGGGCTCGCGCATTTCGACGGCACGCCGCTTTACGAGCACGCCGATCCGCGTGAAGGGTTTCACCAGGACTGGAACACGCTCATCACCAATCTCGGCCGGCACGAAGTCGCCGGCTTCTTCATCGCCTCGGCGCTCTGGTGGCTGGAGACGTTTCACGTCGACGGGCTGCGGGTCGACGCGGTGGCTTCCATGTTGTATCGCGATTACAGCCGCGCGGCCGGCGAGTGGGTCCCGAACGTGTACGGCGGCCGCGAGAACCTCGAGAACATTGCGTTCCTGCGCCGCCTGAATGCGGTCGTCGCGGAACGCTGCCCCGGTGCGGTGATGATCGCCGAGGAGTCGACCGCCTGGCCCGGCGTTTCCGCGCCGGTCCCGCAAGGCGGGCTCGGTTTTGCCTACAAGTGGAACATGGGCTGGATGCACGACACCCTCGAATACATGCAGCGCGATCCGATCCACCGCTCCTGGCACCACAACGAGCTCACGTTCAGCCTCATCTACGCGTTCTCGGAACGCTTCGTGCTGCCGCTGAGCCACGACGAAGTGGTGCACGGGAAGGGGTCGCTCCTCGGCAAGATGCCCGGCGACCGGTGGCGGCAGCTCGCGAACCTGCGCACGCTGCTCGCGTTCATGTGGACGCATCCGGGCAAGAAGCTGCTGTTCATGGGCGGCGAGCTCGCGCAGGAGCACGAGTGGAACCACGATGAGGAGCTCCCGTGGCATTTGCTCGAACGCCCCGACCACGCGGCGATGCAGCGGCTGGTCGGGGATCTCAACCGGCTGTATCGCGACGAGCCTGCGCTCCACCGCCGCGACACCGACGCGCAAGGCTTTTCGTGGATCGTCGGCGACGACGCGGCGAACAGCGTGTTCGTCTACCTGCGCGAGGGGTTTGACGGCGATGCGCCCGTCGTCGTGGCCCTGAACCTCACGCCGCAACCGCAGCTCGAGTACCGGATCGGGCTGCCCCGCGCCGGCCGCTGGCGCGAGCTCCTCAACACGGACGCGGCTCTCTATGGCGGCAGCAATCGCGGCAACGCCGGCGCGATAGAAGCCGAGGCCGCGCCCCTGCACGGCCGGCCCGCATCGGTCGCCCTCGTCCTGCCGCCGCTCGCGGCCGTGCTTCTGCGCTTCGAAGGCGAGGGCCCGTGACCGAAAATGCGCCGGCAGCACATGCAATGACGGGTCACAGGCCCTGACCGTGCTGCCCGGCCGCCCCAACCCGCTCGGCGCCACCTTCGACGGACTCGGGATCAATTTCGCCGTGTTCTCCGCGCACGCCGAGCGCATCGAGCTCTGCATCTTCGACAAGCGCGGGCGCCGCGAAATAGCGCGTTACGAGCTGCCCGAATGGACCGACGAGGTGTGGCACGGCTACCTGCCGGATGCGCTGCCCGGCCTCGTATACGGCTACCGCGCCTACGGCCCCTACCAGCCGGAACAGGGTCACCGGTTCAACCCGAACAAGCTGCTGCTCGACCCGTATGCCCGGGAGCTGGTCGGCAATCTCCGCTGGACCGACGCGCTGTTCGGCTACCGCGTGCGCTCGCCGCGCGCGGACTTGAGCTTCGACCGGCGCGACAGCGCGCCGGCCATGCCGAAAGCCATGGTGGTGCACGACCTCGCAGACTGGTCCGACGACATCCGGCCCGCTACACCGTGGTCGGACACCGTCATCTACGAAGCGCACGTCCGCGGCCTCACGAAGCTGTTCGAGGAAGTCGCGCCGGCCGAACGCGGCACCTTCGCGGCGCTCGCGAGCGGACCGGTCATCGATCACCTGCGGCGGCTCGGGATCACCGCAATCGAGCTCCTGCCCATACACGCGTACGCGCAGGACCGGTTCCTCCAGGAAAAGGGCCTCACGAACTACTGGGGTTACAACACGCTCGCCTTCTTCGCGCCGGAGCCGCGCTACCTGGCCGGCAACAGCCAGGACGAGCTGCGCCTGGCGGTGCGGCGGCTGCATGCCGTGGGCATCGAGGTGATCCTCGACGTCGTCTATAACCATACGGCCGAAGGGTCCGAGCGCGGGCCTACCTTGAGCTGGCGGGGCCTGGACAACGCCACGTATTACCGGCTGATCGCCGACAATCCGCGCCACCACGTGAACGACACCGGCACCGGCAACACGCTCAACATGTACAAGACGCGCGTGATCCAAATGGTGGCCGATTCGCTGCGCTATTGGGTGACGTCGTTCGGCATCGACGGCTTCCGTTTCGACCTCGGCACCGTGCTCGGCCGCAGCGACAACGGCTTCGACCCGTCCGCGGGCTTCTTCGACGTGCTGCGGCAGGACCCGGTACTGCAGCGGGTGAAGCTGATCACGGAGCCTTGGGACGTCGGCCCGGGCGGCTACCAGCTCGGCAACCATCCGCCGGGCTTCGCCGAATGGAACGACCGTTACCGCGACGCGGCGCGCCGCTATTGGCGCGGCGATTCGGCGATGCGCGGCGAGCTCGCGGCGCGGCTTGCGGGCTCGGGCGACATTTTCGAGCGCCGGGCGCGCCGGCCGTGGGCGAGCATCAATTTCGTGACCAGTCACGACGGCTACACGCTGGCCGATCTCGTCAGCTATGAAAAACGCCGCAACGAGGCGAACCTCGAGGACAACCAGGACGGCACCCTCGAGAACCATTCCCGCAACTGGGGCGCCGAAGGCCCGACCGGCGATGCCGGAATCCTTGCGATGCGCGACCGGGTCCGGCGGTCGATGCTGCTCATGCTGCTCGGCTCGCACGGCACGCCGATGCTGCTGGGCGGGGACGAATTCGGGCGCACGCAGGGCGGCAACAACAACGCGTATTGCCAGGACAACGCGATAAGCTGGTTCGACTGGGAAATCGCGCGGAGCGTCGAAGGCGCAACGATGATCCGCTACACGGAGCGGCTGATCGCCTTGCGCAAGCGCTACCCGCTGCTGAGGAGCCCGAGTTACCTGTATGGCGAGGAGGTCGCGCCGGGTTTGCCCGACATCGACTGGTGGGACGAGCGCGGCATGCGGCTCGCGCAATCAGACTGGGACAACACGGAAGGCCGGGCCCTGATCATGCGGCTCGCCCGGCGCAACGGTTCACTGGTACAGATCGTTTGCGTCGCGCTGAACAGCTCGCCTGAAGCGCTCGTGTTCAACCTGCCGCCGCCGCACGGCACGCGACGCCTGCTGATCGACAGCGCGCATCCCGACCTGCCGGAGCACGACATCAAGGGCAGCTATCACCTCCTGCCGCGTGCGGCGGCGTTGCTTGCCTGGGAGGCGATCGTTTGAACTGGGGGCCGGTGCGGATGCGGGACGGCCGGTGGCAGTTCCGGCTGTGGGCGCCCACTGTCACGAAGCTCACGCTCGAGCTTGCGGGGCGCGAACCGGCGGCGATGGCGGACCGCGGCGGCGGCTGGTTCGCGGTCACGGTGGAGGCGCGGCCTGGTGACCGGTACCGCTTTCGTGTGTCGAAGGAACGGGCCGTGCCCGATCCGGCCTCGCGGGCGCAAGCGGGTGACGTGCACGGCTGGAGCGTCGTCGTCGACCCGGACAGCTACGGCTGGCGGACGGACGGGTGGCGCGGCCGACCCTGGGAACAGGCGGCGATCCAGGAGCTGCACGTCGGCCTGCTCGGCGGGTTCGCCGGTGTGGCGCGGGAACTGCCGCGGCTGTCGGCGCTCGGCATCACGGCGGTCGAGCTGATGCCCGTGGCCGATTTTCCCGGCCGCCGCAACTGGGGTTACGACGGCGTCCTGCCCTACGCGCCCGCGAGCGCCTACGGTACGCCGGACGAGCTGAAGGCGCTGGTCGATCGCGCGCACGAGCTCGGGCTGATGGTGCTGCTCGACGTCGTGTACAACCACTTCGGGCCCGAGGGCTCACACCTTGCGAGCTACGCGCCGGAGTTCTTCCACCCCGAGGTGGCGACGCCGTGGGGCGCCGCGATTGCGTTCGACGAAGAGCCGGTGCGGCAGTTCTTCCTGGACAACGCGCTCATGTGGCTGAACGAGTACCGCTTCGACGGCCTGCGGCTGGACGCGGTGCATTCAATTAAAGATGAGACCTTCGTCGACGTGTTGCGGCAAACGGTGCGGGAGAAGGTGGGCAGCGGCCGTCACGTGCACCTCGTGCTGGAAAACGAACACAACGATGCGGGCCTGCTGCAAGACGGCTACGACGCGCAATGGAACGACGACTTCCACAACACTGGGCACGTGTTGCTGACCGGCGAAACCGACGGTTACTACGCCGATTTCGCAGAGCGCCCGGCTGAAAAGCTGGCACGCTGCCTCGCCGAAGGCTTCGTGTACCAGGGCGACACCTCGCCCGGGTCAGGTAAGCCGCGCGGCACGCGCAGCGGCGAGTTGCCGATGAGTTGTTTCGTCGCCTTCCTGCAGAATCACGACCAGGTCGGTAACCGCGCCTGCGGCGAGCGGCTGACGGTGCTGACGAGCAGCGATCGACTGCGCGCCGCCACCGCCCTGCTGCTGCTCTGTCCGCAGGTCCCGCTGATATTCATGGGCGACGAGACCGGCTCGCGCTCACCGTTCCTGTTCTTCACGGATTTCGAGGACGGCCTCGCCGATGCCGTGCGGGAAGGGCGGCGCGCCGAGTTCGCGCGCTTCCCCGCGTTCGCGGACGCGGCTGCGCGCGCGAAGATTCCCGATCCCAACGATCCGGCCACGTTCGAACGCTCCCGGCCCGAGCCAGGACCGGATGCCGGAGAATGGATGCAGCTCTACCGCGATCTGCTGGCGCTGCGGGCCCGCACGATCGCACCGCGGCTCGCGGGTGCGCGCGGGATCGGCGCCGAGGCGATCGGCGGCGGCGCGGTGCTCGCGCGCTGGCGCCTGGCGGACGACGCCGTGTTGACCCTCTTCGTGAACCTTGGTGCAGCGTCGGTGGACCCGCCGGAGCTGCCGGATTCCGAGCCGATTTTTGCACTGGGCGGGAACGGCGCGCCGGGGAGCTTCGGGGCGTGGCTGGGCAACGAGTGAGCCCGCTGCACGCGCTCGCGCGAGACGCGGGGCTGCTGGTCGACTGGAAAGATGCCGCGGGGCAGAAGCAGCGCGTATCGGACGACTCGCTGGTTGCTGTGCTTGCCGCGCTGGACCTGCCCGCCGCCACGCCGGGACAGGTCGAGGAAAGCCGCCGGCGAATACGCGAGGACGAGCGCCGGGCGGCACGGAGCCTGGTCACCGCCGAGGCGCATGAGCCACTCCGCCTGCCCCGACGCGCGCAGCCCGTCACCTTCGACGAGCCCGGCTACCACGCGATCGAAACGGACCACGGCGGCATCACCGTGGTGGTCGCGCCGCCGCGCGCCTGGTCCGTGGCGGACGCCGCGCCGGGCGGGCGCATCTGGGCGCCGGCCGTGCAGATTCCCGCGTTGCGCGATGCCCGTTGCGAGGCATTCGGCGATTTCGGCGCGCTCGCCCGCTTCACGGGCGCGGCGGCCCGCAAGGGTGCCGATGCGGTGGCGATGAGCCCGGTACACGCGCTGTTCCCCGCCGACGCATCGCGCTATAGCCCGTACGGGCCGTCGAGCCGGCTGTTCCTCAACGTGCTTCTCGCCGATCCGTCGCTGCTCGGGGATGGCGGCGAGGGT
>DASSBS010000115.1:0-12863 GCA_035698445.1 Woeseiaceae bacterium
TCGAGTCTCAACGCACGTCCAAGTCTCCCTGAGCCGCCCTTGCGGGCGCCGTCCCTTACCTCCCCGGTCTGAACGACGGGGTTTCGCGGAGCTATTTCGATGGGTTCCGGAAATCCGCGCCGCCCATGGCACAATCCGCGCGGGACAAGGGAATTCCAGGGATTATTTGTTGCCCTTCCGGACCATGCAAGCGAAACGCACGACACCAGACGAGTTACCCGCGCCCGATGCGGATAGCCTGCGGCACACCGAACGAACGGCGGCCCGTATCCGGCAGGCGATCGCCGCGGCCGGCGGAAGCGTCAGCTTCGCGGAATACATGCAGCTTGCGCTCTACGCGCCTGGGCTCGGCTATTACAGCGCGGGCAGCACGAAATTCGGCGACGCGGGCGATTTCGTCACCGCGCCGGAGATCTCGCCGCTGTTCGGCCGCGTGCTGGCCCGGCAATGTGCCGGCGTGCTGGAGGAGGTCGAGCAGCCTGCCGTGCTGGAACTGGGCGCGGGCAGCGGCGTGCTGGCGGAGCAGGTCCTATCGACGCTCGAAGCGCAGGGCGAGGCGCCCGAGCGTTACCTGATCCTCGAAGTCTCGCCGGATTTGCGGGAGCGCCAGGAGCAGCGCTTGCGCGACACGGAGCCGGCCTTGGCGACGAAAATCGAATGGGTCACCGATCTGCCGGAGCACTTCGACGGCGTCGTGATCGCCAACGAGGTCGCTGATGCCTTGCCGGTCGAGCGGTTCCGGATCGCGGAGGGCGAGGTGCTGCAATGCCGCGTCGCGACGGATGGCGAGGGCTTCGCGTGGACCAGCGCCCCCGCGCCCGCGTTCCTGGAGCAAGCGGTGCGGGAGATCGAGGGGTCCCTGGGTACGCCGCTGCCGGACGGCTACGAGTCCGAGGTGTCGGCCGGCTTGCCGGCGTGGGTGGCGGACGTCGCCGGCTGCCTCGGCAAAGGCCTCGTGTTCCTGTTCGATTACGGCGTGTCACGCCGCGAGTACTATGCGCCGGACCGCTCCGGCGGCTGGCTGCGCTGCCATTTCCGGCACCGCGCGCACGACGATCCGCTGGTGTATCCCGGCATCCAGGACATTACCGCGTGGGTGGATTTCACCGCGGTCGCCGAAGCGGCGGTGAACGCCGGCATGGACATCGCGGGCTTCGTGTCGCAGGCTCACTTCCTGGTGCACGGCGGCCTGGAACAGGAATTCGCCGCTGCGGTACCCTCGTCCACGGCCGGTCAGGCCGAACTGTCCCGCCAGGTGGGCCGGTTGACCCTGCCGGGCGAGATGGGCGAGCGCTTCAAATGCATCGGCCTCAGCCGCGGAGAGATCGAGCGGCCGCCGGCCCTTGCCGCCGCGGACCGGGCGCACACGCTTTGACTACGAAGACCTCGAAAACGAACACCTCGAATACGAACAAGAGCAACAGGAACAACGCTTGAGCTGGATTCACATCGTCGTCCTTGCCGTCGTGCAGGGACTCACCGAGATATTGCCCGTGTCGAGCTCCGGCCACCTGGTGCTGGTACCGAACGTCATGGACTGGAAGGACCAGGGCCTCGTGTTCGACGTCGCGGTGCACTTCGGCACGCTGGTGGCAATCTGCCTGTATTTTCGCGAGGACCTTTTGCGCACGGTGCAGGGGGCCTTTCGGGTGCTCGGCGGCGATACGAGGTCGCGCGAATCGCAGCTCGCCCTGTGCATCGCCCTCGGCACGATTCCCGCCGCGATCGCCGGCCTGCTGTTCGCCGGCTGGATCGCCGAGAACCTGCGCGACCCGAAGGTGGTGGTGGTGACGCTGTCGGGGTACGCGGTCCTGCTGGCGCTGGCCGACTGGTTCGGCAAGCGCCGCCGGGAGATGGCCGATCTCGGTATCGGTGGCGCGTTGCTGATCGGCATGGCCCAGGCGCTCGCGCTCATTCCGGGCACGTCTCGCTCGGGCGTTACGATCACGGCGGGCATGGCGCTCGGACTCAAACGCCGGGAAGCGGCGCGGTTTTCGTTCCTGCTGTCCGTGCCGGTGATCCTGCTCGCGGCGCTCTACGAGACGGCGCAGGTTTTCATGGAAGGCGCCACGGCCACTTTCGGCACGCTGGCGATGGGCGCCCTGATCTCGTGCGTGGTCGCCTACCTGACCATCAACTTCTTCATGCGAGTCATTAACTCGATCGGGCTGGTGCCGTTCGCCGTTTACCGGATTTTGCTGGCAGCGGTGATCTTGCTCGTGGTCGTGTAGGCGCTACATGACGGCGGTGTCGGCTTTATAGGCGCTGATCGCCTGCAGCCGCTTGCGCCGCAGCGCGTCGCCGATCTGCGGGCCTTCGAGGCCTTCCCGCACGAACTCGCGCGCGGATATTTTCGCCGCCGCCTGCCTCGCGCCCAGCAGGTATTCGGCCTGCGGGTAAGGCCGTTCTTCGAAGCCGGTGCGGCCGCGCGCATCGGCTTCGCAGGCGACGAGGAATTTGCGGAAACGGTCGGGGCGGCGGAACGCGTCGACACGCTCCAGCACCTTGAGAATCGTCGCCGCCCGGAGCTCGAACGCTTTATGACTGTGACCGTGGAACTCGGCGACCAGCAGCGCCAGCTCGCGGCAGGCGGAGGGCACCGGCAGCCGGCTCGCCATGACGTTGATCAGTCGGACGCTGCGCTTCTCATGGCCGGGGTGACTCGGCAGCTTGGCCTTGGGCGTGGTCGCCTTGCCGAGATCGTGCACCAGCGCCGCAAAACGCACGTCGACCTCCGGGCTCAGCGCCGCGGCCTGCTCGACCACCATCAGCGCGTGCACGCCGCAGTCCACCTCGGGATGCCATTGCGGCGGTTGCGGAACGCCGAACAGCGCCTCGATCTCCGGAAAGATCACCGCGAGCGCACCGCAGTCGCGCAGGACCTCGAAAAAGATCCGCGGCGCCGGTCCGGCAAGCGCCGCTTCCGTCTCCTTCCAGACGCGGTGCGGCACCAGCTTGTCGACCTCGCCGCTGTCGACCATGGCGGCCATGAGCTCCAGGGTCTCGTCGGCGATGCGGAATCCCTGGCCACCGAAACGCGCCGCGAACTTCGCCACGCGCAGGACGCGGACCGGGTCTTCGGTGAAGGCGTCCGAGACGTGCCGCAGCACCCGGGCTTTCAGGTCGGCGCGGCCGTCGAACGGATCGACGAGCTTGCCGTCCGCATCCTTCGCCATCGCGTTGATGGTGATGTCGCGCCGCGCGAGATCGTCCTCGATCGTCACGCCCGGCGAGGTGTGGAATTCGAAGCCGTGGTAGCCGGGGCCGGTCTTTCTTTCGGTGCGTGCGAGCGCGTATTCCTCGCTCGTCTCGGGATGCAGGAAGACCGGGAAGTCCTTGCCGACCTGGCGGTAACCCAGCTCTTTCATTTCCGCAGGCGTCGTGCCCACGACGCACCAGTCCCGCTCCGCCACCGGCAAGCCCAGCAGCTCGTCACGCACGGCGCCGCCGACGAGGTAAATCTCCATGCGGGAATTCTATCCTGAATGCCGCGGGCGACGTCCCAAAAGCGCGGAACTCGGCATCGCCGGGGGCGGTCACACCTGACATACTGCCGGGGGCGCGGGCCTGGGGGGCGCGCCCGGCAAATATTCGGGGTTCGTAACAATCAAGAAGCTATTGATCATCGGAGGTCTCGCGGCCATCGCGGGGGTGCTGCCGCTCCACGGCTGTTACTACATGCAGGCCATCAGCGGCCATACGCAGCTCATGAGCCAGCGGCGGCCCATGACGGAAGTCCTCGCCGATCCGGATGCATCGGAGGCGCTGAAAGAGCGCTTGCGGCTCGTGCAGGACGCGCGGCGGTTTTCCATCGAGGAATTGAAGCTGCCGGACAACGACAGCTATCGCAGCTATGCCGACCTCGGCCGTGACTACGTCGTCTGGAACGTGTTCGCGGCGCCGGAGTTCTCGCTGCAGCCGAAGGAATGGTGTTACATCGTCGCCGGCTGCGTCGCCTATCGCGGTTATTTCCACCGGGAAGACGCCGTGGAGGAGGCGGAAGAGCTCCGGGAAGACGGCTTCGACGTCGCCATGGGCGGCGTGTCGGCGTACTCGACGCTCGGAAAATTTGCGGACCCGGTGCTGAATACGATGATGCAGTGGAGCAATGCGGATCTCGTCGCGACCCTGTTCCACGAGCTGGCGCACCAGGAGCTCTACGTCAAAGGCGACACGCAGTTCAACGAATCCTTCGCGAGCGCGGTGTCCGACATCGGGCTGGAGCGCTGGTTCTCCCGCCGCGGCAAGCTCGATGCGCTCGAGGAGTACCGCGACACGAACGCGCTGCGGCACGAGCTGCTGCAGCTCGTGGAGGCCGCGAAGGCGGACCTCGGGGACCTTTACGCCTCGAACCTCGACGACGACGAAAAGCGCAGGCAGAAGCGCGCGCGCCTGGACGCACTGTCGGCGGACGCCGCAACCCTCTTCGCCGCGGCCGGCCTCGACACGAACCCGTTGCCGGCACCGCTGAACAATGCGCGGCTGGCGTCGCTCGGCCTCTACGAAGGCTGGGTGCCGGCGTTCCGCGCCATGTACGTCGAATGCGGCGAGCGCATCACCTGCCTCTACGACCGGGCCCGGGAAGTCGCGGCGCTGCCGGTCGACGAGCGCACGGCACGGCTGGAGCTGTTGTCGGCCGCGCAGGAAGCGCCGGAGCGGGTCGCCGATTCGTCCTGAAGGGCGGTCAGCTCCCGCCGGCGGACGGTGAGAGCTCTTCCGTGGCCGCCGCCGGCCGGACGGTGTCGAGGGCCGCGGACAGGCGGCTGGTGCGGCCCGTCAGCCGCCAGTGGAAAATGGCGTCGCTGAACAGCACCCGGCGCACGAATTCGCGCGTCTCGGTGTAGGGGATGTTCTCGATCCAGATGCGCGCGTCGAGGCGCTGCGCGGCCGGCAGCCACTCTTCCACCTTTTCCGGGCCCGCGTTGTAGGCGGCGGTCGCCAGCACGACGTTGCTCTCGAAGCGCTCGAGCATGTTGCCGAGATACGTGGTGCCGAGGCGGATGCTGCTGGCCGGATCGGTAAGCGTTGCGATCCCGGACCAGGGCAGGTCGAGCTGCGCCGCCGTGCGCCGCCCGGTCGCCGGCATGAGCTGCATCAGGCCGACCGCACCGGCGTGTGACCGGATGTCGGCCATGAACAGGCTTTCGCTGCGCGCGACGCCGTACGCCCAGCTCCCGCGGATGTTCGCCGCTTCGGCGGCTTCCCGGAAAGTATCGGCGTACGGCAGCGGATAACGCAGCTCCAGGTCGTTGTAGTGGCCGATGTCCGCCACGGTGGCGATCGCCTGCGAATGCCAGCCCCAGCGGTGCGCGAGCAGAGCCGCCTGCAGCTTGTCGCCGGCATCGAGGCCGGCGACGGCATCGTTCCATTCCGAACGCCCGCGGCTTTCGAGCCCGACATAGAACAACTCCCGGGCGCGGACCAGTGCCGGGATTTGGCCCAGTTCGTCCAGGGCATCCTCGACGGCCGGCGTAGTGGCATGCGCGAACGCGTAGGGCGTGCCGAGCTCGTCCGCCGCCAGGAAGCCGAAGTAGCTGCGCTCGCCCGCGAGCGCCGTAAGGATCGGCAGCCCGCGGCTGTCGCGCCCGGACTGCCGCAGGGCCAGCCCCAGCCAGTAGCGCCATTCCTGTGCCCGCCGTTCATCGGCCGGCATCGCCCGGATGGCGGCGATGACGTCCTCCCAGGCGTGCGCGAGCAGCGCGGCGCGCACCTGCCAGCCGCGGGTATAGGCGTCCGCGGCATCGCCCTCGAGCTCCCCGAGCAGGCGGAAGGCTTCCGGCAAGTGCTGCTGCGCCGCCGACAGCGCGAGGTAGCGCGCGATCTTCGCGGTTTCCGCAGGCAGAAAGCCATGCGCGTCCCGCGCCTGCTCCCAGCGTTCCCGCGCCAGCCGCGCATCGCTGTCGGCGAGGCGTTCGAGGGCGTACAGGAGTTGCCGCCGATGCTCGCCGCTGCCGTTGCAACCGGCGTCCGCACTCAGGAAGGCGAGCGGGTCCCGGCCGGCCTCGATCCAGCGATTGGCCCGTTCGAGCCAGGCATCATCCAGGGATTTTGCGAGGTAGCGCGCGAGCGAGAACTGCCGCGCCGAGATCGCGAGCTCGAAGCGGCGTTCGGTGAGCTCGCCCTCGAGCAACCCGGCACCGCGCAGGTAGTCGAAAACCGGATCGCATTCCTCGACCTGGCTCCTGCCGACCAGCCACAGCGATTTCGCCAGCTCGACGACCTCGTCCGGCCGTTCGGAGAGAATGCCGGCCTGCGCCGCGAGGCAGTCGAGCCTCGCGACGTGCAGGTCGCGGTAGTGGCGCTCATAGAGGTCGACGTACTCGGGCCAGCGCCCGTCCGCGGCCAGTTGCAACGCGAAGCGGTAGCGGAGCTCGCGCGCCGGTTGCAGGTCGCCGTACTGCTCGAGGAACGCCCGCACCTCGGACGCATCCACCGTGTCCAGTTGCGCGCGCAGCCAGGCGGCTTTCAGGTCCGGCCAGAGCACGTAATCCGCGAGCAGGGATTGCCGCTCGGCCACCGGCTCCCAGTCGCCGCGTTCGGCGGCGGGCCAGGCCGCGCGGAAAGCTGCGCGCCGGTCGTCGAGGACGGACTCCGCCTGCGCGCAGGCGCTGCACAACCAGCAAATCACGATGACGCCGGCGAAATGACGGCGTAGTTTGCGAAGGCGCCCCATGGGCCGGACCTTACGCAGCGAAGGGGCGGCCTGCAACCACCCGGAACACGCGGCCGGCGCGTGCCCGTTCTTTTTGTAGGAGCCCGTCCCACCACGGGCGACCAGCAGTTCGGGTCGCCCGTGGGACGGGCTCCTACATGTCAGCGGACCTGCAGCATGAGCTGGCGATCGCCGCGGCGCACCAGCAGGAACAGGATGTCGCTGCGGGTCGCGATCTCCTGCAGGTCTTCGACGTTCTGGACGCGCACCCGGTTGACCGCGATGATCAGGTCGCCGGGACGCAGGCCCCGCTGCGCCGCCGGGCTGCGCGGCTCGACGTCGGTGACCTCGACGGCGCCCTCGCCCTCGGTGGAGGTGGTGAACAGGGCGCCCGTGAGGCCCGGGTGAATATCCGAACCCGACGCCTGGAGCAGGGAGCGCTCGCCCAGCTTCGCGGTCGTGGTCTGCCGTTCGCCGTTGCGCAGGTACTCGATGGTGACCTCGTCGCCCGGGCCCTTCAGCCCGATGGCATTCGCGAGGTCGCGGCTGTCGTCGATGCGCTCGTCGTTGACCTCCACGATGATGTCGTCGACCTTGAGGCCGGCTTCCTCGGCGGCGGAATCTTCCTGGACGTTCGACACCAGCGCGCCGTGGTCGACCTCGGCGCCCAGCGCTTCGGCCGTGTCCTCGTCGATCGTCGTGATCGTGACGCCGAGCAGGCCGCGCCGCACTTCGCCGTACTCGAGGATCTGCTTCATGATCGAGCCGGCGATTTCCGTCGGCACGGCAAAGCCGATGCCGATATTGCCGCCGGTGCGGCTGATGATCGCGGAGTTGATGCCGACGAGCTCGCCGCGCATGTTCACGAGCGCGCCGCCCGAATTGCCCGGGTTGATCGATGCGTCGGTCTGGATGAAATCCTCGAGGCCGGTCTGGCTGATGCCGGACCGTCCCAGCGCGCTGACGATGCCGGAAGTGACGGTATTGCCCAGCGCGAACGGATTGCCGATGGCGATCACGAAATCGCCGACGCGCAGTTCCTCGGAGTCGCCGATCGGGATTTCGACCAGGTTCTCCTTGTCCGGGTCGACCTTGAGGACGGCGATGTCGGTCGCCGGGTCGGTGCCGACCACTTCGGCTTCGAGGGAATCCTCGTTGTAGAGAAACACCTGGACTTCGTCGGCGTTCTCGACGACGTGGTTGTTGGTCAGGATGTAACCGTTCTCGGCATCGACGATCACGCCGGAGCCCACGGCCGCGACTTCCTGGGTTTGCCCCCCGGGAATCTCGGGCAGGCCAAAGAAGCGGCGGAACATCTCGTCGGCATAGGGCGATCGCCCCTGGATCGTCTGGCTGACGCGGATGTTGACCACGGCCGGTGACACTTTCTCGACCAGCGGCGCCAGGCTGGGCATGGGGCTGTCGCCGCCCGCATCCGGCAACTGGGCGGTGGCCGTGATCGTCAGCGCCAGCAGGGCGCCCGCAATGAACATTCCGTAGGGAAGGTAGGCTCGTTTCATCCTGGCATTGTTCCTTGTCTGGTTCGGGTTCAGGCGCCGTCGTTAGCGGCGGGCCGCGGGACGGACGGGAAAGGTCGTCCGCATTTGAACGGCGGGCAATGATGTCCCCGTCCGGCATCTGAAGGATGCCGGACGGGGGCGGATCGTCGCAGATGCCGTGATGGGCGAGCGCACCGCCAGGCGCCGGATCAGGCTGCCTGCACGGTGATGCGGCGCGGCTGCACTTCCGGCTGCTTCGGGATCGTGATCTCGAGTATGCCGTTGGCGCTCCTGGCGGACACGTTGCCGGCATCGACCGTCTCCGGCAGGGTGAACCGCCGCCGGAACCTGCCGCTGGCCCGCTCGATGCGCTGCGAGCCCTCGGCTTGCGCGTTCGTCTCGTCCCGCCGCTCGCCCGCGAGCGTGAGCACGCCCTTCTCCAGGCTGATTTCAATGGCGTCCGGATCGATACCGGGAAGATCGGCGCGCAGCACGAAGCGTTCTTTTTCTTCCAGGATGTCCACCGCGGGCACCCATTCGGCGGCCCCGGTCGCCGTCCGGAAGCGGGCCGGAACTTCGATGAGGTCGCGATGCAGCAGATCGAAAAGCCTCCAGGGTTCGGATCGTGTTACGTTCATTTTCAAGCTCCTCGCATAAGGTTTTGCCGCTGGCCGCGACGGTTGGCAGTCGCTTTGGAAGCCGCAGGCGCTGGCCTTGTAATTGGGCCGTCGCGCGGCGTTTTCAAGCAGATGCGGCGGCCGCCGCGGCGCCGCGGCAAGGTCTCGAACGGGCGCACGGGACCGTAACGGGAGAACACTAGATATGGACGGAAACGGTCTTCCCGGCAGGCAGGATTTTTTCCCGCTATTTTTAAAGCGAACGCTGCAGTAATCGATGCAACATGCTGTTTTTTCATAGGAAAGTGTGGCCGAAAAAAAACCGGCAAAGCCTTGACAGCCGCGCGCCCGGGGCATAATCTTGGGCTCGAGCGGACACAACATCTTGTGTCCGGAATAACGAACAAACAGCGCCTTTTCAGGCACTCGTCGCTTGCAGGTCGAACAGCGGTGAGCGGGGAACTATTCGCTTTTTGTCGGGGGTACCGGGCCACATGAAGTCTGCTGTGAATTTTGACGCCAACACGGTTGCCGATATCACGTTCCAGCCCGCATCGCTCGATATCTGGAGCGCGAAATACCGGCTGGCCGCGAAGGACGGCCGGCCGATCGACGCCACGATCGAGGACACCTACCGGCGCGTCGCGCGCGCGCTGGCGGAGGTCGAGGCGGAGCCGCTGCGCGAGCAGTGCTTCGAGGACTTTCTCTGGGCGCTGAAGAGCGGCGCGATCCCGGCCGGGCGCATCATCTCGAATGCCGGCGCGCGCGAGCACAAGCCCGCCACCTCCACGATCAACTGCACCGTATCCGGCACCGTCGGCGATTCGATGGACGACATTCTGCAAAAGGTCCACGAAGCCGGGCTCACGCTCAAAAGCGGCTCGGGGATCGGCTATGAATTTTCGACCCTGCGGCCGCGAGGCGCCTACGTCAGCGGCGCCGGCGCCTACACCTCCGGACCGCTGTCGTTCATGGATATCTACGACAAGATGTGCTTCACCGTGTCGTCGGCCGGCGGCCGCCGCGGCGCGCAGATGGGGACGTTCGACGTCGGCCACCCGGACGTGCTCGACTTCATCCGCGCGAAGCGGGAAGACGGGCGGCTGCGCCAGTTCAACCTGTCGCTGCTCGTGACCGACGAGTTCATGCAGGCGGTGATCGACGACGCGGAGTGGAAGCTTGCCTTCCCCGTGACGGCGAAGGAAGCCGAACAGGAGGGTCTCGAGGTCGATGACGAGGATCAGTTCGTCTGGCGCGAATGGCCTGAACACGACAAGTACCTGCGCAACGCCGAGGGCCAGGTCGCCTGCAAGATATACAAGCGGCTCCCGGCGCGCCGGGTGTGGGACCTGATCATGGCGTCGACCTACGATTTCGCGGAGCCGGGCTTCGTGCTGATCGACCGGGTCAACGAGATGAACAACAACTGGTTCTGCGAGAAGATCCGCGCCACCAATCCCTGCGTGACCGCGGATACCTGGGTGCATACCGCGTCCGGGCCGCGCCAGGTCTCGGAGCTCACGGGCATGCCGTTCGTCGCGAGGGTGGACGGTAATGACTACCGTACCGGCCCGAAAGGGTTTTTCCGTACCGCGACGAAGCCGGTCGTCAAGCTGCGGACCGCTGAAGGCTACGCGCTGCGCCTGACGGCGGATCATCGGGTCCGGCGCGTCACCACGCTGACGCGCTGGGTGCGCGAGACGGAGTGGTGCGCTGCCGGCGCATTACGATCCGGCGACCGGGTGCTGCTCGGTGACCACCGCCAACGCGCCGAGTGGCCGGGTCGCCATGGTGACGCGGAAGGCTACCTGCTCGGGCTTCTTGTCGGCGACGGCACTGTCAAAACGGATTGCGCGGTGCTGTCCGCCTGGCTGCCGCCGGTCGCCGTGAACGAGGACGTCAGCGAGCGCGATGCCGGCGTACGCGCAATGATGGCGACGACCGAGGCTGCAGCACGCTCACTGACTCACCGGTCCGATTTCGCCGGCTGGCACGAGGTGACGGGCAGGGGTGAATACCGGCTGAAAAGCGCGGCGCTCCGATCTCTCGCGAGCGAGCTTGGAATCACGCCCGGCACCAGGACCGTGACGCTTTCCATCGAACGCGAGTCGAGCGCATTCCATGCGGGCTTTTTGCGGGGATTGTTCGACGCGGACGGATCGGTGCCGGGGACCCAGGCAAAGGGCGTGAGCGTGCGGCTCGCCCAATCCGGCCTGCCGGCGCTCGAAGGCGTCCAGCGCATGCTGCTGCGCCTTGGCATCGCGTCCACGATCTATAGCGACCGAAGTGACCGGCGGCCAGCCGGCGAAGCCGTGTTACCGGATGGTCGCGGCGGACCTGTGGTCCATGCGACGCGGCCGCAGCACGAGCTGGTCGTTTCCGGCGAGAATCTTGTGCTTTATGCAGAGCGCATTGGCTTCGCCGACTCCGCGAAAATGGCGCGGCTGAATCGCGCCTTGACCGGTTACCGCCGTTCGCCGAACCGCGAGCGGTTTGTCGCGCGCGTGACGGCGGTCGAGCCTGACGGCATCGAGGACGTCTACGACGTACAGGTACCCGGCATCAACACGTTTGATGCGAACGGGCTGCATGCGCATAACTGCGGCGAGCAGCCGCTGCCGCCCTACGGCTCCTGCCTGCTCGGCTCGATCAACCTCACCCGGTTCGTCGTGGCTCCGTTTACGGAGAAAGCGCGCTTCGACTGGGACGAGTTCCGGCAGGTCGTGAAGGTGTTCACGCGCATGCTGGACAACGTGGTGGAGATCAACGGGTTGCCGCTGCCGCAGCAGCGCACGGAGATTCTCCGCAAGCGCCGGCACGGCATGGGCTTCCTCGGGCTCGGGTCCACCATCACGCTGCTGCGCATGCAATACGGCACACCGGAATCGGTCGAGTTCACAGAGGAAGTGTCGAAGCAGCTCGCGCTCGCCGGCTGGGAAGCCGGGCTCGAGCTGGCCCGGGAAAAAGGGCCGGCGCCGATCATGTCGGAGGAGTTTGAGGTCACGGCGGAGATGCTGGCGAAGCGGCCGGAGATGGCGGCCGACGGCTATGGCGTCGGCGATCACGTGCCGGGCCGCCTGCTGCACAGCCGCTACAGCCGCTACATGCAGCGGATCGCCGAGGAGGCGCCGGAGCTCGTTGCAGGCCTCGCGGAAGTCGGCGCGCGCTTCACGCACCACAGCTCGATCGCGCCCACCGGCACGATCTCGCTGTCGCTCGCGAACAACGCGAGCAATGGCATCGAGCCGAGCTTCGCGCATCACTATTTCCGCAACGTGATCCGCCAGGGCAAGAAATCCAAGGAAAAGGTGGACGTGTTCTCCTTCGAGCTGCTCGCCTACCGGGAGCTGGTGAACCCGCGGGCGCTGCCGCCGGGCGATCCGACGGCCGGGAAGAGCACGGCAGAATCGAAAGACGCGCTGCCGGATTATTTCCTCACCGCGGAGGACATCACGCCGACCGCGCACGTCGACATCCAGGCGGCGGCGCAGAAGTGGATCGATTCGTCGATCTCGAAGACCGCCAACGTGCCGACCGACTACCCGTACGAGGATTTCAAGAACGTCTACCTGTACGCCTACCAGCAGGGCCTGAAGGGCTGCACCACGTTCCGGTTCAACCCCGAGGCTTTCCAGGGCGTGCTCGTCAAGGAACGGGACCTGAAGAACACCGTCTATACGTTCACGCTGGAGGACGGCACGGAAATCGAGGTCAAGGGCGACGAGGAGATCGAGTACGACGGCGAGGTGCACACCGCGGCCAACCTGTTCGATGCCCTGAAGGAAGGTTATTACGGCAAGTTCTGACGGCGCGCTACGGCCCGCCCGGCGACAAGATCAACGGGATAACGAGATGAGCAGGACCAAAATCGCAAAGAAGATCGTCGGCTACGGCGTCAAGCCGCCGGCGGCCAAACCGGCGGAAGCGGCCAAGCCCGAGGTAAAGCCCGAGGTAAAGCGCGGCAGCGAGCCCGGCGCCCGGCCGGCGGAAGTGATCCGCATGCACGAGAAGCTCGAGCGGCCGGAGATGCTCATCGGCTCGACCTACAAGGTCAAGACGCCGGTGTCCGATCACGCGATGTACGTCACCATCAAC
>DASSBS010000116.1:0-12858 GCA_035698445.1 Woeseiaceae bacterium
GACATGAGCGACATCAGGATGATGATTGCCACCGGTGGCACGAGGATGGCGAGCTTCAGCGCCAGCCGCTCCCACTTCATGTGCATGAAGATCGCGACGATGAACCCGGCCTTGATGAGCATGAAAATGACGATCAACCACCAACGGAGATAGCCCTGTATCTGCAGGTAGTCGACCATGTAGGAGCAGAAGCTGATGAAGAACAGGAGACCCCAGATCCAGAAATAGATCGCGATCGGATGTTGTTGCCCTTCTTGCGCCATACGGATTCCCGCCTACCAGAGATAAATGAATGCGAAGATGAAAATCCAGACGAGGTCGACGAAGTGCCAGTAAAGCCCGGCGATCTCGACGATCTCGTAATTGCCGCCCCGTTTTTCGTAGAAGCCGCGCTTCACGCGCGTCGCGACGACCAACAGGTAGATCACACCGGCCGTCACGTGGCAACCGTGGAAGCCCGTGATCATGAAGAACGCCGAACCGAACTGCGCGGCGCCCTCGGGGTTCCCCCACGGCCGCACGCCGTGGTGCACGATCAGCTTGGTCCATTCCATTGCCTGCATGCCGACGAAGGTGGCGCCGAGCACGGCGGTGGCCACCATCAGCCAGAAGGTCTTGTTGCGATCCTTGCGGTAGCCCATGTTCACGGCCATGGCCATGGTGCCGCTGGAGGTGATGAGCACCGTGGTCATGATCGCGATCAGGAAGAGCGGCACCGACACGCCCCCGATGTGCGCCCCGAACAGCTCGGTCATCGGTGGCCACGGCTCCTTGGTCGACATGCGCACCGTCATGTAGGAAATCAGGAAACAGCTAAAGATGAACGTGTCGCTCAGCAGGAAGATCCACATCATGGCCTTCCCCCAAGGCACGTGGAACGCCTGCTTGTCCGAGGAGAAGTCGTTGACGACCCCGCGGGTGCCTTGCGGCAGGGCGCCTCCCATTTCCGTTACGACAGCTTCCGACATCGGTCCCGACCTTGGTTTTGGTTTTGTCCTAGGTGTACAAGAGCAGCGCGAAGAGCACGATCCAGACGAGCAGCAGGTAATGCCAGTACACGGCGCACAACTCGACGCTGGTTCGCACCGCATCGGCTTCGGCGCCGGTCATGACCCTGATCGCGGAGCGCGCCCACACCCAGAGACCGCCCAGCAGGTGCAGCCCGTGCACCGCGGTCAGGAGGTAGAAGAACGCGTTCGCGGGATTGCTGCTCACGTAATAGCCGGCGGCATGGAGCTGCTGCCAGGCCAGTAGCTGCCCTGCCAGGAACAGGAAGGTGAGCAGCCCGGCGAAGCCGAGGCCGATCTTCAGCCGCCCGGCCTCGCCCCGGGTCGCCGCCGCGCGGCTGCGGTGATAGACGAGGCTGGCCAGCACCAGCAGCGCGGTGTTGACCCACAGGATGTCCGGCTCCGGCAACGCGTTCCAGTCGTGCATGTGCCGCCGCATGAAATAGGCGCTGATGAACAGCGCGAACAGCGACGTGACGACGGCGAGGAATGCCGCGAGCGCAAGCGAGCGCGTGCGGTTGTCGAACGCCGTGCCGGAAACCGCGTCGTCCGCCGCGCGCGATTCCCAGGGCGCCGTGTTGATCGTCTGGCGCAGCAGCCAGCCGAGCACCGTGGCCATGATGATCGCAAGCAGAACGAGCGTGAAGGTCATGCGGAAAACCCGCTCCGCCGGCAATCCGGGCGCGCGCCCCTATGCATGCTTGACCCCGTGCTCGCGCCCGACCGGCGCCTTGTCGGCCGGGACGTTCTGCGGGATGAAGTCCTCCGGATAGCCCGGCACGCTGTAGTCGTAGGCCCAACGGTGCACTTCCGGCAGCTCGTGCCCCCAGTTGCCGTGCTTCGGCGGCGTGTCCGGCGTCTGCCATTCGAGCGTCGTCGCGCCCCAGGGATTCGGGTCCGCTTTCTTCCCGCTCTTCACGGACGTGATCATGTTGTAGAGGAAGATGAGCTGCGTGAGCGCGACGAAGATCGCGGAGATCGTGATGCTTTCGTTCAGCGCCATCGCGGAGTCCGGCATGAAGGCCGTGTCGCCCATCGCGAAGTAACGCCGCGGTACTCCCAAGAACCCGAGGTAGTGCATCGGCAGGTAGATCGAATACGTGCCGAGGAACGTCAGCCAGAAATGCCAGCGGCCGAGCGTCTCGTTATACATCTTGCCGGTGATCTTCGGGAACCAGTGATAGATCGCGCCGAAGACGACGAGGATCGGCGACACGCCCATCACCATGTGGAAGTGCGCGACGACGAAATACGTGTCCGACAGCGGCAGGTCCACGACCACGTTGCCGAGGAAAATGCCGGTGAGCCCGCCGTGGATGAAGGTGAAGATGAAGCCGATGGCAAAGAGCATCGGCACCCGGAGGTGGATGTTGCCGCGCCACAGCGTCAGCACCCAGTTATAGACCTTGAGTGCCGTCGGCACCGCGATGATGAGCGTCGTCGTCGCGAAGAAGAACCCGAAATAGGGGTTCATGCCGCTGACGTACATGTGATGCGCCCACACGATGAAACTCAAGCCGCCGATCGCGAGAATCGCCCAGACCATCATCCGGTAGCCGAAGATGTTCTTGCGCGCATGCGTGGAGAGCAGGTCCGACACGATGCCGAACGCCGGCAGCGCCACGATGTAGACCTCCGGGTGGCCGAAGAACCAGAACAGGTGCTGGAACAGGATCGGGCTGCCGTTCGTGTAATTCGCCATGTCGCCGCCGGCGGACGCCATGTCCGGCATGAAGAAGCTGGTGTAGAGCGTCTTGTCGAGCAGCATCATGATCGCGGACACCAGCAGCGCGGGGAAGGCGAGCAGGCCGAGGATGGTGGCCATGAAGATGCCCCACACCGAGAGCGGCAGGCGCATCAGGGTCATGCCGCGGCAGCGCGCCTGCAGCACCGTGGTGACGTAGTTCAGGCCGCCCATGGTGAACGCGACGATGAAGACCGCGAGCGACACCAGCATGAGGATGATGCCCCACTCCACGCCCGCCGTGCCGGGCGAGATCGCCTGCGGCGGGTACAGCGTCCAGCCCGCGCCGGTGGGGCCGCTCGGCACGAAAAAGCTGGTGAGCAGGATGATCACCGACAGCAGGTACACCCAGTAACTCAGCATGTTCATGTACGGGAACACCATGTCCCGCGACCCGCACATCAGGGGAATGAGGTAGTTGCCGAAGCCGCCGAGGAACAGCGCAGTGAGCAGGTAGATCACCATGATCATGCCGTGCATGGTGATGAACTGGTAATAGCTTTCCGGCGTGATGAACGAGAATTCGTTGGGGAAGCCGAGCTGCAGCCGCATCATCACCGAGAGGCTGAGCGCGATGAGACCGACGAAGATGGCGGTCAGGCCGTACTGGATGGCGATGACCTTGTGGTCCTGGCTCCAGACGTATTTGGTGATGAAGCTCCGTGGATCGTGGTGCTCGATCTCGTGGTCGCGATCGGCGATTGCAACGTATGCCATCTAGTGTACCCCTGCCGCGTTGCCGTGCAGCGTGTCGGCGGTGCCGGGGCGCGCCCGCGCCGGCACCGCGCCGTCATCGGTTTCGCTGTCCACCGGCAGCGTGTTGATATAGGCGACGACGTCGCTGATCGCGTGGTCGTCCTTCTGCAGGATGTCGGCCATGAAGCTCATCTGCTTGCCGTAATAATCCTGCGGATGGCCGCCGCGGATGCCGGCGCGGAAGTTCTCTAGCTGCCGCACGAGATACCAGTCGTCCTGGCCGGCGAGCTGCGGCGCGTTCATGGCCTGCCTGCCCTGGCCTTGCGCGCCGTGGCAGTAGGCGCAGACCGTGAAGTATTCCGCGCCCGCCGCGGCATTGCCTTCGACCGTCGCCTGCGCCGGCGCACCGGGCAGCGTCGCGATATGGGCGATGACATTGTCGACGGCTTGCGGCGTCGCGAGCGTCCGCGCCATGGGCGCCATCTGGCGCCCGTACGTATCTTTCTCGTGCGCGCCGCGAATGCCGGCCTTGAAATTCTCGAGCTGGTGTTCGATGTACCAGCCGCCGAGCCCCGTGAGGTTCGGCGCGTTCATTGCCTGCAGGCCCTGCCCCTGCGGCCCATGACAGGCCGCGCAGACAGCGTACTGCGCGGCACCCGCGGCGGCATTGCCCTCCGCGGCCGCCTGCCGCTCGCTGAAGGTCGGGAAGCTTGCGGCCCAGGCCTGGAACGCCTCCGGCTCCTCGACGATCACCGCACCGCGCATCGTGTGATGCGCGATGCCGCAGAGCTCCTCGCACAGCACCTCGAAGCGCCCCGTGCGGGTCGGCGTCAGCCACATGTGCGTGACCATGCCGGGCACGAGGTCCATCTTCACGCGGAACTGCGCGACCGTGAAGTTGTGCAGCACGTCCTTGGAACGCAGCCAGAAACGGACCGGCCGGTCCAGCGGCAGGTGCACCTCCGCGCCGGAGACCAGCACATCGTCCTGGCCGAGCGGGTCGTCCGGGTCGAGCCCGAACGGATTGTCGGACGAGACGAGGCGCGTATCCGCGTTGCCGAACTCGCCGTCCTCGCCCGGCAGGCGGTAACTCCAGTGCCATTGCTGGCCGACGGCTTCGACTTCGAGCGCGTTCTCCGGCACGTCGACGAACTTCGCCCACACGAACAGGCCGGGCGCGAGCATCGCGGCGACGCCGATCGCGGTGAAGATCGTCAATGCCCATTCGAGCTTCTTGTTTTCCGGGTCGTAAGCCGCGCGCCGGTCCTTGCGATGCCGGTAGCGGATGATGGCATAGGCCATGAAGAGGTTGACCGCGACGAACACGAAACCCGTGACCCACAAGGTGATGCCGACGGTGTCGTCGATCGTCGACCAGTTGGAAGCGATCGGCGTAAACGTCCAGGGGCTCAGGAAATGAAACACGAGCGAGCCCACGACCAACAGGATCAACACTACGGCTAGAGGCATACCTGACGCACCCTTCTAACGTGATCTTTCGCGGATTTTTTTGTTGCAGCCAGTCTGGAGTCGCATCAGCAACCCGGTCCCCATGAACCGTCGGCTTCCGTGCTCTGCTCGCGAAGTGTGCGTCCGCCGTCGGGCTCGAACGCTCGCGATTTTTCCCCCTGCGACGTCCCTGCTTCTACGGCATCCCCTTTTTGCTGGCGGACTGGTACGCATTCAGGATAGAGGATTCAGGCGTCGATTTCCACTGCAGAATGCGCCTGCCACGATGTGGAATCGCTGGCGGAAGTGATTGATCCGCCAAGCTTAAAAAGCCATGTCGTCGGCGACCCGCCGGCGCGCCTGCTCGAGGTCCGCGCGCAGGTTCGCGAGCTCTTGCTCGAGGGGCGCCGTCAGGTCCGGCGGCTCGACCGGCAGCGGCAACGTGTGGTCGAGGGTCGCGGCGTGCTCGGGAGCCGTGCGCGCCGCCGGCGCCACGGCGACCGGCTGCGGTGGCGGCTGCGGCTCGCGCGGTAGCAGCGCGATCGTGAGGACGGCGGCCGCGGCGCCGGTCAGGCCGGCGGCGAGCCACCCGCGGCGCGGGATCGCTGGCTTGCGGGCGGCGCGTGGCGGCGCCTGTGCGGCGAGCGAGGCGCGCAGGCGCGCCTCGAGCTCCGGCGTGATCTCCGCCGGCAGCTTTGCGGCGTCCCGCTTCAGTTTCTGTTCGAAGTCATCCATAAGCCTTGCTCTCGCCTGGCGCGGCGGCGTCCGCCAGCGCCGATTGCAGTCGCCGCCGCGAACGCATCAGCGTGACCTTGGTCCAGGCCTGCGAGCGCCCGAGCGCGCGGGCGACCTCGCGGATCGGCAGGTCCTCCACGTAACGCAGCCACAGTGCGGATTGCGCTTCGGGCGTGAGGAGCCTGCCGGCCGCCTGCCAGGCGTTGTCCCGCTCGGAATCCCGCATGCACGCGGCAAGAGGATCCGCGGACTCGTCGGGACAATCGGTGTAAGGCAGCGTTTCGCCCCCTCGCTTCCGTGCGGCATTGCGCATCGCGATGCGGTACAGCCAGGTGCTGAAGCGCCATTGCGGCCGGTAGCTCGCGAGGTAACGGTACGCGTTGAGGAACGTGTCCTGCAGGGCGTCCTCGGCATCCGCGCGCGTCGCGCAGCGCGTGAGGAGGAACCGGAGCAGCCGCTGCTGGTAGCGCTGCACCAGCTCGGCGAACGCGGGAGTCGAGCCCTCCAGCGCCGCCGTGACCAGTTCCTCGTCCGTTTTCACTGCGTGCCGGCATGCCTCTCGTCGAGTACGCGCACGACGATGGCCGGATCGAACACCATATCGATCGACAGCACGTTGTCCAGGACCTCGATTTTCGTGTTCTGGATGATCGTGCGCACGGCGGGATCGATATCCTCGTTGAACGCCTGCAGGCTGACCAGTCCGTTGATGATACCGCCGAGCGAGCGCGTGATCGTGGGATCCTTCGATACGAGCTGTGCCTCGACGGCGACCAGGCCGTCGCGGTCCGATACCAGGAGCGCTACTTTCTCGGTGTTCCGCAGGATGTTGGAATTCCAGTCGGTATCGTCGTCGGCGAGCTCCGCCGTCCGCGCGCCGGCTTGCACGAACTCCTTGTCCGCCGTCAGCACGAACAGCGAGCCGGCATGGCTGCCCGTGCCCGCGAGGCGCCCGCCGCTATCGAGCAGCGCCTCGAGCTGCTCCTGCGTGGACGTCACGATCAGCTTGTCCTCGACCTCGAAAGTGAACCACGCGGAATCGTCGAACGCCTCCAGCGAGCGCTTGCCTCGCTTGCGGTGTTCACCGCGCTGGACGTGGTACCAGGTCTTGCCGTCGTAGCTTCCGGTGTCGAGTTTCGCCTTGAGTGTCGCGAGCGCGAGCAGCTTGTCGCGCGTCTGCTGGCTGATCGGTCCCTCCACGAGCAGCACGGCGCCAAGCGCCTCGTCCGCGAACGCGGTGACGGAATCGACCTCCGCGCCGATGTCGATGCCGATCTCCTGCTTCACGTCGGCGAACACCTCGTCGTTCAGCCATGCATAAAGCGCGTGCCCGGACGGCACCGCGCGCATGGCCGCGAGATCGGCGTGCAGGTACCAGTCGGCCTGGCCGGGAATATCCCCGGCCTCGACCTCCGCGCGCACGGCCGCCGGCACGGCCACAATCAGCATCAAAGCGAGCAAACGAAACAAACGCATGGCAGCTTCCTTCCAGGAGTATGCCCGCTTATAGGCCCCCGCCCCGCAAAAGGTTACAGCGGGGTCGGACCAGCTACTTGGGGTGGTTCGCGGTTTCTCAGCGCGCCACGCGCGCGCCGATGACCTGTACGGGGCAGGCGCTGCCGGGCACGTACGGACCGAGGCCGGTGCGCAGGCTCACGACCTGGCCGGGCGGGATCACGCCGCCGATGCGCCGGTCGAGGCGCCGCGGCACGCCGGCATCATTGCGAAACTGCACCGCGATGCCGACGTCGGTAACCGGCACCGGCGTGTTGTTCTTGACCAGGACGACGAGATTGCCCTCGCTGTCCGCATCGCAACCGGTGAGGATGTAGCTCGCCGGATTCTGCGCGAGATCGAGCCGAATGAGCGACGCGCGCGCGGCTTCCGCCATCTCGCCCTGCCCGCCGGCGACCACCTTCAGGTGCTCGACCGCCGCGGCGCGGTTGCCCCGCTCCAGCGCGATATTGCCGAGCGTGTAATGCGCCGGTGCCGTCGGCAGGTAGGTCAGGCTTTTCTGCAGGTCGTCGACGGCGCGTTCCTCGCGGCCGAGCTCGTTGTAGGCGAGCCCGCGCTGCAGGTAGTAATAAAAGAAGTCGTCGCGGCGTTCGATGGCTTCGTCGTAACTCTCGACCGCGCGCTCGTAGCGTCCGTTCACCATGCGCGCATCGCCGCGCAAGGCGTAAAAATGCGCTTCCCCCGGGAAAATGGAGATGGCTTTGTCCGCTTTCTCGAGGGCGAGCTCCGTGTTCCCCTCGGCGAGCGCCTTGCGGCCGGCGTCGTACGCTTCGTACGCCGGCCGCACCTCCATGGTTTTCGCCATCGCTTCCTCGAAGCGTTCCTCGCCGATGATGCCGCCGGGGGGCAGGCTCGCGGCCGTCCGGATGTTGGCCTGCACGCGCTCCTCCGAAGGCGGATGCGAGGAGAAGAGCCCCGCCAGCCAGCTCCTGTCCGTGTTCTGTTCTTCCGCGAGCTCGACGAAGGTCTTCTGCAGGGAGACCGCACCCTGCGGATCGTAGCCCGCTTCGGACATATACTGCATGCCGTAGTAGTCCGCCTCGAGCTCGGCCTCCCGGCCGTACTTCAGGTTGACGAGCTGCGCGCCGACGTTCGCGCCCATCACGGCCAGCCGGCCGTAGTCGCTGTCGCTGGTCGCGATCGCCGTGCCGAGCACCAGGCCCTGCAGCAGCATGCCGCGCTCGATCTGGTTCGCCGAGTGCCCGGCGGCCGCGTGCACGATCTCGTGCCCGAGGACCGCGGCCAGCTCGGCTTCGGAATCGAGCGCCGTCAGCAGTCCGCGATTGACCGCGATCTTGCCGCCCGGCAGCGCCCACGCGTTCGGCACCGAGTTGTTCAGCACGACGAATTCATAGGGCAGGTCGAGATCGCTCACGGCCGCAAGCTTCTGCCCGACGCTCTGGACGTACTCCGTGAGCTCCGGATCGATATCGTACTGGCCGCCCTGCGCCTGCCGCATGGGCAGATAATTCTGCTCGCCCATCGCAATCTGCCGGTCCACGCCGACCAGGACGAGCTCGCGCTCGCCGGTGACCGGATTGACGGCGCAGCCGGCCGCGACGGCGAGGACCAGGAGGAAAGCAGAGATTCGTTGTTTCATAGCGGTCGTCCTTCAAGGGGGCCGCTGGCGAGTCGAGGCAAGCTTTATTATATCGACAGTTTGCGGGCGGTATCGTGCGCTGTCGCCCGTGAGACGGGCTCCTACATGGCGGAGTTGCCGTTCACCAGCGCCTCGAACGCGGGCGACATCTTCTCCGCGAAGCCCTCGTCCAGCCGGAGCTGGAAATAAGCGGCGAGGTTTTCGCGCACGGCGAGCTCCATGCCTTCGTCGGGCCCGAGCACCAGCAGCGCCGTCGCCATGGCATCCGCGAACGCGGTCTCATCGGCAACGACCGTAACCGAAGCGAGGTTGTGCGAGACCGGGGCACCCTTGCGCCCGTCGATCAGGTGCGAATAGCGCTGGCCTTCGTACACGAAGTAGTTGCGGTAATCACCGGAGGTCGACACCGCGCGATCGGTGAGCCGGATCACCATCTGGATGTCGCGGCCGTTGTCCGAGGGCTTCTCGATCCCGATTCCCCAGAGCTTCCCTTCCGCGTTGCGGCCGGTCATGCGCAGCTCGCCGCCGATTTCCGCCAGGTAGTTTTCGATGCCGAGGTCATCGAGCAGCACGGCCACGCGGTCGACTGCATAGCCCTTCGCCCACGCGGACAGGTCGATGTAAACGTCGGCCCGGTCCTTCCTGATCGCAGGCCGCGAGCAATCCGCGTGCACGCGCTGGTAGCCGACGCGCGCCTGCGCCGCCTTGATCTCCTCCGGGGGCGGCGGCGCGAGCTCGACCGTTTCAGGACCGAAGCCCCAGAGGTTCACCAGCGGGCCCACGGTGATGTCGAAGGCGCCGTTCGTGAGCTCGCTAAGACCGTGCGCGGCGGCCACCGCGTGGCAGACGCTGTCGGAAACCTCGATCCAGTCGGTGGAGCGGCTCGCGTTGAATCGCGAGACGTCCGATTCGACGATGTACGTGGACATCGCCTGTTCGACCGCGTCGATGGTGCCGTCGATGCGGCCTTCGAGCACCTGGCGCTGTTCCGCGGTCAGCGGCTCCGCGATGGTCACGCTGTAGCGCGTGCCCATGGCGGAGCCGCTCAGCTCGTAGGCGACCGGCGCCTCGCCGTTCCCGCAGCCCGCGAGCATCAGTGAGACCAGGAGCGCCGTGGCTGGCTGGTATGGACGCATCGATGATCGACCCTGTACGGCGAGCGGCCTTGTACTGTAGTCGATGTGAGGGGATGGATACAGCAGAGAGCCCTGCGGCGGGCGGCCACCACACGGGCGACCCACGTCGGGTCGCCCGTATGACGGGCTCCTGCAAGATGCCGGTGCCGGCTAGAACGCCTTCGATACGTCGAAGAAGAACCGCCGCCCGTACCAGTCATACTGCGAGTAGAAGGCGACCCCGCCGAGGACATCCACTTCGCCGCCGGTCGCGTACGAGCTGAGGCGCGGCGGCTCCTGGTCGAAGGCGTTGGACACACCCAGCCTCGCCGAATAACCGTCGCCAAACTCCCGGCTGACCGAGAAGCTGTGATAAATCGTGGCCTCGCCGATGAGATCGAGATTGACCCGCTCGTCGCCGTACCAGCCGGCATCGGTGGCGCCGAAGCTCTCGTAGTTGTTGGTCTCACCGATGTAGGTGACGCCCCAGAAGAAGGACCACAGGTCCCGCTGCAAGGTCGTATTCAGGTTGGCCACCCAGTCCGGATGTCCTGCCTGCCCGGCGAGGTCCTCCGCCGTGTCTGCGAACACCGCCAGCGTGTCCTCGAGCTGGAACGTGTGCTGCGTATCGACCGTCAGCGTGCCCCACCGAGTGTCCTGCGCATATCGCACCAGGACGTCGATGCCGCGGTTTCGCTGTTCGGCGATGTTGATGTAGCTGTCCCTGATCTCCAGGATGGACCCCGGAATGATGCCGCCTCCGGCATCGAGAGGAGCCCGGGTGAACAGGTCGCACAGCGGATCTTCGGGGAAGAACTCCGATTCATAGCAGCCGAACGTGATGTTCTGCGCACCGATCACGCTGACTTCGTCCTGGACCTCGATATCGAAGTAATCGACGGAGAGGCTCAGGTCCGCGAACTCGGGCTGCCACACGAAGCCGGCCGTCAGCGCGTCCGAAGTCTCCGCTCCGAGCACCCCGAGGCCGCCACCGGTAACCACGGTTGGCGAGACGGTAAAGAAGAAGTCCGGCGGTAACCCGTCCGCCGCGCAGTTGTCCGCAACACGCTGGGAAATAGCGCCCTCTTCGAGCGCCGTCCCCCAGGTGGTGCACGGGTCCGAGTCCCGCGCCGACAACGGCGAGCTCGTCTGCTCGGCCAGGTACAGCTCATAGAGCGCCGGCGTGCGGAACGACGTCCCGTAGGTGCCGCGCACCCGGAAGGTGTCGGTCAGCGTCCAGTTGGCGCCCAGCTTGTAAGTGCTGTCGCTGCCGTAGGACTCGACATCCGTGTAGCGCACCGAAGCGTTGAAATCGAGTCTCTCGATCAGCGGTACGTCTGCCAGCAGCGGCACGGCTACTTCTGCGAACACGGCCCTTGTCTTGTCATCGCCCGCGGTTATCCCGGCCGTGTTCCCGAACCAGGAATTGTTGTTGAGAGTGATCGGCCCCGGTGTATCGACGATCTCGTCCTCCTGGTAATGGAAGCCGAGCGCCACTGCCATCGTGCCGGCCGGCAGCTCCATCACGTCGCCCGACATGAAGCCTTCCACCGACCACTGCGTGTACTCCGTCGTGCCGGTTTCTACCGCAAACAGAAAGTCCTTGACCTCCTGCGGGACGTCGCCGCGCAGGAAAGCCGGATCGAGCCAGTCGATATCGACGCACTGCCGGCCGGAGATCGGGGTGACCTGGCCCTCGCAGGAGGCCGTGCTGAAGCCGTCTTCGGTGAACTTCATCGTCATCGCGTCGTTCAGGATCTGCTCGTCTTCGTACTCGCCGTCCGAGTAGCTGTGCTGGAAAGCCAGGTCCCAATCCCAGCCCGGGAGCACGGTATCGAATTCGCCGCGGAGCCCGGCAACGAAACGCCGGTAGTCCACGGTAACCCGCTGGTCACTGTGACCCGTCAGCGACAACGGGCTGAGCCACTGGGCGCCGCGCCAGCCGGCGCTCATCGGGTCGCCGGAGCCGGGTACGACGTCGAAGTTCACGAAGTTGAAGTTTTCGTTGTAGACGTAGGTCCAGAACTGGCGCCAGGCGACGTCGGTCGTTTCGCGGCGGCTGAGCAGCACCTCGCCATACGCCGTCGTGTCATCCGTCAACTGGTACTCGCCTTCCAGGAAGGCCGTGATCGATTCGGATTCGGGCACCAGCGTGGTCGTGTTCTGGATCGGCGGGTCCGCGTCCGTCAGGGAATCCGAGAGGGGATCGCCTTGCCCGACGGGGAACCAGCCTGCCGGTGCCGTCATCCAGTAGGGGTTGGCGGACGTGGCGAGCGGCGGGAGGCCATTCGCCGCCAGCGCGCCATCCTCATCGTACTGCATCAGGAACACGGGCGGACCGGCATTGGTCGTGAAAGGGTCGACCGGACTGTCGAATGAGCTGGCGTAGTCGTACACCCAGACGTGACCCCACGGCAGCGTATCGCAGTAGAACTCGCCGGTGCGCGGGTCGACCAGGTCGTCGCGCCGGCCGGTGTCCTTGTCGAAGATATAGTACTCGTCGCAGTCGAAGTAATCGCGCTCGCCGCGCTGCAGGATCTCATTGTGACTGTAGTCGCCGGTGATGCGGAAATAGCCGCGATCCAGTTCCGTGCCCCAGGATCCGCTCACGCGTAGCTGCTCGCCGCCCGACTGGGCCGGCTGCGCGTAGAAGGCGCTGACTTCGCCGCCTTCGCCCTTCTTCGTGATGATGTTCACGACGCCGGCGATGGCGTCGGAGCCGTAGATGGATGAGGCGCCGTCCTTCAGGATCTCGACACGCTCGATCGCGGCCAGCGGGATGCTGTTGAGGTCGAACGCCGAGACGGAGCCCTGCACGCCGGCGGGACCGACGCGCCGGCCGTTCAGCAGGACCAGCGTGCGGTTGGCACCCAGGCCCCTGAGCGACAGGGTCGAGGTGCCGAGACCGCCGTTAACCACATTGACGGAGGAAAGAGCCGGCGTGACCTGCGGCGCCCCGGCCGCCACCGTGCTCGTTTGCAGAAGGCTCGCGACGTC
>DASSBS010000117.1:0-8288 GCA_035698445.1 Woeseiaceae bacterium
TTTGCCGTCCTCGGTCAGCACCTTGATGATGTGCACTTCGCGGTTGCCGTTGCGGCGGGTTTCGGCGCTGAGAATGCGGCTGTTCTGGTACTTCCGCCGCACCCTCTCCACGGCTTCGTTCAGCGTCAACCCGTCCTGCTGGGCGACGAAAAAGCGGCCGTCCTGGTCGTGCGGCGGGCGATCCGGGCCGGCAAACGCCATGGGAACGGCTGCCACGGCCAGTACCAGCATCAGCATTTTCGACAGCATTCGCATGGGCGTGACCTGAATGAAGTGGTGAAGTGGTGCCGGATCAAGTGGTGCCGGGTCGTACTTTCGTACTTGTTGCGTCCCGCGACGCGTTGTACGTGCAATTCCGCAGGCAACAAGTACGAAAGTACGACCCGGCACCGAACGACGGCACCGAACGACGCCGAATTCTGGTGGCTCATCCGCGCGAATGCAATGCGGAACCGCTCAGAATTCAATACGGTGCCGGCCGGACGTCCACCCGGATGCGGAGGCGCTTGCCCGGGTCGAACGGCGTGTCGGTCGCGTATTTCTGGCCGTGGTAGCTGTAGATGACCCGGTAGCTGTCGATGCGCTCTTCCTGGTGCGTCGTGTAGCGGGTTTCGCAGCGCTGCACCGGGCGCGAATACGTCTCCCGCACGCGGTCCCCGGAGTCGCTGCCGATCGCCGCGCCTGCCAGCACGCCGGCCACGGTGGCGGCATCATTGCCGCGCCCGCTGCCGAACTGGTGGCCGATGACGCCGCCCAGCACCGCGCCCATGAGCGTACCGGCAACATCGCTGTGAGGATGACGATCGACGGTGTAATAGCGGGTTTCCTCCCAGCACTCGCGCACCGGCGCCCGCACCGTCACGTAGCGGACGTTCGGCGTGACGCTCAGCACCCGCGCGTAATCGTAGACGGCGCCACGGCGCGGATAGCCATCCGCCAGCGCGGAGCCACCGGCGAGAAACAGCACCGCCGCCGCGGCACCCGACAGGATCGTATTCGTATTCATTGTCCTTACTCCTGACCGTTGGGACGGGAACCCACTCCCGAGCCTCGGGGCGCAGGATAGAGCGGCGCCGATGAACCGTGGCTGAATTGCGGGAAGATGTCGCCCGTGGGACGGGCTCCTACAGCCGGATTCCGGGGCGGGGTGACGGTTCCTGTCGCCCGTGTGACGGGCTGGCTGCGGGAGCCCGTCTCACGGGCGACACCGGTGCCTAATCGCGCTCCTGGCGTTTGGCGCCCTGCCAATATTCCTCCAGCACCGCGATCGGCAATTCCCGGAGGTCCCGGCCTGCCGCGGCCACTGCCTCCTCCATCCGCCGGAAGCGCCGCTCGAACTTCCGGTTGGCGTCGCTCAGCGCCTGCTCCGCATCCACGTCGAGGTGCCGCGCGAGGTTGACGACCGCGAACAGGAGATCGCCCAGCTCCTCGGTCGTACGCGTGGCGCTGCCGTCCCGCCGCGCCTCTTCCAGTTCCTTCAGTTCCTCGAGCACCTTCAACCGCGGGCCCTCGTCCTCCGGCCAGTCGAAACCGGCGCCGGCCGCGCGCCGCCCGAGCTTCTGCGCGCGCTTCAGCGCCGGCAGCGCCTGCGCGATGCCGTCCAGCGTCCCGGGTGCGCCGCCACCCGCCGCCGCCTGCCGTTCCTCCGCCTTGATCCGCTCCCAGCTCCCGGCGACGGCGCCACGCCCGCGCTCCCCGGCGGTCCCGAACACGTGCGGATGCCGGCGGATCATCTTCGCCGTAATGCCGGCCGCGACGTCCTCGAAATCGAAAGCGCCGGCTTCTTCCGCCATGCGCGCATGGAACACGACCTGCAGCAGCAGGTCGCCGAGCTCGCCGCAGAGCGCCGGCAGGTCGCCGCGCGCGATGGAATCGGCCACCTCGTAGGCTTCCTCGACGGTATACGGGGCAATGCTCGCGAAGTCCTGCTCGAGGTCCCACGGGCAGCCGGTCTCGCGATCCCGCAGCTTCGCCATGACTTCCAGCAGTTTCTCGATTGACGACATAAGACTTTGCTTTTCAGGCGATTCCAAGCAGCGCTTTGCGGAGAATCATGACGATGTTCGCGGTGGCACCCCAGATGCGCTCGGACGCGTAGTAGTACTCGAGAACCGGGATCGGGATGCCGTGCAGAACCCGGGACGACGTGCGCACATTGCCCGTGTCCAGGAGAAAGGAGAGCGGCACCTCGAAGGCATGCTGCACCTCGCCCGGGTCGATGGCCAGGTCGAGACCGGGCCGGACCAGGCCCACCACCGGCGTCACCGTATAGCCGGTAATCGTCAGTACGGGATCCAGGTAGCCCGCAATCTCGACGTCGCCGGGCGCGATGCCGACCTCTTCCTGCGTCTCGCGCAACGCGGTCGCCTCGATGTCCGGATCGCCGGGCTCCATCCGCCCGCCGGGAAAGCTGACCTGACCGGCGTGATACCTCAGGTGCTCCGCGCGCCGCGTCAGCAGGACCGAGAGCTCCCGGTGGACGACGATCGGGATCAGCACGCCCGCCGCTTTGAACGCGCCGTTCGACTGCCGCCGCAGTTCCACCGGCCAGTTCTCGAATTCCGCCGGCAGTACCACGCGCGCGGGGTCCTCCGGCAGCACCGTTCCCGCCAGCCGCTCCCGCACCTCGGCCGCCGTGAGCCGCAATCGCTGAATGCTCAGTGCCGGATACCGCCTTCCGTCAGCGCCGCCGGATCCAGCAGCCGGTCCAGCTCTTCGTCGCTCAGGTCGGTCATCTCTTTCGCCACCTCCTTCACCGGCCGCTTCTCCGCGTAGGCTTTTTTCGCGATCGCGGCGCCTTTCTCGTAGCCGATGACCGGGTTGAGCGCGGTGACGAGGATCGGGTTGCGGTCGACCGCCGCGCGGATGTTCTCCTCGTTGACGGTGAAGCCGGCGATGGCATCGTCTGCCAGCCGTTTCGACGAGGTGGCGAGGATGTCGATGCTCTGCAGCAGGTTGTACGCGACGAGCGGCAGCATGACGTTGAGCTGGAAATTGCCGGATTGCCCGGCGATGGTGATCGCGGCATCGTTGCCGATGACCTGCGCGCACACCATGGTGACCGCTTCGGGGATCACCGGATTGACCTTGCCCGGCATGATGCTGGAGCCGGGCTGCAGGGCCGGCAGCGCGATCTCGCCGAGCCCGGCCAAAGGCCCCGAGTTCATCCAGCGCAGGTCGTTGGCGATTTTCATGAGACCGACGGCGAGGACCTTGAGCTGGCCCGACGTTTCGACGGCGGTGTCCTGCCCCGCCAGCGCTTCAAAGAGCGAGGGCGCCTGGCGGAACGCAATCCCGGTGCGCTCGGAGAGCAGGACGGCTACTTTGGCGCCGAACTTCGAGTGCGCATTGATGCCGGTGCCGACGGCGGTGCCGCCCTGCGCGATCGCGGTGAGGCGTTGCATCGCGTCGTCCAGCCGCGCCGCCGAGCTGCCGACCTGGGCGGCCCAGCCTTCGAGCTCCTGCGCCAGGGTCACGGGCATCGCGTCCATCAGGTGCGTCCGGCCGGTCTTCACGACGCGGCCTGTCTCCTCCGCTTTCGCGAGCAGCGCCTCCTGCAGGTGCGCGAGTGACGGCTGCAATGCGTCGTGGATGCCGATCGCGGCGCTGACGTGCACGCAGGTGGGGATGACGTCGTTGCTGCTCTGGCACATATTCACGTCGTCGTTCGGATGCACGGGCGAGCCGAGCCGTTCCGCGGCGAGGTGCGCGATCACCTCGTTCGCGTTCATGTTGGAGCTCGTGCCCGAGCCGGTCTGGAACACGTCGATCGGGAATTGCGAATCGTGCTCGCCCTCCGCGACCGCGAGGGCCGCCTTCTGGATCGCGACCGCCTTGTCGCTCGTCACCAGTCCCAGTTCCGCATTGGCCCCGGCGGCCGCCCACTTCACCAGCCCGAGCGCCTGGATGAAACGGCGCGGCATCCTGATGCCGCTGATCGGAAAATTGTCAATCGCGCGCTGCGTCTGCGCGCCCCACAGCGCATCCTCCGGCACGCGCAACTCGCCGAGGCTGTCCTTCTCGATCCGGTATTTCTTCTCGCTCATCCCGTCCTGCTCTCCGCGCCCCGAGTCCGTCGGCGGCTGCATCCAATAGTGTATGATTCGCGCTTCGCCATAGTCCAGTTCGGAGCCATGAGCATCAAGGCTTTGTCGCCGGTTGACGGCCGCTACGCTGCCCGGGTCGGTGCCTTAAGGAACATCTTCAGCGAGTACGGACTGATCCGCTATCGGCTGCTCGTCGAGATCCGCTGGCTGCAGTGGCTGGCCGACGAGCCGTCCTTCGAAGCGCTCCCTCACCTGTCGCCGCTCGTCAAAGGCGCGCTGAACCGCATCAACGACGGCTTTTCCACCGACGACGCGGAGAAGATCAAGAAAATCGAGGCGACGACGAACCACGACGTCAAGGCCGTCGAATACTTCATCCGGGAACAGCTCGGCACCGGCAGCGACGTCGGGCGCATCGCCGATTTCATTCACTTCGGCTGCACCTCCGAAGACATCAACAACCTGGCTTATGCGCTGATGCTCAAGTTCGGGCGGGACGAGGTGCTGATGCCGGCCATGAAGGAAGTCCTGGCGAAGCTGCGCGCGATGTCCGTCCGCTATGCTGATCTCGCCATGCTCTCCCGCACGCACGGCCAGGCCGCCTCGCCGACGACGGTCGGCAAGGAGCTCGCCAACGTCGCGGCGCGCCTGGCGCGCGGGCAGGCGCAATGGTCGAAAGTCGAGCCGCGCGGGAAAATGAACGGCGCGGTCGGCAACTTCAATGCGCACGCCGTCGCCTGCCCTCGTGTCGAGTGGCCGGACGTCAGCCGCCGCTTCGTCGAATCGCTCGGCCTCGTGCCCAATCCGCTCACGACGCAAATCGAACCGCATGACTGGATGGCGGAGTACTCGCACGCGCTCGCCCGCTACAATACGGTACTGCTCGATTTCTGCCGCGACATGTGGGGCTACGTTTCGCTCGGCTACTTCCGCCTGCGCGTCACCAGCAGCGAGACCGGCTCCTCGACCATGCCGCACAAGGTGAACCCGATCGATTTCGAAAATGCGGAAGGCAATCTCGAGCTGGCCTCGGCGCTGCTGAACCATTTCGCGGCAGAGCTGCCGGTTTCGCGGTGGCAGCGCGACCTGAGCGATTCGACGCTGCAGCGAAATTTCGGCGTCGCTGCCGCGCACGTGCTGATCGCCGTGCAATCGGTGGTGAAGGGACTCGACAAAGTGCAACCGGACACGGGGGCGATCGGCCGCGACCTGGAGGGCGCCTGGGAGGTGCTGGGCGAAGCGATCCAGACGGTGATGCGCTGTTACGGGATACCGGAGCCCTACGAAAAGTTGAAGGAACTGACGCGGGGCAAGGCGGTAACGAGAGAGTTGCTGCACGATTTCATCGCGTCGCTCGATATTCCGGAGGATGCGAAGCAGCGCTTGCTGGAGCTGACGCCGGCCACGTACACGGGGCTCGCCGCCCAGCTCGCGAAAACGCCCCCGTAGGAGCCCGTCTCACGGGCGACCGGGCGTCGATCGTCCTCATGGGGCAACGCCTGTGCGATGCCGACCATTGTTGTCGCCCGTGAGACGGGCTCCTACAGGATTTTCCGACCATCGTTGCCGCCTTCCTGGATCAACACCCGACTCCGCGGTCAAGCGTAACGGTCACTATTGAGAACCGTTCTCAGCTTTGAAATGTCTGCAAAACGTGACGCAGTTGGCAACGGCGTTATTACCCCGTCGGTAACATCACTTCACGCGCGGCAGTTGGCGTCTGCCGGAGAGCGCCGCGAAGTCTTCGCAACGAAAGCACATTCGCCATCGTTAGTAAGGCGCAGCGCAGGTGTTCACAGAACAAAATCCAACAATACGGCAGGCGATGGAACAGGCACGTAAGAAGGGCCGGCGCTGGGTCATATCCGCGCAGGAGGAGATGCGGCAGGCGGTCATCGACGTGGCAGCCGAAGCGACGCGTCGGGTTTCGATCTTCACCCACGATCTCGAGCCCGGAATCTACGACGACCCGGATTTCCTGGAAGTCATCAAGCGCCTCGTGCTTTCGCAGGGCTATGCGCGCATCCGTGTGCTGATCGCCGATCCGTCGCGCGCCGTGAAGAACGGCAACGCGTTCGTCCATCTGGGCCGGCGCCTGAACACCTACATCGAGTTCCGCCACGTGCGGGAGGACCTGCGCACGCATACGGAGTCGTTCTGCATCGCGGACGACACCGCGCTGGTTTATCGCCTGCAGGCGAGCCGCTGGGAAGGCATTGCCGACACCTACGAGCCCGCGATCGCGAAGTTCTACGCCAAAATGTTCGACGAGATCTGGCAGGCCAGCGAGGTCGAGGTCGAGTTCCGCCAGCTCGGTATCTGAGAGGCCCTGTACCGTTGTTACCTACTGATCTGACAGTTGCTGCCGTCGTGCCGGAAGGCGGGCGTTACCTCATCGTGGAGGAACGAGCCTCGGGAGTGGTGGTCGTCACCCAGCCCGGCGGTCACATCGAAGCCAACGAATCGCCGGAAGAAGCGGTCGTGCGCGAGACGCTCGAAGAGACCGCCTGCCACATCGAGGTCGACAGCCTGCTCGGCGTCTATCTCTGGATCCACCCCCAGACCCGCCAGCAGTTCCTGCGCATCGTCTACGTGGCGCGCTTTCTTTCGCAGGACAGGTCGCGGCCGCTCGACGACGGCGTGCACGCCGTGCACTGGTACTCCCTGGACGACCTGAGGCGCCGCCGCCAGTCGTTGCGCTCGCCGGCCGTCATCCGGTGCATCGACGACTATCTCACCGGGATGCGCAAGCCGCCGAGCGTTCTTTCCGGGCTGCTGCCGGTGCAGAAGAACGTCGACGCCGTGCTCGCCAGCGCCTGCCTGGTCTGAGCTCGCGCCCGGCCGGGCGTGCCGCCGCCGTTGCTATAATGGCGCGGCTGTGAACGATACCTCCGCACTCCGGAACCTGCGCGGCCGGCGCGTCGTCACCGGGCTGTCCGGCGGCGTGGATTCGGCCGTGGCCGCCATGCGCCTCAGGGATGCCGGCGCCGACGTGCACGCGCTGCACATGACCAACTGGGAGGACGACGACGGCTACTGCACCGCGGCGGCGGACCTGCAGGACGCGCGGCGGGTGTGCGAGGCACTGGACATTCCGCTTCACCACGTCAATTTCGCGCGGGAATACCGCGAGAACGTGTTCGCGTACTTCCTCGATGAATACCGGGCCGGCCGGACACCCAACCCCGACGTTTTCTGCAACCGTGACATCAAGTTCGGTGTGTTTCGCCGGTACGCGAAACGCCTCGGCGGCTCGCTGCTCGCGACCGGCCATTACGCACGCGTGGAAACGCTCGACGGCGAGGCACGGCTCTATAAATCCCGCGACCCCGACAAGGACCAGACCTATTTCCTGCACGCGGTCGAGGCGGAGGCCCTGGGGGAAACCGCTTTTCCGTTGGGCGACCTCCTGAAGGGTGAAGTGCGCGCGCTCGCGCGCGATCGCGCGCTGCCCGTATTCGACAAGAAGGACAGCACCGGCATCTGCTTCATCGGCGAGCGCCCTTTTCGCGAATTCCTGTCGCAGCACCTCGACGCCGAGCCCGGCCCGATCCGCACGCCCGCAGGCCGCACGCTCGGCGAACACGCGGGCCTGCCCTACTACACCATCGGCCAGCGCCAGGGACTCGGCATCGGCGGCCGTGAAGACGCGGGCGACGCACCGTGGTACGTCGCCGGCAAGGACGCCGCGCGCAACACGCTCATCGTGGTGCAGGGCGATCACCCGCTGCTGTACAGCGAGGAGCTCTCGGCCGGGCGCCCGAGCTGGATCGGCGCGGCGCCCGCGGAGCTCGCGGCGGGCGGCGCGCTCGAGTGCGCGGCGAAAGTGCGCTACCGGCAGCCCGACCAGGCCTGCCGGGTGCGCGTGGAGCCCGGCGGCGGGTTGCACGTCGTTTTCGACCGGCCGCAGCGCGCGGTGGCGCCGGGACAGTTCGTCGTCTTCTATGACGGCGGACGTTGCCTCGGCGGTGCGGTGATCGAGCAGCCGGGGACCGCGGCCGGCGCACTGCGAGCCGCCGTCTGAGCGGACTGTTATAATGCCGGTACGCGCCGCCGGCTCGCCGTGAAACGAAGAGCCGCGGGCATCTCCCAGAACAGACAAGCCCGGACCATTCATGAATCGCCGCGATGATTGCGCAGAGATTTGTTCGCACAAGGGATTTTCCGACCGAGCGGAATACTCGAATGTATTTCCGAGGGCGGAAAATTCCTTGTGCGGACAAAGATCAAGCAAGGGCGCGA
>DASSBS010000118.1:0-23607 GCA_035698445.1 Woeseiaceae bacterium
AGCGAATTTTCGTGGCTGGCAAGGCGCGACGACGAGTAATAGCACCGCTATTGCGAGGAGTCGCAACGCCGCCAGACGCGAAAAGGCGCCGCGAGAATGTTTCGTTATTTACGACGGGGCGCACTAGCTCGCGTCGTGCCGGTCGTGCCGTTCCCGCTCAGTGCCGGTCGGCACTCTCCGGTACTCGCCCTCGATGACCTTGTCGGTACGGAACGGGCCGGCCGCGCCGCCGGATGCTTTCCGGAGCTTGCGCCCGATCCACCAGAGGCGCAGGCCCACGATGCCGGCGAGGACCACCAGGATCGAGGCGACGACGAGAAAGGCGACGACGCCGAGGACGACCATCGCGCCCATGGCGATCACACCGACCACCACCAGCAGCGCGTTGACCAGCGGATTGCCGGCCGCCACGCCCGAAAAACCGATTCTGCGATTCACCATAAGCCCTCCGGCAGCATACCACCCTCGTCCGGTACGATGGCGCAATCCGGAATTGCAGTCTGTCTCATGTAGTTGCCTCGACTTGTTCGCAATTTACTGTAAGACAGCACTGCAGGTTGCCGGTTCACTTGATGCTGGAACAGGCAAGCAGCTTGAATCCTCGCGAGACCGGACGCAGAATGCCCCTCCCCGGAGAGGTGGCAGAGCGGTTGAATGCACTGGTCTTGAAAACCAGCAAGGGTTAACGCCCTTCGTGGGTTCGAATCCCACCCTCTCCGCCATCGAGTCCCGCTCATCCGCCTCCCTAAACCGTCGAAAATCGAAGGACAAAGCCCGCTTCGTTAACGCATCGCATTATCTCTACCATTCTCCCGTTGGATTGTGTTTAATGGATGCTCATAAATCCTGCGGGAGGCGTCAGTCACGTGCCGGACCAAGTCGTGCTGCGCAACCTGATGGAGCGGGTGGCACAGGCCGCTTCGCTACCGGAGGTTTACAGTTGCGCGCTCACCTGCCTGCAGGACACACTGGAGGTTGAGCGGTCCTCTTTGCTGGTGTTCGACGAGCACCAGGTCATGCGCTTCGTCGCATGGACCGGCCTCTCCGACCACTACCGCGCCGCGGTAGACGGACACTCTCCCTGGAAGCCCTACGACACGGACACGACGCCCGTGCTGGTGAGCGACGTGCGCGAGGATCCCGGCTGTGCGGATTTCCGCGCCGTCATGGAAAGCGAGGACATCCGCGCCCTCGCCTTCATTCCGCTCCGCTTCGGCAAAGCCGTGCTCGGCAAGTTCATGCTGTACTACCGCGAGCCGCACGAGTTCACGCAAGAAGAAATCTTGGTCGCGGAAATCATTGCCGGCTCGGTCGCTTTCGCGCTCGAGCACTTCCGCGGCGCCGGCGAGCTCGAGGAGCGCCTCGCGCGCGAGCAGCAACTCGCCAAGGCCGCGGAAGATGCGCGCGCCGCGGCTGAACGCGCGCGCGCGAGGCTGCAGACGCTCGCAGAGCTGCACGACGACCTGGCCTCCTCGCTCGAGCCCGACGCCGCGCTGCGCCTGCTTGCAAAACGCCTGGCCGTCCGCACCGCCGATTATTGCTTCACTTATGCATTCGATGGCCGCTCCATACGCCGGGTCGGCATGGCGCACCGCGATCCCGCAAGGAAGCAGGACGTGGAGGCACTGGCGGCCGCCGACCCGCCGACATTGCAGGACGAATGGGGCGTGGGCCCGGTCATCCGCAGCGGCGAACCCATGATCTCGACCAACGTCACGCACGACGTGCTCGAGCGGAGCCTGAGCAGCCAGTCGCAACGTAACGCCCTGCGGCGGCTCGAACCCGGCTCCGTGTTACTGGCCCCGCTCAAGGCCCGCGGCCGCACCGTGGGCGCCATCGCGCTGATCACCGATGCCTCGTCGCCGCGCGCCTTCGAAGAAGGCGACCTGGAGCTTGCCCGCGAGCTCGCGAGCCATGCCGCCCTGCTGATCGACAACTCGCGCCTTTACAGCGAAGCGACGGCGGCGATACGCGCGCGCGACGACATGATTGCCGTGGTCTCGCACGACCTTCGGAACCCGCTGCAGTCGATCGCGAGCGCCGCGGCCGTGCTGCAGGTCGACGACTCGATCGAGCGCCGCACCGCGAGCGCCGGCGCCATTCGCGTCGCGACCGAACAGATGGATCGGCTGTTGCGGGATCTTCTGGACATTACGCAGATCGATGCCGGCCAGCTCTTCGTCAATCGTGAGGTCACCGACGTGGAGTTCCTCGTCAGCGAGGCTCGCACGATGTTCCAGGACATCGCGCGCGAACGTTCGATCGACCTGCAAGCCTCGGTGGCGCGCGGGCTGCCGCCGGTGCATGTCGACCGTGACCGCATTCTCCAGGTGTTGTCCAACCTGCTCGGCAACGCCTTGAAGTTCGTTCCGTCCGGCGGCCGCATCGAGCTCTCGGCCACCTTCGATGCGGGACGGGTGCGCATCGCCGTGACCGATACGGGGCCTGGCATCGACGACAAGAACCTGCCGCGGGTATTCGACCGCTTCTGGCGCGCCGACCGGCGCAAGGATCGCGGCGCGGGACTCGGGCTCGCCGTTGCCAAGGGCATCGTCCAGGCGCATGGCGGTGAGATCGGCGTCGAGAGCCGCAAGGGCCGGGGCAGCTCCTTCTATTTCCTGCTCGACGCCGGCACGCCCGCCGTCGAGGAAGCCGCGATGGAGACCGGCGTGGGGCCAATCCTCGTGGTCGATGAGGACAAGCCTTTCCGGGACGAAATCGTGGAAGTGCTGCGGGGTTCGGGCTATGAGGTCGTGAGCGCCGGCGACAGCCGCGAGGCGCTCGAATACCTGTCCGGCGAAACGCCGCCTTCCCTCGTGATCCTCGACGGGCTGACGCCGCTGATGGACGGGCGGCGGTTGTACGAGGCCATGAAAGACGTGCCGCAACTGGAGTCGGTGCCCATGATCCTCTCGTCCAGCCTGCACGATCTCCGGCTGAACGAGGCGCTGCACGGCGCGGCCTACCTCGACAGGCCGGTCCGTCCGAGCCAGTTGCTCGGTCTCGCGGCGGCCCTGTGCCACCGGCACGGCAGCGGGCACCACCTGAACTGATTCTGCATCCTCGACAACCTCGGCCGTTACGCCGGCGCCGCGATGTTCGCCGACGACGACGACTCGCCGCGCTACGCCGTCTGCACGGAAAACGGCGCCGAGCAGCCGATGCTGGAGCCGCTGCTCGAAAGCGCGCCGGCCTGACGCAGCGCGCTGCATGCTAGAATCCCGCTTTCCGACTGGAGAAACACCGGCATGAACCAGAATGTGAATTACCTCGCGCCCGTTTCCGAGCTGGCGACCGAAGACCGCTCCAATTTCATCTGGCGCTGCTACGCGCACGTCGTCGGCGCGATCCTGGCGTTTGCCGGGATCGAGATCTACTTCTTCCAGAGCGGCATCGCCGCGGCCATTACCGAACCGATGTTCAACCACTGGCTGGTCGTGCTCGGCGGGTTCATGCTGGCGAGCTGGGGCGCTTCGCACGTCGCGCACCGCGTGCAGTCGAAGCCGGCGCAGTATGCCGCGCTTGCGGCGTTCATCGTCGTCGAAGCCGTGATTTTCGCGCCCATGCTGTACCTGGCAGAGGCTATCAGGCCCGGTGTGATCGACAGCGCCGCCGGCGTGACGATCCTCGGCAGCGTCGGCCTGATCGCGACGGCCATGATTACGCGCAAGGATTTTTCTTTCCTGCGGGGATTGCTGGTCTGGGGCGGCATTCTCGCGATGGTCGGCATCGTGGCGAGCCTGCTGTTCGGCTTTGCGATGGGCACCTGGTTTTCGGTCGCCATGATCGGCTTCGCCGGCGCGGCGGTGCTCTACGACACGTCCAACATCATGCACCACTACCCCGAGGACAAGTACGTCGCCGCCTCGATGGCGCTGTTCGCGTCCATCGCGCTGATGTTCTGGTACGTCCTGCGGCTGTTCATGGGCCGCGACTAGCCGCCGGGCTCTCACGGGCGACACGCACACGTCGACGCCGCTGTCGCCCGTGAGACGGGCTCCTACAGGTGCGGATTACGGCGCTGGTGGCAGAATTTTTGTCGTGCCGGCCATGTACGGCACCAGTACCTTCGGCACCTCGATGGCTCCGTCCTCCCGCTGGCCGTTTTCCATCACCGCGATCAACGCGCGTCCCGCCGCGACGCCGGAGCCGTTCAGCGTGTGCAGCAGTTCCGGCTTGCCGCTGTCGGGATTGCGCCAGCGCGCCTGCAGGCGGCGTGCCTGGAAATCGGTAAACGTGCTGCAGGAGGAAATCTCGCGGTAAGCACCCTGCCCCGGCAGCCACACCTCGATGTCGTAGGTCTTGGCCGCCGAGAAGCCGGTATCGCCGGCGCAGAGCGTCACCACCCGGTAAGGCAACTCCAGCCGCTGCAGCACGGCCTCCGCGTGACCGGTCAACGCCTCGAGCGCGGCGGCGGAATCCCCGGGCTTGACGAACTGCACCAGCTCCACTTTCTCGAACTGGTGCTGCCGGATCATGCCGCGCGTGTCCTTGCCGTGGGAGCCTGCCTCGGAACGGAAGCACGGTGTGTGCGCGACGTAGCGCCGCGGCAGTGTCGGCTCCGCGACGATCTGGTCGCGCAGCAGGTTCGTCAACGGCACTTCCGCTGTCGGAATCAGGTAGAACGGCGTCTCGCCCTCCGTCCTGAACAGGTCCTGTTCGAACTTCGGCAATTGACCGGTACCGCGCAGCGCGTCCGCCTGGACGAGATAGGGCACGTAGGTCTCTTCATAGCCGTGCTCTTGCACGTGCAGGTCGAGCATGAACTGGATCAGCGCGCGCTGCAGCCGTGCCAGCTCGCCGCGCAGCACGGCGAAACGCGAGCCCGACATCCGGCTGGCCGCATCGAGATCGAGCAGCCCGAGTGCGGCGCCGAGGTCCACGTGATCGCGCGCTTCGAAGCCGAACGCCGGCGGCTCGCCCCAGCGCCGCACCTCGACATTGGCGGAGTCGTCCGTGCCGTCCGGCACGTCGCGCAGCAACAGGTTCGGCAGCCCGAGCTCGATCGCGTCCAGCTCATCCCGCACGCTTTGCAACGCCTGCTCCATGGCTTCGAGCTGCGCGCCGGCCGCTTTGGATGCCGCGAGTAGCGGCTCGATGTCCGCGCCCCGGGACTTTGCCTGCCCGATCGCCTTGGCGCGGCTGTTTCTCTCGTTGCGCAGCGACTCGGTCTCGACCTGCAGCGCCTTGCGGCGGTGTTCCAGCTCCTGCCACCGCGCGACGTCGAATACGATACCGCGGCGCGCCAGGTTTGCCGCCACCTCGTCGGTCGCCTGTCTCAGGAGTCTGGGATCGATCATGGTTCCTGGTCCTTGTTGCTCTTCTTTCCGGCGCGGACCGCGCGGTTGCGTTCCGCAATGCCGGCCAGTTTCTCGCCGATCTGGCGTTCCAGTCCCCGGGGCACCGGATGATAATACCTGCGCTCCGGCATGTCCTCGGGAAAGTACCGCTCGCCCGCCGCGAGCCCGCCCTCTTCGTTGTGCGCGTAGCGGTAACCCTTGCCGTAGCCGAGATCCTTCATCAGTCGCGTCGGCGCATTGCGCAGGTGCAGTGGCACGTCCAGTGACCCGAACTCCGCGACGTCGGCGCGTGCGGCATTCGCCGCGGTGTAGACGGCATTGCTCTTCGCCGCACAGGCGAGGAACACGACGGCTTGCGCGAGCGCCAGCTCGCCTTCCGGGCTGCCGAGCCGTTCGAGGACGTCCCAGGCGTCGAGCGTGATCCTGAGCGCGCGCGGATCGGCATTGCCGACGTCCTCGGAGGCGACCCGCACCATCCGGCGCGCGATGTACAGCGGGTCGCAGCCGCCGTCCAGCATGCGCATCAGCCAGTAAAGCGAGGCGTCCGGATCGGAGCCGCGAAGCGATTTGTGCAGCGCCGAGATCTGGTCGTAGAAGTATTCACCCTGCCGGTCGAAGCGGCGGTGACCGCCGCGCGCGACCTCGGCGGCGGTATCGTGGCCGATCGTGCGCACGCCATCCTTCTCCGGCGCGAGGTCCGCCGCCAGCTCCAGCAGGTTCAAGCCGCGCCGTGCGTCACCGTCGGCCGCACCGACGAGCAGTTGCAGCGCTGCATCGTCGGCGTTCACGGCCTGTCCCGCGAATGCCGCGGACGACTCCAGCGCGTGCCGCAGGATGTGCTGCAGCGCGTCATCGTCCAGCGGCTTCAAGACGTAGGTGCGCGCGCGGGACAGCAGCGCGTTGTTCAGCTCGAACGACGGGTTCTCGGTGGTCGCGCCGATGAAGGTCAGCGTCCCGTCCTCGACGTACGGCAGGAAGGCATCCTGCTGCGCCTTGTTGAAGCGATGCACCTCGTCCAGGAACAGGATGGTCGGACGGCCGGATTGCATCCGGTGCTGCTGCGCCTCCTTCACGGCCGCGCGGATGTCCTTCACACCGGCCATCACCGCCGAGAGCGCGATGAAATGCGCATCCGTCGAGCGCGCGATGATGCGGGCGAGCGTGGTCTTGCCGGTTCCGGGCGGGCCCCAGAAGATCATGGAATGGGCGCGGCCGTGCTCGATCGCCTCGCGCAACGGCCGGCCTTCGTCCAGCAGGTGTGCCTGGCCGAAGAAGCCGGCGAGCGAGGCCGGGCGCATCCGGTCGGCAAGCGGGCGCGCGCGATCGTCCGCCGATCGTCGTGCCTCCTCATTTGCGAACAGGTCGGTCAACGCACACCCTCCGGAATCGCCCGTAGGAGCCCGTCTCACGGGCGACCGCAACGTCGACCGCCGCGTCGCCCGTGGGACGGGCTCCTACAGGCCGCAATCGATGCCGGCCGCCGGCAGGACCGCGTCAGCGCCGGGCGGCCAGCCAGTCCTCCAGCCGCAGGCTCCAGCCGCCGGCACCGGCCGCGGCGATCGCAAGCCCCACGCCGATGCCGATCGCGTCGGCCAGCAGGTCCAGCGATTCGGCGCTGCGGTAGGTCAGCATTCGCTGGCACAACTCGATGAAGGCCCCGAATGCCAGCATGCCGAGCGATACGCGCCAATAGCTGCGCGGCCCGTACTGACCGCAAAACCAGACGGTCAGGAAAGCGAACGTTACGCCGTGCTGCCACTTGTCGGAAGGCATCATCGCCAGCTCCTGAATGCCGAAGTCGGGGGTCAGCGTCGCACCCAGGACGAGCACGAGGACTGCGATGCCGGCGGCCTGCCAGCGACGTGCGTAGCGCAGCGGCAGCATCAGGGCGTTGACGCCGAGGGTACCGCGGGCCGGCCGACCACGTCGACGCCCTCCGGCGGTGAAAACTCGAACTGCGCGGGGTCGATCTTCTCGTTGATCTCGACGTCGTGCAGCGCGACGAGCGTCGTCTGGGCGAGCTCGTCCGACAGGATCATGCGCGTCAGGACACCGTCGGTGAACCCGAGCTCGATTGTCTCGAAACCGCTATCGCCGTCCGTGGGCTGCAAGCTCACCCACACCGTGCCGCGGTCGGTGGAGCTGTCCGTCACCTCGAAATTCTCCAGCACCTCCGTCGAACCGCCGAGCAGCGAGGCGGGCGTGCTGCCCAGCACTTCGGCCTGCGGCTTGACGGTCACCTGCTCGAGATCGACGTCATAGCTCCAGACATTGGTCCCGTCGGCGACCAGGAGCTGCTCGTACGGCTCGCTGTAGGACCAGCGAAACCGGCCGGGGCGCATGATCCGGAAGGTGCCGCTCGAGCTTTCCACCACCTCGTTCTCTTCGCTGACGAGCTTCTGCTCGAAGCGGCCGCTCATCGTGCGCACCTCCGTCACGAACTGCTCGACGAGCGCGCGGCCGGCCGCTGTCTCGGCGGCGCGCTCGGCGCCCGTGGCCGCCGCGCCGGACAGGCACAGCAGCCCCCCCGCGACCAGCGCGGGAGCAACTCTCAATGACAACGTCCGGAGGCTGGTTTCCACTCGATGTCCCTCGTCAATCCCTGGCGGCCGGCGGGACGAGTATTTCCCGCGAGCCGTTCGATTGCAGCGGTCCCACGAGACCGGCGTGCTCCATGCTTTCGACCATCCGCGCCGCCCGGTTGTAGCCGATCTTCAGGCGGCGCTGGACGCCGGAGATCGACGCCTTGCGCGTCTCGATCACGACCTGCACGGCCTGGTCGTACAGCGGGTCCTGTTCCGCATCGAATTCGTCCACGGGCTGCGGGTCGATGCCCGTCAATCCGGGGGTTGGACCCGCCGGTGCCTCCAGAATTTCCTCGATGTAGCGCGGAGAGCCGCTTTTTTTCAGGTAACGCACGACCGCGTGCACCTCGTGATCCGCCACGAACGCGCCGTGCACGCGCGCCGGCACAGCGGTGCCGGGGGGCAGGTACAGCATGTCGCCGTGGCCCAGCAGGTTCTCCGCGCCCATCTGGTCGAGAATCGTGCGCGAGTCCACCTTGGCCGATACCTGGAAGGCGATGCGGGAGGGAATGTTTGCCTTGATGAGCCCGGTGATCACGTCGACCGACGGCCGCTGGGTCGCGAGCAGCATGTGGATGCCGGAAGCCCGCGCCTTCTGCGCCAGCCGGGCAATCAACTCCTCCACCTTCTTCCCGACGATCATCATCATGTCGGCGAGCTCGTCGATGATCACGACGATGAACGGCAGCGGCGTCAGCGTCGGGTACTCGATGTCGCGGTCCTCGTCCTCGAACGGCGGCGGCGTGAACGTCGGATCGCGCAGCGGCTTGCCCGCGTCGATCGCGTCCAGAACTTTGCGGTTGTAACCGCCGATGTTGCGCACGCCGAGCGACGCCATCAGCCGGTAGCGCCGGTCCATCTCGCCGACACACCAGCGTAGCGCGTTCGCCGCCTCCTTCATGTCGGTGACCACCGGCGTCAACAGGTGCGGAATGCCCTCGTACACCGACAGCTCGAGCATCTTCGGGTCCACCATGATCAGGCGGACGTGTTCCGGCTTGGCCTTGTAGAGCAGGCTCAGGACCATCGCGTTGATGGCTACGGACTTGCCGGAGCCGGTCGTGCCGGCGATCAGCAAGTGCGGCATCCGCGACAGGTCGGCCACGACGGAGTTGCCGCCGATATCCTTGCCGAGCGCCAATGTGAGCGGCGATGCCAGGTCGTCGTAGGCGCGGGACTTCAGGATCTCCCCGAGCGTCACCAGGTCCCGGTGCTCGTTGGGAATCTCGAGGCCGACAAAGGACTTGCCGGGGATGACCTCCACCACGCGCACGCTGACCACCGACAGCGAGCGCGCCAGGTCCTTCGCCAGATTGGAGATCTGGCTGACCTTGACGCCGGGCGCCGGGTCGAGCTCGAAGCGCGTGATCACGGGCCCGGGCGACACCGAGACGACCTCGACCTCGATGCCGAAATCCTTGAGCTTCAGCTCCACGACGCGCGACATGGCCTCGAGGGACTCTTCCGAGTACCCCTTCTTCTGCGGCGGCGGATCGTCGAGCAGTGACAGCGGCGGCAGCTCGCCGGCGGACGGCGGCTCGAACAGCGGCACCTGCCGCTCCTTCTCGGCGCGCACGCTCGGCTCGAGCGGCGCCACCACCGGTTCGATGCGCGGCGGCGTGCGATCGCGCGTGCGCTTTTTCTCGGCTTCGAACACGTCCTGCCGGGCCGCCTGCTGCCGCCGGCCCTCGGCACGATCCCGCCACTCGCCGATCTTCACCCGGACCGCTTCCCAGGCGGCAAAGCACCAGCGCCCGATGCGGTCCATGACGCCGAGCCAGGAGATGCCGAGAAACAGCGAGAGCGACGCGAGCCACAGGAAGAACAGCAGCGTGCTCGCGCCGAGGAGCTTCATCACCGACTGCATGCCGAGACCGACGATCTGGCCGACGATGCCACCCGCCGTCTCCCGGAAACCGTCCGCGGAGAAATGCAGCGTCGCGAGCGCGCAGCTCGTCACCAGCGTCGCGAGGAAGCCGCCGAAGCGCAGCGCGAAATCGGCCCGCGTCAGCTCCACGCGCGTCCGCTGCTCGCGGAAGATCATCCAGCCGAAGTAGAACACCATCAGCGTGAACAGGTACGCCGGCCGGCCGAAGAAATTGAACAGGAGGTCGGCGATCAGCGCGCCCACCCGGCCGACGCTGTTGTGGATTTCGCCGCTGGCGCTCGCCTGCGAGAAGCCCGGATCCGCCGGGTCGTAGGTAAAAAGCGCCACCCATAAAATGATCGCCAGCGCGCCGAAGACCCACAGCGCGCCCTCGCGCAGCGTGCGTACCACCTGGTCGGACAGGCGCGACCCGGCGCGCACTGAATTCTGAGCTCTGGCCATGTTAAAGCGAATTATAGCTGATCATGGTAATGGTTTGATTTTCTGGGACAAGGAAGTCCCGCAACCTGGTCCCCGATTGCCCTCGCGCCGCCGGTGACGGGAGGCGGCCCCGCCGCGCCTCGTGTCCCGCCGGTGCTTTGCCCGCACCCGCCCTTTTGCCTACACTTGAGCCCGTGGGGCCTGCGCTCCCTGTGGTCCGCAACGGCAGGCTCTTGATTCGCCTCGCCACGGTCGCATATCGCAAGCTTGTTGGCGAGATCAGGGAACGATCCGGCCGGGCAAAATCGAAGGCGAAGTATACATGAGCAAATCCAGGCATTGCCGGGTCCTGATCCTCGGAAGCGGACCGGCAGGCTTCGCGGCCGCGGTGTACGCCGCGCGGGCAAACCTGAACCCCGTGATGGTGAGCGGAATGGAGCAAGGCGGCCAGCTCATGACCACCACCGACGTCGACAACTGGCCGGGCGACGTCGAGGGCCTGCAGGGACCGGAACTGATGCAGCGCATGGAGCGGCACGCCCTTAGATTCGGAACGGAAATCATCAACGATCACATCCACACCGCGGACATCTCGAAGCGGCCGTTCGTGCTGACGGGCGACTACGCCACCTACACCTGTGACGCGCTGATCATCGCGACCGGCGCCACCGCCATGTACCTCGGGCTGCCTTCCGAGCAGGCCTACCGCGGGCGCGGCGTATCCGCCTGCGCCACCTGCGATGGCTTCTTCTATCGCGGCCGCGACGTCGCGGTGGTGGGCGGCGGCAATACCGCCGTCGAGGAAGCGCTGTACCTGAGCAACCTCGCGTCGAAAGTGACGCTCGTGCACCGGCGCGACGCCCTGCGGGCGGAGAAGATCCTGCAGAACCAGCTCTTCCAGAAAGCGGAGCACGGCAACGTCGAGATCCTCTGGAACCAGGTCGTCGACGAGGTGCTGGGTGACGAGTCGGGCGTGACGGGACTCCGGGTGCGCAGCACGCGCGAGCCGTCGGAAACCGCTACGCTCGATTTATCCGGCGTCTTCATCGCCATCGGCCACCGCCCGAACACGGAACTGTTCAAAGGGCAGCTCGAGATGCGCAACGGGTACATCGTGGTGCACTCGGGGCTCGACGGGGAAGCGACGGCCACCAGCGTGCCCGGCGTATTCGCGGCCGGCGACGTCGCCGATTCGGTCTACCGGCAGGCGATCACGTCGGCCGGCGCCGGCTGCATGGCCGCATTGGACGCGGAGAAATTCCTGGATGCCGAAGACACGGGCGAGAGCGCCGCGGCCTGAGGACCGGTGATGCGCCTGGAGGTTCTCGAGCGCATCGGCGATATCGAGTCCGCCGAATGGAACCGGCTGGCCGGTCCCGCCTACCCCTTCCTGCAACACGAATTCCTGCACGCCGCCGAGACCACCGGCTGCGTCTCCCGGGTAACCGGCTGGGAGCCGCGGCACCTCGTGCTGCGCGCCGCGGACGGCGCCGCGGCGGCCGCGATGCCGCTCTATGAAAAATCCCATTCCTGGGGCGAGTTCGTGTTCGACTGGGCCTGGGCCCAGGCCTATCACCGCGCCGGCGTCGAGTACTTCCCGAAGCTGGTGTCCGCCGTCCCCTTCACCCCCGCACCGAGTCCGCGCCTGCTGGGCGCGGCGGAGCACGCGCCGGCGCTCATCGACGCGGCGCTGGAGCTCGCCGCGGACGCGGGCCATTCCTCGCTGCACGTGCTGTTTCCCGATGCCGGCGAGATCGAGGCGCTGCGCGATGCCGGCTTGAAGCTGCGCAAGGACTGCCAGTTCCACTGGCACAATCGCGACTATCGCTCGTTCGACGATTTCCTGGCGACGTTCAGCTCCGCCAAGCGCAAGAAGGCGCGCCGCGACCGGCGGCACGTCAGCGAACAGGGCATCGCGTTCCGCTGGCTTTCGGGTGACCAGATGGATGCGGCGATCTGGACCGACGTCTATCACCTGATCAGCGACACGTTCCTGCGCCGCGGCTCCATGCCCTATTTCGATTACGAGTTCTTTGTCGAGGTCTCGGAGCGGCTGCCGCGGCAGATCCTCGTCGTGCTCGCGGAGCGGCGCAACACGCCCGTTGCCGCCGCCGTCTTCTACGTCGGCGGCGACACGCTGTACGGGCGCTACTGGGGCAGCGACTCACATTACAACGCCTTGCATTTCGAAACCTGTTATTACCAGGGCATCGACTACTGCATCGCGCACGGCCTTCAGCGCTTCGAGCCGGGCACGCAAGGCGAGCACAAGATCAGCCGCGGCTTCGTGCCGGTCACCACGTGGTCGGCACACTGGCTCGCGCGCCCGGAATTCTTCGCGGCGGTCGGCCGCTACATCCGCGAGGAAGGCCGCCATGTGGACCGCTACATGGCCGCGGTAGACGCGCACAGCCCGTATCGCGGCGATCCCGCGGAGCGGCCGGGCGGCTGATGCGGTACGGCGGGATGCGCGTTTTCCGCGGAAAAGGTCAAAACGGAAAGTCCGGCACCTGGGGGCGAATGACGTGACCACGCCGCAGATCACGTGGATCAGCCGCGACGACCCGCCCGATGCCTTTCCGGACATCGACGCCGCGCTGGCCGTGCCGAACGGGCTGCTCGCGGCCGGCGGCGACCTGTCATCGCCGCGCCTGCTGCATGCCTACGAGCACGGCATCTTTCCGTGGTTCGACCGGGGCCAGCCGATCCTCTGGTGGTCTCCCGACCCGCGCTGCGTGCTGCCGCCGGAAGCGTTCCACGTGGCGCGGCGCCTGCGCCGGACGCTGAAGTACGGCGCGTTCGAGATCACCTGGAACCGGAGCTTCGACCGGGTCATCGCCGCCTGCGCCGAGCCCCGCCCGCAACAGTCCGGCACCTGGATCACGGCGGACATGATGCAGGCATTCGGCGACCTGCATCGCGACGGTTGGGCACACTCGGTCGAGGTCTGGCTGGACCGCCGGCTGGTCGGCGGCATCTACGGGCTCGCGCTGGGCAAGGTCTTTTTCGGCGAATCCATGTTCAGCCGGGCGCCGGACGCGTCGAAGACCGCGATGCTCGCGCTGTGCCGCGAGCTCGCCCGGAACGCCTTCGAGCTGCTCGATTGCCAGCTCGTGTCGCCGCACCTCCTGAGCCTCGGCGCGTCGCCGATGCCGCGCCGGGAGTTCGGGCCGCTCGTTCGCCGCGCCTGCGAGCACCGGGCGCGCTTCACGGCATGGCCGCGGCAAGCCTTGGTGGCACGGGAATTGATTGCGGATTGATGCCGTGCCGGCCGGCCCGTCAATTGCATTAGCGCGGCTGTTTCTGCACAATTCGGCGCCTTGATTCCCCACGGACACCCGGGTTTGGCGAAAGAAGAAGCACTTCAGATGGAAGGCGTCGTGACCGAGACGCTGCCCAACACGACGTTCCGCGTCGAGTTGGAGAATGGTCACGTCGTTACCGCGCACATCTCCGGCAAGATGCGCAAGAACTACATCCGTATCCTGACGGGTGACAGCGTCACCGTGGAATTGACGCCCTATGACCTCAGCAAGGGCCGCATCGTTTATCGGGGAAGATAGCCGAACCTGCGTGTAGGAGCCCGTCTCACGGGCGACAGCGGCGTCGAACACCGGGTCGCCCGTGAGACGGGCCCCTACTCCTTGGGCAGGCGCGCGAGCTTCTTGCTCGCCGGTTCCGCATCGAGCTTCAGCGTATCGTCCGGGCCGACCGTGACGCGCACGTGCCCGCCGTCGGCGAGGCTGCCGAACAACAGCTCTTCCGCCAGCGGCCGCTTGATGTGCTCCTGGATGATGCGCGCCATCGGGCGGGCGCCCATCTTCGGGTCGTAACCGCGTTCGGCGATCCACTCGCGCGCCGCGTCGTCGAGCTCCAGCGTCACGTTGTTCGAGCCCAGCTTCGCTTCGAGCTCGACCACCAGCTTGTCGACGACCCGCGCCACGGAACGGCTGTCCAGCGAGGCGAACTGGATGATCGCGTCGAGCCGGTTGCGGAATTCCGGCGTGAACGACTTCCTGATGATCGCCAGCCCGTCGCTGCTGTGGTCCTGCTGCGTGAAACCGATCGACGCGCGGCTCATTTCCTGCGCGCCCGCGTTCGTGGTCATCACCAGGACGACGTTGCGGAAATCGGCCTTGCGGCCGTTGTTGTCCGTCAGCGTGCCGTGATCCATCACCTGCAGCAGCAGGTTGAACACTTCCGGGTGCGCCTTCTCGATTTCGTCGAGCAGCACGACCGCGTGCGGATTCTTGGTGACGGCCTCCGTCAGCAGTCCGCCCTGGTCGAAGCCGACATAGCCCGGCGGCGCGCCGATCAGGCGCGAAACCGTATGCCGCTCCATGTACTCCGACATGTCGAAGCGGATGAGCTCGACGCCCATGACCAGGGCGAGCTGCCGGGTGACCTCCGTCTTGCCGACGCCGGTGGGCCCGGCGAACAGGAACGAACCGATCGGCTTCGTGTCTTCGGTCAGCCCGGAGCGCGCCATCTTGATCGCCGAGGCCAGCGCTTCGATCGCCTGGTCCTGTCCAAAGATCGTCAGCTTGAGGTCGCGCTCCAGCGTGCGCAGCACGTCCTTGTCGGACGCCGACACGCTCTTCGGCGGTATGCGCGCCATCTTGGCCACGATGTTCTCGACGATCGTGACCGTCACCCGGTCCTCCCGCTCGCCGACGGGCTGCAGGCGCAGGTTGGCGCCCGCCTCGTCGATGACGTCGATGGCCTTGTCCGGCAGGCGCCGGTCGTTGATGTGCTTGGCGGCGAGCTCGGCGGCGGCCCGGATGGCTTCCGGCTCGTAGGTAACGCCGTGGTGCTCCTCGAAGCGTGTCTGCAGCCCGCGCAGTATGGCGATGGTCTCCTCGAGGCTCGGCTCGGGCACGTCGATCTTCTGGAAGCGCCTCGCGAGCGCGTGATCCTTCTCGAAGACGCCGCGGTATTCGGAATAGGTCGTCGAGCCGATGCAGCGGATTTCACCGTTGGCCAGCACCGGCTTGATCAGGTTGGACGCATCCATGACGCCGCCGGAAGCCGCGCCGGCGCCGATCACGGTATGAATCTCGTCGATGAACAGGATCGCGCCGGGGTCTTCGCGGATCTCGGCAATCACCGCCTTCAGGCGTTTCTCGAAATCCCCCCGGTACTTGGTGCCCGCGATGAGCGTGCCCATGTCGAGCGCGTAGATCGTGCTCTGGCGCAGGACTTCGGGCACCTGCTCCTCGACGATCAGGCGCGCGAGGCCTTCGGCCAGCGCGGTCTTGCCGACGCCGGCGTCGCCCACGTACAGCGGGTTGTTCTTGCGCCGGCGGCACAGGATCTGCACGGTCCGCTCGATTTCGAGATCGCGGCCGATCAGGGGATCGATCTTGCCTTCGATGGCGCGCTTGTTCAGGTTGGTCGCGTACAGGTCGAGCGCGCGCGAATCCTCCCCGGCCTCCCGTTCCTCGGTGACTTCCTGCTCTTCCTCGGAGCCGTCGCCGCGGAGCTGCGGCATGCCGTGGGAAATGTAGTTGACGACGTCGAGCCGCGTGATGTCCTGCAGGCCGAGGAAATACACGGCCTGCGACTGCTTTTCGCTGAAGATGGCGACCAGCACGTTGCTGCCGGTGACTTCCTTTTTGCCGCTGGACTGCACGTGGAACACGGCCCGCTGCAGGACGCGCTGGAAACCGAGCGTCGGCTGCACGTCGCCCTCGTCCTCGAGCGGCATCAAAGGCGTGGCTTCGTCGATGAATTCCGTGAGCTGGCGCCGCAATTGCGCGATATTCGAATTGCAGGCCTTCAGGATCTCATGGACCTTGGGGATGTCGAGCAGCGCGAGCAGCAGATGCTCCACCGTCATGAACTCATGACGCCGCTCCCTCGCGTTCTGGAACGCTTCGTTCAGGCAAAATTCGAGTTCACTGCTCAACATGGGCTTTGCTCAGATCCGGTCAATTCTTCAGTCCGTGTTCCGCTTATACGGGTCGCCCGCATGGCGGGCTCCTATAAAATGCATCCAAAATACGTGCCAACAGGCCGTCAGGACTCCTCCATGGTACACAGCAACGGGTGTTGTTGCTGCTGTGCGATCTTGGTCACCTGCGCGACCTTGGTTTCGGCAATCTCGTAGCTGTACACGCCGCAGATTCCCTTGCCTTTCGTGTGCACTTCGAGCATGACCCGGGTCGCCCGGGAACGCTCCATCCCGAAAACCGTCTCGAGAACCTCGACCACGAACTCCATCGGCGTATAGTCGTCGTTCAATAGTATGACCCGGTACAGTGGCGGACGTTTCAGCTTCGGGCGTGCTTCCTCGATCGCCACGTCACGATCGTGTATTCGGGTCCCGGACTGGTCTCTTTCAGACATAACTCAGAAAATAGCAACGCATCGCAATATTTCAAATTTCCGGTGTCACAGTCTGTAAGGGCACCGCACAAGGTCATTATATATGGGGGCCCGGCGGCGCATCTCCAGACCTCGCGCCGCCCGCAACGCCGATTCCCGCCCCTGCCGGCGCGTGTTGCGTCGGCGCGCGGCGACGGAACGAGAGCTGGACTTAACAATCTTCGATAGATGGTTGGAACAAAAAGCTTTTTTGGCAATACAGGCTTGTCTGTCCGGGCGGCGAGGCCGTATCATGCCCGCTCGTCCCGCCGCCTCGGTCACCGCACCAGGTGCCTATGACAACTGACGCAAAATGGTCTGATTTCAGGAGCGTAGTACTCTGTCAAGGCGATATTGCTGCATTCAGTTGGCCTGTCAGCGTTCCTGGCAAGGCGCGGCTCGCCGCGAATGGCCTAGCCCTTCGCAAGAGCCGCAACGCCGCCAGGGGCGCTGACAGGCCAACCCGAAGGGCGCCCCTGTGGTGCCCCGCCGCCGCGTTGCGCCGCTTGACAAGGGCGCGCCATTGCCTGCGCGGCGCGCCTTGCGGCGAAACACCACAGGGGCGCTGAATGCAGCAATATCGCCTTGACAGAGTACTAGACCGGGAGCGCACGCTGGCCGCGGCGCACGAGCTGCTGCCGAACTGGGTCGCGCTCCTGCTGGTGGCGGCGATCGCCTGGCAGCTCGCGCGAATCGCCTGGATGCTCGTGCCCGCCGCCGCCGTGGGGGATCCCGTCGCAAGCCGGCCCGCGGGAGCCGGCGCCACGGCCGCGGCCGGCGGTGTCGACGTGCAGTCGATTGCCGCGGCGCACCTGTTCGGCAAGGCCGACCCGGCAGTTGCCGCCGCCCCGGCACCGCGCCAGGAGCTGCACGAAAACCTTGCCGAAACGCGGCTGAACCTGTTGCTCAAGGGCACCATCGCCGCGAGCGGCGCTGACAGCTCGCTCGCCATCATTGCGGCGCAGGGGCAGGACGAGAAGCTGTACGCCGTCGGCGATGCCGTGGTCCCCGGCACGACGCTGCATGCCGTGTACCCGGACCGGGTCATCCTGAACACGGGCGGCGCCCTCGAAGCGCTCAAGCTGCCCAGGGAATTTCCGGAAGGCGGGCCGGCCAACATCCGGCGCAGCGTGCCGACGGCAAGCGAGGCGCCCGCTCCCGATCCGACACCGAGCATCCAGCAGGTGGTGACCGAGAACGTGACGCAACTCGCCGACGTGATCCGGCCCACGCCCTACTTTGTCGGCGGCGAGCAGCAGGGTTACCGCGTGTATCCCGGCCGCGACCGGAAGCAGTTCGCAGCGCTCGGCCTGCGGCCGGGCGACCTGATCAAGAGCGTGAACGGCGCCTCGCTGACGGATCCGCAGCAGGCCATGGAAATATTCCAGAGCCTCGGGGAAGCCGACCAGGTGACCGTGACCGTGGAACGCAATGGCCAGCCGCAGGTGTTGACCTTGAGCACCAGCCAGTTGACTCTCGACGACGAGCAATAACACCAAAGAGAACAACATGCACCGACTGCACATCCGCACGACAGGCCGCTACCGGGGGAGCCTCGGCACAAGCCGTGGACAGCGCCCGGGCTTGTGCCGAGGCTCCCTGGCAGCCGTCCTCTGCCTGCTGTTGTCGGCGGCGTTCGCGCAGCAGGGGACGACCATCACCCCGAATTACCGGGAGGCGGATATCCGCCAGATCGTCGAGGCGGTCAGCGCCGTCACCGACCGGAACTTCATCCTGGACCCGCGGGTGAACGCGAAGGTGACGATGCTGTCGTCGTCACCCATGACGCCCGAGGAGTTCTACGAGGCGTTCCTGTCGGTGCTCGAGGTGCACGGTTACGTCGCCGTCGAAGCCGGAGACGTCGTCAAGATCATCCCGGACGCGGCGGTGCGCCAGTACCCGACGGCCGTGGGCGGCGAGGTCGATTCCGGCGAGGACATCGTGACGCGCGTCATCGAGGTGGAGCACGTCGGTGCCGCACAGCTCGTGCCGGTGCTGAGGCCGCTCATCCAGCAATACGGGCATCTCGCCTCGCCGCCCGGTTCCAACATGCTGATCATTTCGGACCGCGCGGCAAACGTCGACCGGATCATCAAGATCATCCGCCGCATCGACGTCGCGTCGGACAATGACGTGGAGGTGGTGCGGCTCGAGAATGCCTCCGCCACCGAGATAGTCCGCGTGCTGACCTCGCTCGCGCAGGCGCCGCGGGCGGACGGCATGCCGACGACGCTCAGCCTGGTCGCCGACCCGCGTACCAACAGCATCCTGATCGGCGGCGAAAAATCCGAGCGGCTGCGCCTCAGGGCGCTGATTGCGCACCTCGACACACCGCTCCAGGACGGCGGCACGACCCAGGTGCGGTACCTGCATTACGCCGACGCCGAGGAGCTGGCGGCGAAGCTGCAGGAGCACTTCGCCGGCATCCAGGCCACCGCGCAGCCCGGCGGCCCGGCCGCTGCCGGCGCCGGTCCGGTGGGCACGGACGAAGTCAGCGTCTGGGCGGACCTCCAGACCAACGCTCTCGTCATCAACGCGCCGCCCAAAACGATGCGCTCGCTGATGAGCATCGTGGACAAGCTCGATATTCGCCGCCCGCAGGTGCTGGTCGAAGCAATCATCGTCGAGATCACGGCGGACAAGAGCGCGGAGCTCGGCGTCACCTGGGCGATCGACGGCAGCAAGGACAACAACGCGGTCGGAGTGACGAATTTTCCCGACGCCGGCCCCGGCATCGTGCAATTGGGCGCGGCCATCGGCGCCGACGGCGATCCCACCAACCTGATCGGGGCCGGGGCGACTTTCGGTATCGGCCGGATCAGCGAATCCGGCGTGAGCTTTGCGGCGATTCTCCATGCCCTGCAGGGCGACGCCGACACCAACATCATTTCGACGCCGACCATCGTCACCACGGACAACGAGGAAGCGAGCCTCAACATCGGGCAGGAAGTGCCCTTCCTCACCGGCTCCTTTTCCAGTCCGGGAACCGGCACCGGCGGCGTCGTCAATCCTTTTCAGACCATCCAGCGGGAACAGATCGGCGTGCAGCTCACGATCACGCCGCAGATCAGCGAGGGCGACACCCTGATCCTCGATATCTCGCAGGAGCTATCCAGTATCGCGTCCTCCTCGCAGGGCGCGGTCGATATCGTGACCAACCAGCGCACGATCGACACGACGGTCATCGTGGAGGACGGCGATATCCTCGTGCTGGGCGGCCTGATCGAGGACACCCTGCGGGAGAACGTGCAGAAGGTGCCGATCCTCGGCAGCATCCCGATCATCGGCGCCCTGTTCCGCAGCAGCAGCACGGACAAGGTGAAGACCAACCTGATGGTATTCATCCATCCGCGGATCCTGCGCAACGACGAGGCGGCCACCTACGAGACCGAGTCGAAGTACAATTACCTCCGCGAGCTGCAGCGGCAGAACCGGCCGCGCTTCGGCAGCGACGTACCGCTGCTGCCGGGCGCGGAACGGCCGATCCTGCCGCCGATCGAGGAGTACTACGGCGCGCCGGATGACGACGTGCCGCCCGACAGCGCGCCCGACGACTCCGGCGACGGTCCACCCGACCCGTAACGATTCCTGATTCATGGCTACCCACACCGACATCATCCTGGAAACCGAGGAAGCGACCGCGCCGGACGAGCTCGAGCTCGTGGAGCCGGCCGCGGCGGCACGGCCGCTGCCCTTTTCCTTCGCCAAGCGGCACGGCGTGCTGATCCGCGAGATCCGGGACGGCAGGGCCGACACTGTGTACCGCGCCGGAGCCCCGCCCCTCGTGATCGCGGAAGCCCGCCGCTTTGCCGGCGTGCCGCTCGAGCTGACGCGCGTCACCCCCGCGGCCTTCGATGCCATGCTGCAGCAGGCTTATGAGCAGGGCAGCCACAAGGCGATGCAGATGGTCGGCGATCTCGACGAGCAGACGGATTTGCTGCAGGTCGCACAGGAGCTGCCGGAGCCCTCCGATCTGCTGGAGAGCGACGACGACGCGCCGATCATCCGCTTCATCAATGCCGTGCTGACCGAGGCCGTCAAGGAAAATGCCTCCGACGTGCACATCGAGCCCTACGAAAATCGCCTCAACGTGCGCTTCCGGATCGACGGTGTCCTGCAGGAGATCCTGCAGACGCGGCGGGCGCTCGCGCCGCTGGTCGTCTCGCGCATCAAGGTGATGTCGAAGCTCGACATCGCCGAAAAGCGCCTGCCGCAGGACGGGCGTATCTCGCTGCGTATCGCGGGCCGCGCGGTCGACGTGCGCGTCTCGACGATGCCGTCGGGCCATGGCGAGCGCGTCGTGCTGCGCCTGCTCGACAAGCAGGCCGGGCGGCTGGACCTCACCTCGCTCGGTATGGACGACCAGTCGCTGGCCGTCATGGACGAGCTCATCCACAAGCCGCACGGCATCATCCTCGTCACCGGGCCGACCGGCTCGGGCAAGACGACCACGCTGTACGCGGCGCTCGAACGCATCAACGACCACAGCCGCAACATCATGACGGTCGAGGACCCGATCGAGTACTTCATCGACGGCATCGGCCAGACGCAGGTCAACACGAAAGTGGAGATGACGTTCGCGCGCGGCCTGCGTGCGATCCTGCGCCAGGACCCTGACGTCGTCATGGTCGGCGAGATCCGCGACCTCGAAACCGCACAGATCGCGGTGCAGGCGAGCCTGACGGGCCACCTCGTGCTCTCGACGCTGCACACGAACACCGCGGCCGGCGCGATCACGCGCCTGCGCGACATGGGGGTCGAGCCGTTCCTGCTCTCGTCGAGCCTCATCGGCGTGCTGGCGCAGCGGCTGGTGCGGGTGCTCGACGACGATACGAAGATCGCCTACCCGGCCCGCGATTACGAGTGCCGGAGCCTTAATCTCGACCCGCTCGACCCGCCCATGCTGTACCGGCCGGGCACGGACGCCGGCACCGGTTATCGCGGCCGCACCGGCATCTACGAGCTGATCGCCGTCGACGATGCCATGCGCACCATGATCCACGACGGCGTCAGCGAGCAGAAGCTCGAGCGCTATGCTCGCACCTTGAGCCCGGGCATCCGCGACGACGGGCGCCGGCGCGTCCTCGCCGGCCGCACCACGCTCGAGGAAGTGCTCCGGGTCACCCGGGCCGATTGACGCCGTGCACTAATGGGCGCATTCGAGTTCGTTGCTCTCGACAAGGGCGGCAAGGAAACCAAAGGGTTGCTCGAGGGCGATACGCCCAGGCACGTCCGCCAGCTCCTCCGCGAACGGGAGCTCCTGCCGGTCCGGGTCGTCGAGGTCGCGCGCAAGGAGACGCGCCGCCGCACCGGGTTTTCGCCGCGCCGCGGGCTCTCGGCCACCGAGCTGGCACTCCTCACGCGGCAGCTCGCGACGCTCACCCAGTCGGGGCTCCCGCTCGAGGAGGCGCTGCTCGCCGTCAGCCAGCAGAACGAGCAGCCGCGCGCGCAGAGCATCCTGCTCGGCGTGCGGGCCCGCGTCATGGAAGGCCATACCCTCGCCGACGGGTTGGCGGATTTTCCGCAGGCCTTTCCCGAGTTGTACCGGGCCACCGTCGCCGCGGGGGAACAGTCGGGGCACCTCGATGCCGTGCTGGAACGCCTTGCGGAATTCACGGAGTCGCGGCAGGCGCTGCAGCAGCAGGTCCGGAACGCCCTGATCTACCCGGTCGCGCTGGTGGTCACGGCCGCCGCCATCATCAGCTTCATGCTCGCCTACGTCGTGCCGAAGGTCGTCACGATCTTCGAGAATTACGACCAGCAGTTGCCGCTGCTCACGCGCATGATGCTGTGGACCAGCGACTTCCTCCGGGACTATTGGCTAGTCCTCATTGTCGTCATCGTCGGGGCGGTCTTCGGCATCAAGCAGCTCCTGAAGCAGGAGGAGTCGAAACGCCGCTACCACCGCCTGCTGCTCGGGATTCCCGTCGTCAGCCGCCTGACACGCGGCATCAACACTGCCCGCTTCACGCAGACACTCAGCATCCTCGCCGGCAGCGGCGTACCGATCCTCGAGGCTTTGCGCATCGCCGCGCATGTCGTCGTCAACCTGCCGATGCGCGAAGCGGTCGAAGAGGCTTCCCTGCGCGTGCGGGAAGGCGCGCCGATCAGCAAATCGCTGGCGAGGAGCAAGCTTTTTCCGCCCATGACCACGCATCTCATCGCCAGCGGCGAGGCCAGCGGCCGCCTGGAAGACATGCTGAAACGCGCGGCGATCAACCAGGAGCGCGAAGTCGACGGACTCATCGCCACCCTGCTCGGCATCATGCAACCGCTGCTCGTGATCGTCATGGCGGTGGTGGTTTTGCTGATCGTGCTGGCGATCCTGCTGCCTATCTTCGAGCTCAACACGCTGATCCGGTAGTCTCGCCCAACCTGCTGATTTTGCAAGTGATTAGCGGCCGGCACAAAAGTGTCGACAGCGCTGTTGCACCGCCCAGGCTTTCACGGTATACAAGCGCGAAACAGGTCCGGGATGACCTGTTTGCGCGGCCAGCGGAAGGCCTGTGCTCACGAGGTTACTGATGCAGAAAGAATCCCGCGACGTGGACCTGCCCGACGACGAAGAGGGCGAGCCATCCGACGACGACAACCTGGCGCTGGAAGACGAGGACACGGACGACGATTCGGACGATTACTCGCCGGCGAAGGGAGCGGACAACATCGGGGACGTTTCGGTCGAGATCAACGTCGAGGAACTGATCGCCGAGCTCGAAGGCTCGGCCGATTCCAGCGCCGCGCGCAAAAAGGAAGTGCGGCGCCGCCTCGACGAAATCCGCGAACAGCGCGAAGCCATGAAAGAGCTCGAGGACACCTTCTCGTTCGACTTCAACGACGACGATTAAGCCCCGGTGACGCTTAATCCCCGGTAGCGTGACTGGTGGAGCCACGGCTTGGGGCCGTGGCCAGGCGTAGCCGCGACCGGGGGAGGCCTTTGGCGAAATGGCTCCCTCCGGTCCCTGCGGGACCTCCGGTCCGCGGAAGTTCCGCCAAAGGCCTCCCCCGGTCACGGCTACGCCCCGCACCATTGGTGGCGATGTCGAAATGT
>DASSBS010000119.1:0-3961 GCA_035698445.1 Woeseiaceae bacterium
GCTTCCAGGCGAGCAGGAGCTCGCGCCGCAGGACCGCGGCCATGCCGGCGAAAAGCCCGGGCTGGCGCTCGCCGGCGTCGTTCATGGCAACCCGATCCGCTGCGTCGGCGCGTCGATGACCAGCGCCTGGTGCGAGGCGGCGATGGCAAGGCCGCCGCCGGCCAGGTGCTCCCCGACGAGCTCCTGCACCTGCTCCCTTCCGCCTGCGTCGAGGTTGGTGAACGGTTCGTCGAGCAGCCACAGCGCGGCACCGGAGAGGGCCAGCCGGGCCAGCGCGAGGCGCCGCTGCTGGCCCGCGGACAGCAGCCGGAACGGAAGGTGGCGCAGCGGCTCCAGCCCGAGCCGCTCGAACACGGCATCCGTCGTCGCCCCCGATGCCGCCCGCAGTCCGGCTTCGAAGCGGAGATTCTCCACGGGCGTCAGGTCGCCCTTGAACCCCGGGCGGTGCCCCATCCAGGCGAGCTCGGCATGGTAGGCCTGCCGCTGCCGGCGGACGGGTTCGCCTCGCCAGCGCACGTCCCCGTCATCGGATTCGATGAGTCCGGCGACAGCGCGCAGGAGGCTCGTCTTGCCGCTGCCGTTCGGGCCTTCGACGCCCAGCAGCCCGCCCGCGGCGAGCGCAAAGCCGACGCCGCCGAAGAGCAGGCGATCGCCGCGGACGATGGCCAGGTCGCGGACCTGGAGCAGCGCCGTCATCGCAGGCGGCAGCCCGGTGTAAATGGCGGTTTTACTATCACATTCCTATACTTGTTGTTATTCACTAATGGGAAAGCTTAGGAGCATCCTGCACTCCTATGATAATTCGACGATCGCCTAAAACTGTTTACAATCCCGACACCCCGGCCGTAGACTAGACGGCCCAGGTGCTTTGAAACATTAAAAAAACCAGCGAAGTCACTGACTCGAAATGACAAACCACGCATAATACTGATCAATAAAGAATCAGGATCATGGAGCTGACCGCCGCCGGGCTGCGCGAACAACCGTTCCGCACGCATGGTGATCCAATCACCCTTGTGCCGTGCCAGGCGCACCTGGCCGCGCTCGATTTCTGCGCCGCTACCTACGCCCATCGCGACGGGCTGGGACTCTTCCAGGGCCCCCCACTCTCCGGCAAGTCCACTGTCCTGCGCGAGTTTACCCGCACCCTGCAGGAGGATGCCGCTTTTGCCGTCGTCGATGGCGCGGGCCTCGAAACCAACGCCCTGCTCAAGGACGTGCTCAGCCAGTTCGGTTACGAGTTCGAGTTCACCTGCACCAATGAGCTGATCAACATGCTCAAGGTGTTCGCGCGCCAGCAGGCCGCGGCCGGTCATCCACCGCTACTCGTCATCGAGAATACCCATGCGATGATCCCGGCGGCCCTGAGCACGCTGTGCGATCTCGCGTCGCTCAGGGTAAGGGACCGGAGCGCGTTGCGGTTCATCCTGGCAAGCGACCGCTCGCTGGCCGGTATGATGAAAGCGCCGGCGATGGCGTGCATTGCCAAACGGCACACCGGCGCCTTCGAGCTCGAGCCGATGTCCGACTTCGAGACGAAGAACTACGTGTACGCGAAGATGCGCGCCGGAGGCTGCGCGATGCCGGCGCGGATTTTTCCGGAAGACGTCTGTCTCGAGTTGCACGCGGCTTCGAACGGCTACCCGGGTGTGGTCGAGCGTCTCGTGCTGCTGGCGCTGTCGAAAGCCGGAAAAGCCCCGATCACGTCGGAGTTGATCGTGCAGCCGGACCTCGCCGGCGACCTCGCCGCGCTGCGCGACCTCGAATGCGACTGGGACATGGACCGGGAAGCGCCGCCGCCGGTACTGTTCGTGAGCTTCAACGGCGAGCTGTTGCGTGAGCTCACTCTCGACCGGCCTCGCGTGCTCGTCGGCCGCTCGGAACACAACGAGCTCAGGATCAGCAGCCGTTTCGTCAGCCGCCATCATGCGCTGTTCGTGCGTCACGGCAACGCAACCTTCCTCATGGATCTCAACAGCACCAACGGCACCTTCGTCAACTCGCGCCGGATCTCGAACCTGATGATGCGGCACGAGGACGTCGTGCAGCTCGGCAATTACCGCATCAAGTTCATCGATCCGTCCGCGACGGAACGCTCGAGCCTCGATGACCCGGGCCTGAGCGAAACCATCGTGATGAAGAGCCTGCAGGACGTGCGCCGGCTGCTGGCCGAGGAAACCGCTGTCGTCCCGGCCGCCGCCGAAGGCTGATAGCAGCGGCGCCAGCCGCCGGAAATGGGAACAGTCCCCGGTCAACCCGCGGCGTGCACCACCCGGTCGACGCGCGCTTTGTGCGTCTGCTCGACGGTCTCGCGGTAAAAGTTCTTCTTGAAATGCTTGCGGCACATCGAGACGTAACGGTCGTTACCGCCGATCTCGACCTGCGAGCCTTCGGTGACCGCGTTGCCGTTCTCGTCGAGCCGCACCACCATGGTCGCCTTGCGCCCGCAATGGCAGATGGCTTTCAACTCGATCAGGTTGTCGGCCCAGGCGAGGAGGTACTTGCTGCCCTCGAACGGCTCGCCCTGAAAATCGGTGCGGATGCCGTACGCGAGCACCGGGATTTCCAGCTCGTCGGTGACCTGGCCGAGCTGGAACACCTGCTGCTTGGTCAGGAACTGCGCTTCGTCGATGAGCACGCAATGCAGCGGGTCCTCGCTGCAGCAGGCGGAGACGATGTCATAGAGGTTGTCCGCGCCGGTAAAGGTCGTGGCCCCGGCGTCCAGCCCGATGCGGGAGGTTATGCGGCCGACGCCATAGCGGTCGTCGAAATGCGGCGCCAGCAGCAGCGTGTTCATGCCTCGTTCGCGATAGTTGTAGCTCGACTGCAGCAGCGACGTCGACTTGCCGGCGTTCATTGAGGAGTAATAGAAGTACAGTTTGGCCATGATGGGAGCTGTGTTGATTCCGTCGGATGCGGGATTAGCGATCGATCTCGCGCGCCGCTCTATTCTGACACATTGGAGTGACTTGCAGTAGCCGCTATGCAGAGCCTTGTGAGCCGCCGCCAGGCGCAGCGACGCGCCTGTCGAACAGATGCCCCACGGCGAGGTTCCAGTCCATCCGCTCACCCGTCCATTTCGTGACGCAGGTCTTCGGCGTGATGCGGAGGTTTCCCACATCGTTCCGGAGCCACTCGCGCGGATCGGTACGTTCGGCCACCGGCGGCAAGGCGCCGCGCCGCCCGATCTCGTGGCCAAGCGCATTGAAGAAACGGAGCTCACCGTCTGCGGTGCGCTCGCAGCGAAAGCCGTGCTCGTGCATGAACCGGTGGTGGTAGCGGCAGAGCTCCGCGAGATTCCCGAGACTCGTCTCGCCGCCATTGGCCCAGTGCTTTATGTGGTGAGCGTCGAGAAAAAACTTGTGTGTACATCCCGGGAAGCGGCAACCGTCGTCTCGCAGGTGCAGCGCGCGCCGGATGGCAGGCGGAACGATCCGCGATTTGCGCCCGATGCTCAGCGGCTCCCCGTTTGGATCGACGGTAACCTCGATTTTCGCGGCGTCGCAGCTCAGGCGTCGGGCGGTTTCCGCGGAAAGGTGCGGCCCGTCCTCCAGATGGCACAGGTCGACCTACAAGGGATGGGGCCTTTCCGCGGAAATGCGCGCTTGCGTGCTCTTCGCTTGCAAACTTTCCGCGGAAACGTGCACCACCACCTGGTAGCGATCCGCGCCTGAGGCGCTTGGCGGCGCGTTGGCGAGATAGCTCTCCGCCAGCGCGGCGAGCGCATCCGCGCGCCGGGCCCCAAAGGACTCGTAGGGACGCGTCTCCTCGGTGGGATCCCTCCCGTACTGAATCTTCCCCTCATCGCCCTCCTTCAGCGGCATCTTCGGCATGGTCCAGGTGCCCTGCCCGTTCCAGTTCTCCCGCTGCACCCGTCGCTCCTCCCGCGCTTCCCGCTCGGCGCGGTCCATCGCGAGCTTCAGCGCCTTCTGGATGAGCGCCCCCACCTCCGCCGGAACCC
>DASSBS010000120.1:0-35849 GCA_035698445.1 Woeseiaceae bacterium
TAAGCGAGCAGCGAAAACAGCCCGATCGCGGCGAGAGCGAGGGTCTCGAGAGCGAACAGCCCGAGCAGGATTAACTGCGGCTCGCGATCGCGCACGCTGTAGCGCACCAGGCTCTCCATCGTTGCGATGCTGCCCGTGCGCTCGGGACCGACGGTGCGCGCCAGCGCGCTCGTCACCTCGTCGACCAGGCTGGCCGGCGGCACGGCCGCGGCGAGCACCGCGATTTCGTTTGCCAACGGCTCACGCCTGAACAGGTAGATGGAACCCTGGCTCGCTTCCTCGTCCGGCGATCGGTACTTGGCGGTGGCCGCCACACCGACGATCACGACCTCCTGCGATTCGCCCGGTCCGGCCGGCATCCGGATCGTCGCTCCGATGACACCGACGGCCGGGAAATACAATTCCTCGAAGCGCTCATCCACTACGGCATCGCGCAGCGCTCCCTCACTCTCGTCGAAACCCCGGCCGCGCAACAGCGGAATACCGGTAGTGCGGAAGAATCCCTCGCCGACGTTGCGGGAATACACCGTCGTCGACCATGCTTCCCGGCCCGGCACCGAGATACGGCTGATGCTTGCCGACCTCGCAAACGGGGCGACATTGGCGCGCGTTACGGCCGTAACCCCGGGAATGGCGCGCAAGGCATCCAGCGCCGCCGCCACCGCCGGATCGGTGGCCACCTGCCCTTCGGCCGGATCCCGGGGCGATTCGATTCTCGCAACCAGCAGGTTCCGCGGCTCGAAACCCAGGTCCTCCGTGAGCAGGCTGTACCAGCTCCGCAGCAGCAAGCCCATGGCGCATAGCAAGCTCATCGCGAGGGCGAGTTGTGCCACGATCAGCACGCGCCGGGCCCGCGCGCTGGAACCGGCGTACCCGCGCCCGCCGCCGCTCAGGCTGCCGAGCAACTCGCGCCGCTGGCGCCGCTGCTGCCAGAGCGCGGCCAGGAGGACCGGCAAGCCGCTCACCGCCAGTACGACGGCGGCGATCGCGATCGTGACCGGACCGGTTTCGATCGCCAGCGGCTGCTCGAGGTTCAGCGCGCCAAGCTGCTTCAGCCATCCGAGCATCAGCGGCGCCAGTGCGAGGGCCAGGCTGACTCCGGCGGCCCCGAGGAGCAGGAATTCGACCAGGGTGCGGCCCAGCCTGCGCCAGGCGCCGGCTCCCAGCGCCGCCTGGATGGCATCTTCGTGGGACCGTCCCAGCAGCCGGGTCATCCACAACCCGGCCACGTTGAACAGGGCGGCCGCGAGCACGAGCGCGGATGCCAGCCCGATGATGGCGAGCGGCTGCCGCTGCTCGGCCGTCCAGGCGTCGCGCAGGCCGCGCACGTTCAGCTCGAGCTTCATCAGCGCGCGAATGCGCTGCGCATCCAGGCGCGGATCGGAAGCGTAACCGGCACGCAGCGCGTCTTCGAGCTGCGCCGGGGTAACGCCCGGCTCGAGTCTCACGACGATTGCATCGCCCGAGAACCTGCCGATGTTGGCAGGTGCCAGCTCTTCGGGGGTGTATCTCAGCGGTTCCCACAGCTCCGTCCCCGGGCTCGGCACCGTGAAGGCCGCCGGCATGACGCCGATCACCCGCACGTGCCGGCCCTCCAGCAGCAGTTCGCTGCCGATTGCGGATTCGGCGGCATCGAACCGGTTGCGCCATGCCGATTCGCTGATCAATGCCACCGGCGAGGCGCCCGGTTCGGCATCAGCGGCCCCGAACGACCTGCCGGCAATCGGCTGCACGGAGAGCACCTGCGGAAGGTTGTAAGTGACCGGCGCCACGCTCCAGGAATCGCCCTGCGGAGATTCGACGTCGCTCGCGGCGTTGTAAGCGGCCACATCCGAAATCATCGGCTGCTCGCGCAGCTCGGCCAGCATCGGTGGCGAGAATCCGAGATTGAAACCCATGCTCCGGGAATAGGTCGTGACGTGGGCGAGCTGCTCCGGATGCGCGAACGGCAGCGGCCTCAGGAACAGCTCGTACGCCGCGGTCGTCACGGTCACCATGCCCGCAATGGCAATGCCGAGCACCAGCACGACCCCGGCGGCAAAGCCGGGGGCGCGAGCCAGTCCCCGTGCCGCATGGCGGCATTCGATGCCCGCGCCTGTCAGGAGTCGGCTACTCATCATGCAACACCTCATTCATGCCGCAGCGCCTCCGTCGGTTCGATGCGCGCCGCGCGTTCCGCGGGCCAGAAGCCTGCGGCCAGCACCACGAGCACCAGCACGCAGCCGGTCGCAAGCCAGGTGAACGGATCGACGGGCGAGACTTCATACAAACGGCTGGCCAGCGCGCGCCCGGCGAGCCAGGCGCCGCCCAGGCCTATGACGAGACCGGCAGCCAGCAGCCGTGCCGCGTCGCCCAATACGTGCCGCCGGATGTCAGCGGGTTGCGCGCCGACGGCCTGCCGCACGCCGAACTCCGCGGTGCGCGCGCGCACCGAGTACGCGAGCAGCGAGAAGAGGCCGATGCCGGCGAGCGCCAGCGCCTCGGCGGCGAAGATCCCGAGCAGGACGAGCTGCGGCTCGCGGTCGCGCACCGAAAGGCGCACCAGGCGTTCCATCGTGTCGATATCGCCGACACGCTCGGGACCGAGTACGCGCGCGAGCGCCGCTCGCACCTCGTCCGCCAGGCCGGCCGGCGGCACCGTGGTCGACACGACCACGGTAGCGGTTGCCAGGGGAGCGGACCGCAGGAGATAAACCGCCCCCTGGTTCGGCTCTTCGTCCGGCCGGTGATGCTTGGCCGTGCCCGCGACGCCGATGATCTCTGCGTCGCTGGCGTTATCCTGCCCGGGGTCGGCCGGGAAGCGCAGGAGCTCGCCAACGGCGCCGCCGGGGAAATACCGATCGGCCAGGTACCGGTCCACGATGACGCCAGTGTCCCCGGGCTCGAAGGGCCTGCCCTCCACGACGGGAATCCCGATCACCTCGAAATACCGCTCACTCACGCGGCGCATGAAGACTCTCGCTTCCTTGCCGTCCGAGCCCGGTTCTTCGATCGCGGTGACGGTATACGTGTAGCTGAAAGGCGCGACACTCGTGTGGGCGACCGCCGTGACGCCCGGCAGGCCGCGCACCGCGTCCAGCGCCGCTGCGACGGCCGGATCCGCCGTATGGGGCTGCGCATGCTCTGCCGATATCCGCGCAACCAGCAGGTCTTGCGGCTCGAACCCGAGGTCTTCCGTCAGGAGCGCCCCCCAGCTCCGCAGCAGCAGGCCCATCGCGCACAGGACGCTCATCGCGAGCGCGACCTGCCCCACGATCAGCACCCGGCGCCCACGCCCCGCTCCGCCGGCCGCGCGTCCGCCGCCGAGACCGGTGAGTAGCTCGCGCCGCTGCTGCCGCTGTTGCCAGGCGGCGGCCACGAGCACGGGCACGCTGCTCGCCGCCAGCACGAGCAAGACGATGACCAGCGTCGCCGGACCCGTCCGCACCGCCAGCGGCTCGCCGGGATTCAGCACACGGAGCTCCTCCAGCCAGCGCAGTGCCGGCGCGATCAACGCCAGCGCGGCGCAGGCACCCGCGGCACCGAGCAGCAGGAATTCGAAACCGGTGCGGGCGAGCCGCCGCAGGCCGCCGGCGCCGAGCGCGGCCTGGATGGCCTGCTCGTGCGAGCGTGCGAGCAGGCGCGCCAGCCAGAGGCCCGCCACGTTGAAGAGTGCCGCGGCGAACACGAGCAGCGACGCGAAGCCGATGATCGCCACCGGTTGCCGCTGCTCGGCCGTCCAGGCTTCGCGCAGGCCCGTGACCACGGGCTCCAGTCCCGCCACGGCTTCGGCCGAGCCGGGGGCCGGCCTCCCATCGGCCGCTCGCCGGGCGCGCAGCGCATCCTCGAGCTGTCGCGCCGTGTGCCCGGGTGCCAGCCGCGCCACGAGGCGGCCGCTGATGCCCTGCGTGGACGTCGAGCGAGCGAGCTCCTCGGGCGTGAAGCTGAGCGGGTACCAAATCTCGGTCTGCGCCGTCGGGAGGCTGAAGGCCGCGGGCATAACGCCGACAATGCGCAGCCGCCGGTCCCCGAGGACCAGGTCGCGACCGATCACGGTCGCATCGGCAGCGAAGCGGGCGCGCCAGGTTCGTTCGGCGATCAGCGCGACCGCGGGCGCCCCCGGCTCGCCGTCGGCGGGCGCGAAAGCGCGGCCGGCGACCGGGTGCACGCCCAGCACGTCCGCGAGGTTGGGCGTGACGGCGCCCGCGCGCCAGTCCTCCCCCTGCTCGGATTCCAGCGCCGCTTCGAAGCGATACGCGGCGACGCCCGTCACCATCGGCTCTTGCCGGATTTCGGGCAGCATCGGCGGGGCAAATCCGACGTCCATTCCGAATGCTCGCGAATGAAGGTCGACCTGCACGAGCTGCTCCGCGCGCGGAAACGGCAGCGGCTTCAGGAACAGGTCGTAAGCCACCGTCGTCATCGTCACCATGCCCGCGATCGCGATCCCGAGCACCAGCACGACACCCACCGAAAAGCCGGGCGAGTGAACCAGCCCGCGCACGGCGCGGCGGCCCTCGATCGCGGCCCCGGTGAGCAACCGGCTACTCATCCCGCAGCACCTGCATCGGCGCGACGTTCGCCGCGCGCCAGACCGGCACGACGTTTGCCAGGATCGCGATCGCGGCGAGCAGCACCGCGACCAGCAGCAGCTCGGGAAGCGGGCGGCCGTCGACGCCGGTCATCGTGGCCGCGAAGCGCGGGCCGAGCAGCAGTGCTCCGAGGGCACCGAGGGCGATGCCGCCCGAGGCGACGAGCGCCCCGCGGCGCAGGAAACGCAGCACGACGTTCACCCGCGTCGCGCCCAGTGAGTAGCGGATGCCGATCTCCCGCTGCCGGTGGCGTACCGAGAAAGCGGCGATGCCGTAAATGCCGACGATCGAGAGCAACGTCGCGAACGCCGCGCTCACGGCGGCGACTGTCGTGATCGCGCGATCGCGCGCGGTAAGCTCGTCGAGGCGGCTTGCCAGGGTCCCGGGCTCAATCAGGTTGGCGTTCGGCGCTTCGCGCTGCGTCACCTCGCGCAGGGCGGCGAGCGCCATCTCCCCGCTCGTCGCCTCGACCACCGCTTCGAGGCCGCTCACGAACAATGACGCCTGTGCCGCGTACACCGTCGGCCGCGGGGGTTCGCGCAAGCCGCGCTGGCGGTAATTCGGAGCCACCCCGACGACCTCCGCCGGCCCGTCGCCGATGAGCTCGTCGATGTGCAGGCCGACGGCCGAGCGCCCCGGCCAGAAGCGGTCGACGAACGCCTGGTTGACCACGACCCGGCGCGGCGTGCCCGTGTCCTCGTCCTTCACGTCGCGGCCGGCGAGCAGCTCGATGCCGAGCGTTGCGAAAAAGCCGTCGCTGACCGGCAGCAGGTCGACCTGCAGGCTCTCACCCGGTGCCGGCGTGTACCCTTGCGGACTGACACTGGTCTGCATGCCGGAGCTCTGGACCGGCGCGAACATGGTGAGCGCGGCATGCTTCACGCGCGGGTCGTTGCGCAAACCCGCGAGGATGCGGCGATAGACCTGCTTGTCGTCGCCGGCATTGTTGAGCCTGATGCGCGCCGCCGCACGGTTCTCCACCGAGAAGCCCGGGTCGATGGCGAGCGTCTCCCGGAGCGAGCCTGCGAACACGATCGCCGCCGTGAGCAGCACCAGCGAGACGCCGACCTGCACGGCCACCAGCACGTCGCGCACGCCGATCCCATGGCCCGCGCCGTCCGTCTTCGCATTGCGCAAAACGACGCTCAGCATCGTGCGGGCAAGGCGCCGCATCGGCGCGAGACTCGTCAGCACGACCGTGAGGGCAAGCATGACGGCCACGGCGGCGAGCACGCGAGAATTGAAGAGCAGGCTCGCCGCATCCACCGCGATGCCGAGATCGTCGCCGGCAGAGCCGACGAGCCACTGCGCGACCGGGAACGCCGTGAGCGCGGCAACGGCGGCGCCCGCCGCCGCGAGCAGCGCCGATTCCGCGAGCGTCTCGAGCGCGATGCGGCCGCGCGTCGCGCCGAGGCTCATGCGCACGGCGGTTTCCGCGCGCTGCGTCTCGGCGCGCACGAGCATGAGTCCCACGGTGTCGGACCAGACGACGAGCAACAATACGCCGACGAGCCCCAGCAATACCCAGGACGTGGTGCGCGCCCCGCTCGTGCCCTCCGGATCGACGGCGACCTCGCGGGCCGGCAGCACGAGGGCGGGCTCGAGCTCGGTCTCGGCTTCGCTCCGCGCCAGGCGCAAGGTATCGAGCCGGCGCTGCGCCTCGGCCGCCGTGAATGCCGGCGCGAGCCGCGCCACCGCATCCAGCCATCCCACCTGCTCGCCGTAGAGCAGGTCGAGGGAGAAACCGGGGAGGGCCAGGTCGGCGAGCGACATCGGCAGCCACACGTCGAAGCGCGACTCCAGCGAGACGCCCGAGAAGCCGGGCGGCGCCACCCCCACCACCGTGACCAGCCGGCCACTGATGCGGATTGCCTCCCCGATCACCGACTCGTCGGCATCGAAGCGATTGCGCCACGTTTCCGCGGAAAGCACCGCGACAGGAGCCGCGCCGCGCTCGGCATCCTCTGGCGTGAGGAGCCGGCCCGCCAGCGGATTCACGCCGAGGGTCGAGAAGAAGTTGCCGCTGACGATCGCGCCGCGCCAGTCGTGCTGCCGCTCCCCTTCCGTATAGGTGAGCCGGGCGAAGTCCCCGTAGAAGGCCACGGACTCGAATGCTTCCGCCGGCCTGAGCTGCTCGATGACCTCCATGCGCGACCAGTTGTCACGCTTTGTGCGCTGCTCGTTGGTGCTGAAGATGCGCACGAGCCGGCCCGCGTCCGCCACGGCAAGCGGCCGGAACAGCACGGAATCGACCACGCCGTACAGGCACCAGGCGCCGCCGAGCCCGATACCGAGCACGAGCGTCACCGCGCCGGCGTACACCGGCCGCCGCAGCAAGCCCCGCATCATCTGCCACATCGCAATATCTCCTTGTTCATGTCAAAGCGCCGGGCGCGCGCCATCCACTCTCACTCATGACGAAGCGCCGCCTGCGGTTCGATGCGCAACACCCGCCGTGCCGGAATCGCCAGCGCGCAGAGGCCGATGCCGAGCAGCAATACCGTCGCCGCCAGGAACGCCGTGGCATCGAAGGCGTCCAAGCCGAACAGGAATCCGTCGAGCAGGCGCGCAAAGGCGATCGCAAGCGCCAGCCCGACCACCGCGCCGGCGAGGGTCAGCCGCGCCCCGCGCCACAGCACGGCGCGCATCAACCGGCGGGGGCTGGCGCCCAACGTGAGCCGCACCCCCAGCTCGCGCGTGCGCGAGAGCACGTGCGCGGCCAGCAAGCCATAGAGCCCGAGCGCCGCGAGCAGCGTGCCGAGCGCTCCCAGCGCGCCCGCGAGGCCGCCGGCGACCCGCTGCGGCAGCAGCGAGAGCGAGGCGATCTCTTCCATGGAGCGGACCTCCGGCGCCGCCAGTTGCGGATCCGCCTGCCGCAGGGCCGCACCGATCAGGCGCGCGATTTCCGGGGCCGGCGCCGCCGACCGCACGAATACGTGCGTGTCGCGGCTGTCCATCTGCGCGCTCGGCAGGTACATGAACGGGATGTTGGTATCGTCCAGCCGGCTGTAACGCCCGTCCGGCGTGACGCCGATCACCCGCAGGAGCCAGGGATCCGCCGGATCGCCGTAGCGGTACGTCTTGCCGATCACGTCGCCGCCGGGCTCGAGCTTTCTCGCCAGCACCTCGTTGACGATCGTCACGCGCTCGCTGCCACCCACGTGGCGGGCGGAAAACGCCTGCCCGCGCACCGGAATCCCGAGCGCTTCGAAAAAGCCGGGCGTCACGATATTCACGTCGGCGCCCAGGGGTTCGCCGCTGTCGAAGAGAAAGCCGCCGAAGCCCAGGCGGCTGAACGTCAGCGGCACAACATCGCCCGCCGCGGCGCTCACGACCTGCCCCTGCCGGCGCAAGTCCTCGACAACGTCGCGCACGATGCGATGCCGGTCCTCCGCGTCATAGCGGCTCGATCGAAGGTCGAGCGCGGCGACGTGCAGGTTCTCGATGTCGTAGCCGAGGTCGACTTCGCCCGCGCGCTGCAGCGCGGCCGTGAAGAGGCCGGCGAATACGAGCAGCAGCAGCGTGAAAGCCACCTGTGTGGAGACCATGACATTGCGAAAGCGGCTGCCGCTGCCCGCGATCTGCGCGGACGACGCGGCGATGGCGCCTTGCAGCGACCGCTTCGAGACGCGCAATGCAGGCAGCAGCCCCGCAAGCACCGCGACCAGGACGCACAACGCGAGCACGAAACCGAAGACGCGCGCATCGAACGGAACCTGCAGGTCGATCGCGAGGGGCGCGGGCAGCCGAATCCCGGCAACGATCTCATCAAGCGACCACGCGAGTCCGAGCCCCAGCAGCGCCGCCACCGCCGCCAGCGCGAAGACTTCCGTCATGAGCTGCCGCACGATTACCCAGCGGCGGGCGCCGAGGACGTGGCGCATGGCGATCTCGTGCCGGCGGGCCTCGCCCCGGGCGATGAGCAGGCCGGCTACGTTGCCGGCGGCGACCAGCAACACCAGTCCGACCAATCCGAACAAAAGCCCGGTAAAGATAAGGAGCGGGATGCGCGCCGGCGCGGGCAGCAGTCGCAGCGGCTCGGCCGTGAAGCCCATGGCGCGGTTGCTGTCCGGGTAGGCCGCCTCGAGTCCTGCCGACAAGGTCGCGAGCTCCGCCTGCAGCCCGGCGATGTCCGCGGCGGGCGCGAGCCGGCCGCCCGCGTGCAGCCAGGTCGCGTCGCGGACCCCGAAGTAGTCCGACGACAGCCTGCCGATCGGGAGCGCCATCGTGAGCGGCACGTAGAAGTCGGCGCTGCCGGAAATGTCGATGCCCTTGAAGCCGGCCGGCAGCACGCCGACCAGCGTCAGCTCGACGCCGTTCAGCTCGATCGCACCGCCGATGCGGCCGGCATCGCCGCGCAGATAGCGCATGAAAGCCGCGTGACTCGCCACGGCGACGGCGCCGTCGCCGGGTGTTTCGCTGTCGGCGCGCTGCAGCAGGCGCCCGGACTGCGGCACCACGCCCAGCGCGTCGAAGTAGTTGCCCGTGACCAGGGTCAGCCGTGCGCGCGTCGTCGTATCGTCGTCGAAAAGGCTCGCCGGCATCGACGTCCAGGCATACAGCTCGGCTAGCGCCGTTGTTTGCCCGGCCAGGTCGCGGTAGTTGGGGTACGAGAGCGTGTCGAACCCGAAGCCTTCCATCGTGCGCCCGACGTCGACCAGGCGCTCCGGCTGCTGCAACCCGGACGGAGGCGTCAGCAGCATCAGGTTCACGAAGCCGAAGAGGTACGTGCCCGCGCCCATCGCGATCGCCAGCGAGACGATGGCGATCGACACCATCAGCGGCTCGCGCAGGTACTGGCGCCCGGCGGAGCACAGGTTGCGGATCAGGCTCGGCAGCATGGCTCAATCACCTTTCGCCCGATCGCGACGCATTGTCCCAGTCTCTTCTTCCCCCGGTTGACAGCTCCTATGCACGGCGCGTGCCAGCCGACATAGACAGCGCAGACGGGGTCGCGACGACGATCGCACCGGCTGAAAAGTCCGGAAATGGGACGGGGCGGCCGGAACCGGACACTCGACGATCGACGCGAGCGGCGCGAGACGGACCGGGCGTGCGCCGGCAATTCTCGACGATTCCGCGGGATTCGCGCCCGGCACCGCAGGTCTCGCCGAGGGAGAATCGAATCGCGGTCCGGCCCGGGGAAAACGAGGACAAGCGCCTGCACCGCGGCCCGTTTGCGATGTACACTCGATCCGGAGGAGGTCACTGATGGGCACCCCCATGGAAAGCTGGCCGCGGCGACATCGCATCACGGTGGACGAGTACTACCGCATGGCGGAGGTGGGCCTGCTGGCGCCGGACGCGCGGGTCGAGCTGATCGAAGGGGAGATTATCGACATGCCGCCCATCGGCCCGGACCACGGAAGCGTGGTCGACATGCTCAATCACTTGCTGGTGCACGCGGTCGGCGATCGCGCCATCGTCCGCGTCCAGGGAGCGGTGCGGCTGAGCCAGGCCTCCGAGCCGCAGCCCGACGTCGCGCTGCTGGTGCCGCGGACGGACTATTACCGGGAAGGGCACCCCTCCGGCGCCACCACATTCCTCGTCATCGAAGTGAGCGACTCCACGCTGCGCTACGACTGCGACGTCAAGGTTCCGCTCTATGCCCGTCATGGCGTGCCCGAAGTCTGGATCGTCGACATCCGCTCGGCGCGCATACTGTGCTGGCGTTTGCCGGCTGGCGGGGCGTATCGGGACGAAGCGGCGATCGCCGAGCCGGGCGAGACGCCGATCACGGCCTTGCCCGGCGTGTCGGTGAACCTTTCCCGGCTGTTGCGATAAGCGGCGCCGGAGCTCCGCGGCTCGCTACTCATTCCGCCGCACCTCCATCGGCGCGACGCTCGCAGCGCCGTCGAGGACTCGAGCAGACTGGCGTTCGGCACTTCACGCTTTCCCCTGTGCAACGTTTCCATGACGTTCCCCTATTCCTCCCGCAGCACGCGCATCGGCTGTGTGCGGCCGGCGCGCCAGGCCGGGAAAGCGGTCGCCGCCAGCGCAACGATGAGCAGCAGGCCCGCGACGCCGGCAAACACGAGCGGGTCGAGCGGATCGACGTCGTAGAGCAGCGCGCCCAGGCCGCGGCTGAAAGCCGCCGCGATCAGAAGGCCGAGCAGGACGCCGATAAACGCCAGCCGCATGCCCTGCCGGAGCACGAGACCGAGCACGGACCCGCCGCTCGCGCCGACCGCCATGCGCACGCCGAACTCGCGCCGCCGTTGCGCCGCCGAATAGGAAAGAGTGCCGTACACGCCGATCACCGCGATGAGCAGTGCCGCGCCCGCGAACGTGCCGACGAGTTGCGTCGTCGAACGGGCAGGCTGCAGGGACGCGTCGACCAGCGCGCTCATCGGTTGCACGTCGTCGAGCGCGACGTTCGGATCGAGGGAAGCGACCGCGCCGCGCAATGGCCCGGCAAGCAGGTTCGGGTTTCCGGCACTGCGCAAGGTGACGAAAATGCGGCGCTGCGGAAACCGCTGCATCGGCAGGTAAGCGGCGGGTGTCTCGCGCTGGTCGACGCCAAAGAAACGCACGTCTTCGACCACGCCGACGATCGTCAGCCAGTCTCCTTCCTCGCCGGCGCCCGGCGTGACGCGCACTCCGACGGCGCGCCCGCCCTGCAGATACTCCCGCACGAACGCTTCGTTGACGACGACGTCGGACTGATTCTGCCCGTCGAATACCTGCCCGTGTACGGCGCGGATATCCATCGTGTCGAAATAGCCGGGCGTCACGATGCTGTACCAGACGTGCGCGCGCCCGTCCTGGCGCGCGGTCCGGCGGCCCTCGATCAGAACGCTTGTGTCGGTGTTGGTGTCGCCGAGCGGCAAGGTATGCGTGAAACCGGCCGCCTGCACGCCCGGCAAGCCGGTGAGCCGCTCGTGCAGCGTGTCCTGGAAGGCGCGCAACGCATCGGCGTTCTCGTACGCGGCCTCGGGAAGCGTGAGCGTTGCCGTCAGCACGCCTTGCGCCCGGAACCCGGGATCGACCGCCTCCAGCTTGAGCATGCTTTTCGCGAACAGCCCGGCGCCGAGCGTGAGCGCCAATGCCAGCGCAAAGTTGGCGACGACGAGAACATTGCGTGCACGGGACGTCAGGTGCGCGCGGCCGCTTTTGTCGCCGCCGCGCAGGACGTCGGCCGGGTCCGCGCTGCCGGCACGCAACCCGGGTACGAGCCCGAACCCGATGCCGGTGACGAGCCCCGCCAGCAGGGCCGCGAAGAATACCCGCAGGTCGATGCGCGCCGCGACGTAATCGGCGATACCGGCCGGCAACTGGCCGTGCAGGACGTGCACCGCGAGCTTTGCAATCACCAGACCCAGCAGCGCGCCGCCGAGCGACAGTACGACGCTCTCCATGACGACCAGCGCCGCCAGGCCGCCACGCTGCGCGCCGAGCGTGCCCCGAATGGCGAGCTCCCGCGCCCGCCCGGCCGAGCGCACGAGGAGCAGGTTCGCGATGTTCACGCACGCGATGAGCAGCACGAAGCCGACCGCGGCCCATAACACCAGCAGGCGCAATCGCACGCCGTCGACGACCGCGTCCTGCAGCGGCTGCACCCAGGCGCTCGTGCCGCGGTTCGTGTCCGGATATTCCTCCGCCAGTCGCGCGCCGATCGTCGCCATGTCGGCGGCGGCGCGCTCCACGCTGGCGCCGGGCGCCAGCCGGCCTATCACGCGCAGGAATGCCTGCCCCCGACCGTCGGCCGCGGACTGCAGCAGCGTCCAGACGTCGCGGTTCGGCATGAACGGAAACGAGAAGCCCTGCGGCAGCACGCCGATGATGCTGTAGGGGACTCCGTTGAGCGTGATCGTCCGCTCGAGGACGCGCGGATCGCCTTCGAGCTCGTGCTGCCACAGCAAGTGGCTGATGACCGCGACGTCGGGACCGTTCGGCACGTCTTCCGCTGCGGCGAATCCCCGGCCCTTCTGCATGCGCGCCTGCAACACGTCGAAGAACGAATGCGTCACCACGCCGCCGAAGAGCTGCCGCGCCTCGCCGAACCCGGTGAGCGCGGGCCGCGCGCCGGTGTACGCCGCCATGTCCTCGATGCTGCCCGACTGCTCGCACCAGTCCGCGAAGTTCGCCGGATTCGTAAATTCCTTGTCGCGCCCGGGCACACTCGCCCACACGGCAACGAGACGGTGGGCGTCGGTGTACGGCAGCGGCCGCAACAGCGCCTGATCGACGAGGCTGAACACGGCCGTGTTCGCGCCGATGGCCAATGCGAGCGTCAGCAGCGTGACGACCGTGAACACGGGCGTGTGCCACAGGCCTCGCAGGAGGTGACGCAGGTCGAGCCAGGAGATCGGCTTCATCTTCTATTCCTCCCGCAGGGCGCGCATCGGTTGCGTGCGCGCCGCGCGCCACGCCGGCGCCGCGGTGGCGGCGAGAGCGACGGGCGGCCTGATACGACTCTTCGGTGGGTGAATATCACCCGCGGCGTGGGTGATATTCACCCACGACGTCGCGGGGCCGAGGATTCGCCGCCTGCGCTGCGTTGGCCGTCGAATTGACTCGGTGATGCCGGGAGCCGAATTGACAACCGTCCGGCGGGGGCATATGGTTTTCCATATGGCGAAGACAACTCTGAATATCCCGGACCCGCTGTTTCGCGAGTTGAAGCGTCGCGCGGTCAGCAGGGGCGAGACCATGTCGAATCTGGTTGCCGAGTACATTCGCCGCGGTCTCGAACAGAAGCCGAAGCCAGAAAAACTACCGCCGCTGCCGACGTACGCGGGTGGTCCGTTTCTGGTCGACGTTTCGGACCGCGACGCGCTATTCGAGATCTTTGACCGGGACAAGTACGGGACGGGCCAAAGGCCAGAAGACAAGGATTGATCGTGTTCGTGGCAGACACGAACCTGCTGTTGCACGCGGCCAATCGCGACTCGCCGATCCATCGCAACACCAAGCGCCTTGTCAACTCGTGGCGGCAAGGATCCGAGCCGTGGTATGCGACCTGGCCAATCTTGTACGAATTCCTGCGCGTCATCACACATCGCAACGTGCTCGCTCGACCTTTCACGTTCGAGGAGGCATGGAATTTCCTGGGAGGGCTGCTGGTCTCGGCGAGTTTCGACATTCTGATCGAGACACGGAGACACCCCGAAATCGTGCGAGAGCTGATGGCGGGTTACCCCGATCTCTCGGGCAGCATCATGCACGACCTTCACACGGTTGCCCTGATGCGCGAACACGGCGTCAGCGAGATTCGTACGCTCGTCAAGCACTTTGACCGGTTCACCGACCTGCATGTCGTCAATCCCCTCGCCGCATAAGTGATCGCCCGGGACGTTGACCATGTCTACTCCTCCCGCAAGGCGGTCATCGGGTCGATCCGCGCGGCGCGGCGCGCGGGCAGGTAGCTGGCGAGCAGCGCGACAGCCGGCAGCAGGACGGCGACAGCGATGAACGTCGCGGGATCCGTGGCGCTGACGTCGTACAAAAGACCGGACAGGACCCGAGTCAGTGCGAAAGCCGCGAGTAGCCCCACGGCCAGACCGCCGAGCGCGAGCGCCATCGCGCGACCGATTACCATCCGCAGCACGTCGCCCGCGCACGCGCCGAGCGCCCGTCGGACGCCGATCTCGTTGATGCGATTGCGGACTGCATAGGCGATGACGCCGTAGATGCCGATGGCCGCCAGGAACAGCGCCGCCCCCGCGAACACGGACAACAGCAGCATATAGAAGCGCGGCTGCGCCACGGATTCGGCGACCCGCTGCTCCATCGTGCGCACCTGGTCCATGGGCAGCTCGCTGTCGATCGCGCGGAGCTGCTCGCGAATGGGACCGATGAGCGACTCCGGCGGCACCGCGGTCCGCACGGTGATGCTCATGAAATCGACCGGAAACTGGCTGTGCGCCGCGAACACCTCGGGCTGGCTCTCTTCGCCCAGGCCCTGGTGCTTGACGTCCGCCACGACGCCGACCACCGTGCCGCCTACGTGGGGGCCCTCGAGGCCGAGCGTCGTACCGAGCTCGAAGGTGTGCCCGACCGGGTCGTCCCCCGGCCACAGCAGTTTCGCCGCGGATTCGTTGACGACGACCACCGGCTGCGTTCCGGCACGATCGCTTTCCGTCAACGTCCGGCCGGCCAGCAGCGCGATCTCCATCGTCCGGAAGTAGTCCGGCGTGATGATCCTGACCTGCGTGTAACGCTCCTCTCCCGGGTTCTCGTAAGCAGGGCCGCCATCCTGTTTCTCGACGGAGATGGTGTAGTTGAAGCCGCTGAGCGGCAAACCGAACACACCGGCCGCGCTCTCCACCCCGGGTAAGGCCTCGATGCTCCGGTCGAGCTCCGCAAAAAATGCGCGTGCCTGCCCCGGCTCGGGATAGCGCGCGGTGGGCAGCGCCAGGTCGAACGTGAGAACGCCGCTCGGATTGAAGCCGGGGTCAACGCGCTGCAACTCGACGAAGCTCTTCAGGAGGAGCCCGGCGCCGGTGAGGAGCAGGACCGCCAGCGCCATCTCCGCCACGACGAGCGCGCCTCGCGTGCGGCCGCCTGCGCGATCCGCCGTGATAGCAGCGCTACCCGATTTCAAGGCGCCGGTGAGGTCGGACGACGACCCAGCCCGGAGCGCGGGCAATAGCCCGAAAAGAACGCCCGTCAGCATCGATACGGCGATCGTGAACCCGAGGACCTTGCCGTCGAGCTCCGTGCCTTCCAGGCGCGGCACCGCTTCCACCGGCAGCATGAGCAGCAGCTTCAGCCCCAGGCCGGCGAGCAGCAGGCCGGCAACGCCGCCCGCCGTCGCAAGCACCACGCTTTCGGTGAGGACGTAGCGGACGAGCCGGCCGCGCCCGGCACCCAGCGCACAGCGCACCGCGAGCTCCCGCTTGCGCCCGGCCGTGCGCGCAAGCAGCAGGTTCGCGACGTTCGCGCAAGCAATGAGGAGCACGAAACCGACGGCACCGAGCAGGATCAGGAGCGCCGGCCGGACGTCGCCGACGATCGCCTCGCGCAAGCCAACCGCCGCAGCGCTCGCGCCCGTGTTGGTATCCGGGTGGCGCAGCTCGAGCACGCGCGCCAATGCCGTCATCTGCGCGGACGCTTCGCCCACGGTGACTCCCGGTTTAAGGCGCGCGATGACGTCCAGGTAATGCGCGCCGCGCTGCGTGGCCAGCTCCTCTTCGCTGAATCCGAGCGGCGCCCACAGCTCGGCGCCGGCGGGATACTCGAACCCGGGCGGCATCACACCGATAACGGTATAGTCCCTGCCTTCGAGTTGTACCGTGCGCCCCGTAATTCCCGGGTCCGCGCCAAAATGCCGTTGCCACAAGCCGTGGCTCAGCACGACGACTCGCTCCTGCCCGGCAACGGTATCGGCCGATGAAATCGCCCTGCCGAGCATGGGCGCCGTGCCGAGCACCGGAAAAAAGCCAGCCGTCACCGCCGCGCCGGCGACGCGTTTCGCAGCGCCGACGCCGGTCAGCGCAGCGCCGGTCGACGCGTAAGCGGCCATGTCCTCGAACACGGTGTTGTCGCGCCGCCAGTCGACAAAATTCGGAGGCGATGCCGTTCCAAGCGTACCGGCGCTGCCGTCGTATACGCGCACCAGCCGGTCCGGTTCGGGCAACTCCAGTGGCTTCAGGAGCACCGCGTTCACGACACTGAAGATGGCGGTGTTCGCCCCGATACCGATTGCGACGGTGAGCACCGCAACCGCGGTGAAGCCGGGGCTCCTGGCGAGCGCGCGCCCGGCGTAACGAAGATCGTGCAGCCAATCCGATATCATGTCGCCTTCCTCGTCATTCGTAGCCCGTCCCGGATCACCATCGCTTGCGAGTGCCTTGATTGGTAGTGGCTATTCATAGCGCAGCGCTTTCATCGGGTCGGCGCTCGAGGCGCGGCGGGCCGGCAGGTAACCGGCAATGAGGACCACGACGCCGAGCAACGCCGTCGCGGCGGCCAGCACAGCGGGCTCGTAGCCCGAGAGCCCGAACAGCACCGCGTCCGCCGCACGGCCGAGCAGCACCGCGAGCACCAGGCCGGCCGCGCCGCCGATCAGCGCCATCCGGCCGACCTGGCCCAGCACCATGCCGCGCAGGCGCCGGGGCGTTGCACCGAGCGCCTGCCGCAAGCCGAGCTCGCGCGTGCGCTGCGCGACCGAATACGCGAGCACGCCGTAGAGTCCGGTCGCCGCGAGCAGCGTCGCGAGCAGGGCAAAGCCGCCCGCCAGCACGCTGATCAGGCGATCGAGGAACAGGTCGTCGCTGATCACGGCCGGCAGCGTGCCGAGCCCGTTCACCGGCAGGCCGGGGTCGAGCTCCGAGACCACGCGGGACATCGAGGCCAGCATCGTCTCGGGAGGCAGCTCGCTGCGCACGTAAAAATGCATGACGCCGAGATCCTCGTCCTGGTAGCGCGGCAGGAAAACCTGCGACGGCATCTCGCCCTTTATCTCGCTGTACTTCGCATCAGCAGCGACGCCGACGATCTCGATGTCCAGTTGGCGCGTGGAGCCGAGCGCCATGCGCTTGCCGACCGCCTCCGTGCCGAGACCGAACTCTTCTGCAAAGGCCTTGTTCACGATGGCGACTTTGGGACGCCCCGCGATGTCGGCATCGCTGAAATCGCGACCGGACAGGAGCGGGATCTGCAGCGTGCGGAAGAACCCGGGACTGACCTCGTTGAAGCGCGGATGGTTGAAGCGCGGGTCGACGCCGGGCGGCGGCTCGTAGCCCTGGACCGAGACGTTGCTCCCGTGACTGTCGCCCTCGAGGAGGCCCACCATCGAGGAAGCGACGCTGGTGGCGCCCGGGAGCGCGGCGAGCTCTTCCTCGATGCGCCGGAACAATGTCGTCGAGCGCTCCGGGGAATAGCCGTTCAGCAGCGGCGCAACCGAAAAAGTGGCGACGTGCCCGGCTTTGAGCCCCAGGTCGACGCGGGATAGATTGGCGAGGCTTTGCGCGAACAACCCCGCAAGCACCAGCAGCACCAGCGAGAAGGCGATCTGCGCCGTTGCGAGCGCGCGGCGGAAGCGCGCCATGCCGCGACCGCCGGACTGCTGGCCCGCCTGTTCCTTCAGCACGGCGCCGGCCGGTGCCCGAGTGGCCGCGAGCGCCGGGAACAGGCCGAAGCAGAAGACGGTGGCGAGCGAGACGCCGCCGGCGAACAGAATGGCCGCGTTGCTCAAGCCCACCTGCAGGCTGTCCGCGGCGGGCAGCATGTAGCCGACCAGGCCCAGGGTCGCGGCGGCGAACGGCAGCCCGGCGAGGCAGCCGAGCAGGCCGAGCAAGCCCGCTTCGACCATCAACTGCGCGATCATCTGCCCGCGGCTGGCGCCGATCGCCGAGCGCAGCGCCATTTCACCGGCGCGCATCGCGCCCCGGGCGAGCAGCAGGTTGGCGATGTTGACGCAGGCGATGGCCAGCACGAGCGTGGTCACGCCGAGCAGCAGCGTGAGCGGCAACCGCGTTTCCTCCGGCCGGCGGCTCTGGCCGCGAGCGCCCGGCAGGAGCTCCAGTGATTTGGCGCGGAACGCTGCCATCTTCCGGTCTGATAACCCGGTCACGAGCGGCGCCTCGACCTCATTGATGATCGCGCGATAAGGAACGTTGAGCGCGGCTTCCGCCTCCGCCGCCGACACGCCGGGCTTCAGCCGCGCGAACAGATAGGCCCAGTACGCCTGCCGGTCTTCGGAGCTCTCCTCGACGTACGGCTGCATCAGCCAGCGCATCGTCAGGGGCACGTACACCTGCGGCCGGCTGCCGATGCTCGCACCCGCAAAGCCCTCGGGCGCCACGCCGATCACGGCCATGCGCTGCCCGTTGATCGTGAGGAGCTTACCGAGCACATCCGGAGCCCCGCCGAACGTGTTCTGCCAGTATTCGTAGCTCAGCACCACGACCCGCCCTTCGCCCGGTTGCGGCTCGTCCTGCGGACCGATCAGCCGCCCGAGAGCAGGTTGCAGCCGCAGCACCGGGAAGTACGCGCCGTTCACGGCCACACCTTCGGCGGAGATCGCCTGCATTCCTTCCAGCGCAATGCTGGCATTGAATCCGCGGTGCGCGGCAATCCCGGTGAAGACGGCCTGCTCGCGCTGCAGATCGCGCAGCATCGGGTAGCTGAACACCTGGTCGCAGTAACCGAAGCCGGCGCAGGACACCGAGCCGGTCTTCGGGCCAGGCGCGCTCAACGTCACCAGCCGGTCGGGTTCGGGCACCGGCAACGGACGCAGCAGCAACTTGTAAAACAGCGAAAACATCGCGGCATTCGCACCGATGCCGAGCGCCAGGGTGACGACCACGATCGCCGTCAGGCCCGGTCGCTTGGCCAGTTGGCGGATTGCGCTCGTGAGATGGTTCATTTCGCCGGCTCACTCATAGTGCAGCGCCTGCATCGGGTCGACGCTGGAGGCGCGGCGTGCCGGCAGGTAACCGGCCGCGAGCACCACGGCGCCGAGCACCGCCATTGCCGCCCCCAGCACCGCCGGGTCATAACCGGCGAGGCCGAACAGCACCGCTTCCGCGGCCCGCCCGAGCATGACGGCGAACACGAGACCGGCCGCACCGCCAATGAGCGCCATCCAGCCGACCTGGCGCAGCACCATGGCTTGCAAGCGTCCCGGCGTCGCGCCGAGCGCCTGGCGGACGCCGAGCTCGCGCGTGCGCTGTGCGACGGAGTACGCGAGCACGCCGTAAAGGCCGGTTGCCGCGAGGAGCGTGGCAAGCAGGGCGAAGGCCCCTGACAACATACTGATCATGCGATCGAGGAACAGGTTGTCGCTGATGACGTCCGGCAGCGTCGCCAGTCCGTCCACCGGGAGGTTCGGGTCCAGCGTCGCGACGACGTGCGACATCGCCGCGAGCATGTCCTCGGGCGGGAGCTTGCTGCGGACGTAGAAGTTCGTAAAGCCGAGCTCCTCTTCCTGGTACTGCGAGAGGAAGTATTGCGGCGGTATCTCGTCCTTCACGTCGCTGTACTTCGCATCGGCGACGAGACCGATGATTTCGATGTCGAGCTCGCCGCCGGAGCCGACCGCCATGCGCTTGCCGACCACGTCGGTACCCAGTCCGAATTTTTCGGCAAAGGTTTCGTTGACGATGGCCACCCGCGGCCGCCCCGCGGTATCGGCATCGGTGAAGTCCCGGCCGGACAGCAGCGGAATCTGCAGTGTCCGGAAGAATCCCGGACCGACCGCGTTGTAGCGCGCCTGGTCATCCGAGCCCGGCGTCGCCTCATGCCCCTGCACCGAAACGTTGCCGCCCCAACTGTTGCCGGCGACCACTCCCACCATGGAAGAGGCGACACTGACGGCGCCGGGTAGAGCCGAAAGCTCTTCCTCGATGCGCCGGAACAGGGCCGTAGAGCGTTCCGGCGCATAGCCGTTCAGCACCGGGGAAACGGAAAACGTGGCAACCGGATCGGCGTTCAACCCGAGGTCGATCCGCGCAACGTTGGCCAGGCTTTGCGTGAAGAGCCCGGCCAGCACCAGCAACACGAGCGAGAACGCAATCTGCACCGTGACAAGCGAGCGGCGGAACCGCGCCATGCCGCGGCCGCCCGACTGCTGGCCCGCCTGTTCCTTCAGCACCGCGCCGGCCGGCGTGCGCGTTGCCGCGAGCGCCGGGAAGAGACCGAAGAAGAAAACGGTCAGCAAAGAGACGGCGCCGGCAAACAGGATGGCGCTCCCGCTCAGGCCAAGCTGCAGGCTCTGCGCCGCCTCCGCCGGCATCATGTAGCCGATCAGGCCCAGCGTCGCCGCGGCGATCGGCAGCCCGGCAAGGCAGCCGAGCAGCCCCAGCAGCACGGCTTCCGTCATCAACTGCCTGACCATCTGCACGCGGCTCGCGCCGATCGCGGAGCGCAGCGCCATCTCACCGGCGCGCATCGCGCCGCGCGCCAGCAACAGGTTGGCGATGTTGACGCAGGCGATGACCAGCACCAGCGTCGTCACGCCGAGCAGCAGCATGAGCGGCAGCCGCGATTCCTCCGGGCGGCGGCTCTGGCCGCGGGCACCGGGCAGGAGCTCGATCGTCTTGGCGCGGAAGCTCGCCAGGTCATCGTCGCTCAGGAAATCGTTCAGCGGCGCCTCGATCTCGTTGATGATCGCGTGGTAAGGGCCGTTGATCGCGGCTTCCGCCTGCTCGACGCTGACGCCGGGCTTCAGGCGCGCGAAGAGGTAAGCCCAGTACGCCAGGCGGTTTTCGGAGCTTTCCGGGAAGTAAGGCTCCATGAGCCAGCGCATCGTCATGGGCACGTAAACCTGCGGCCGGTTGCCGATGCTCGCGCCCGTGAAGCCTGCGGGCGCGACACCGATCACCGTCATGCGCTGTCCGTTGATCGTCAGCAGTTTGCCCAGGACCTCGGGATCGCCGCCGAAGTTGTTCTGCCAGTAGTCGTAGCTCAGCACGGCCACCCGCCCCTCGCCGGGCTTCGGCTCGTCCTGCGGACCGATCAACCGGCCCAGCGCGGGACGCAGCCGCAGCACGGAAAAATAGGCGCCGTTGACGACCATGCCCTCGCCCGAGACCGCTTGAGCGCCTTCCACCGCGATGTTCGCGCCGAACGCGCGGTGCGCGGCGATGCCCGTGAACACCGTCTGCTCGCGCTGGAGATCCTGGAGCATCGGATAGCTGAACACCTGGCTGCAATCGCCCATGCCGCTGCACGACACGGAGCCCCCCTTCGTCCCCGGCGAGCTCAGGATGACCAGCCGCTCCGGCTCGGGTACCGGCAGCGGCTGCAGCAGGAGCTGGTGGAACAGCGAGAACATCGCCGCGTTGGCACCGATGCCGAGGGCGAGCGTGACCACGATGATGGCCGCGAGCCCCGGGCGCTTGGCGAGCTGCCGGATGGCACTCTTGATATTGGTCATTCCCCTCCCCCCCAGGCTCTCATGCGGCAATAATCGGAGACCCGGCCTCGATCGCGCGAGATCCCATGCTGTTTACGAAACTGGCTGAAACGTCCGACGCGGTGGCGGCGACGCGCAGTCGGCTGAAGAAGGTAGAGCTGCTGCGCGGCTGTCTCGCCGGTTTCGCCGCGGACGAGATCGAGACCGGCGTCGGCTACCTCGCCGGCAGCCTGCGCCAGGGCCGCATCGGGCTCGGGCCGGCCATCGTCCGCGACGCGCTCGGCGCCGAGGCGGCCGTTGAGGCTACGCTCGGCATCGGCGACGTGGATGCCGCTTTCGAAGAGATCGCAGGCATCTCCGGCAAAGGCTCGAGCGCCGAACGCAAACGCCGGCTCCGCGAGCTGTTTTCTACCGCCACGGCGGCGGAGCAGGATTTCCTCGCGCGGCTCGTGCTGGGCGAGCTGCGCCAGGGTGCGCTCGAAGGCGTGATGGCCGACGCGATTGCAAAAGCCGCCGACCTGCCGCTCTCCGACGTGCGCCGCGCGGTGATGCTCGCGGGCAATCCGGCGACCGTGGCGCAAGCCGCGCTGACGGAAGGCCGCACGGGACTGGAGGCGTTCCGCCTCGAGCTCCTGCAGCCGGTGCAGCCGATGCTCGCGCAAACGGCGGAGGGCACCGGCGCTGCTCTCGAGGCGTTCGGCGAAGCCGCCTTCGAATACAAGCTCGACGGCGCGCGCATCCAGGTGCACAAGGCGGAGAACGAAATCCGCATCTTCACGCGGCGGCTCAACGAGGCCTCCGCGCGCTTGCCGGAGATCGTCGACCTCGTGCGCGCGCTCCCGGCACGCATGCTGATCCTCGATGGAGAAGTCATCGCACTGCGCGCGAACGGCACGCCGCACCCGTTCCAGGTCACCATGCGCCGCTTCGGTCGCAAGCTCGGTGTCGACGGCCTGCGCGGCACGCTGCCCGTCTCCGCCTTCTTCTTCGACTGCCTGCACGCCGAGGGCGACGACCTGATCGACCGGCCGGTCTCCGAACGCTTCGATGTCATGGCGCGTATCGTGCCGGCCGGGTCGCTCGTTCCGCGGCTCGTGACCGCCGATGCCGACACCGCGGCCCGGTTCCTCGAGCAGGCGCTTGCCGCCGGGCACGAAGGACTCATGGCCAAAGCGCTCGACAGCCTCTACGAAGCCGGCAACCGCGGCGCCGGCTGGCGCAAGATCAAGCCGGCCCACACGCTCGACCTCGCCGTGATCGCCGCGGAATGGGGCAGCGGCCGCCGCCGTGGCTGGTTGAGCAACCTGCACCTCGCCGCCCGCGATCCGGAAGCAGACCGCTTCGTCATGCTCGGCAAGACCTTCAAGGGAATGACGGACAAGATGCTCGCCTGGCAGACGCAGCGGCTGCTCGAGCTCGAAACCGGCCGCGAAGGACACGTCGTTTACGTACGCCCGGAGCTCGTCGTCGAGATCGCCTTCAACGAGCTGCAAACGAGCCGCCAATACCCGGGCGGCATGGCCCTGCGCTTCGCCCGCGTCAAACGCTACCGGGAAGACAAAGGCCCCGAAGACACCGACACGATCGACACCGTCCGCCAGATCTTCGAACACGGAACCGCGGGAACATAGCCCCCGTTGGAGCCCGCCATTGCGGGCGACCGGAACGGTCCCGATCGGCGGCACGTTTTCACGAGCCTCCGGGAGGGTGCGCGCCAACGTGCGGCCGATAGCCGCTTTCCCGGTCACCCGCGATGGCGGGCTCCAACGGAAGCTGATCGCGCGCCTGCTCATTTCCCTCGCACCTCTATTCAACGCGCAGCGTCGCCACGGGATCGGCATGCGTAGCGCGGCGTGCGGGCAGGTAAGATGCCACCGCGGCAACCAGCGCGAGCACGGCCGGCGCCAGCACAAAAGTCATCGGGTCAGTGCTGCTGATACTGAAGAGCAAGGATTCCATCAGGCGGGTGAGGACCAGTGAGCCCAGGATTCCCAGGACCAGCCCTGTCGCCGCCATGGCGAATCCATCCCGCATGATCATGCCCACGACGCCTCGCGCTTTCGCGCCCATCGCCATGCGGATGCCGATTTCTTGCTTGCGCTCGGCGACTGAATACGACAGCACGCCGTAGGTGCCGATGGCGGCCAACGTCAGCGCAACCCCTCCGAAGATAGTGAGGAGCAGGGCAAGGAAACGCGCCCTGCCGACGGACCCCGCGAGATGTGTCTCCATCGACTGGAGGTGAGCGACGGGAAGGGAGCCGTCCACGCTCCAGACGGCACGTCTCAATTCATCTGCCAGTGCCGCCGGGGAACGGCTCGAGCGAACCACTATATGCATCGCCGACGGCACGGGAAAGACCAGGTCCATCTGCGGGGCATGGAAGTAGATTTCGGTGCTGATCTCCTCGGAGAGCCCGGCCTGTTTGACGTCTCCGGCAATGCCGACGATGGTGAACCACTCCTCTACCCAGATCGGCCTGATCCGCCGGCCGATCGCGTTCTGCCCGGGGTAAAAGGTCTCGGCCATCCTCTGGTTGATGATCGCGACGGGAGTGCCGGTGCCATCATCGCCGGCGGTGAACGCACGCCCCGCAACGAACGGGATGCCCATGGTGTCGGCATAGTCTCCACTCACAACCTGGAAGTAATCGACGTTGAATTCCAGGCCACCGGGCGCTTCCTGCTTGCCCTCGAGGGCAAAGCCGCCGCCCCATACTTCCCGTACGGGTGGCAGCCCGCTCATCGCGGCGGCGCCCGTGACCCCGGGGAGCGACTCGATCCGCTCGATGAGCCGTTCAAGTACTGCGCTCGCGTCTGCCGCTTCGGGGTAGGTCGCTCCAGGCAGAAAGGTTTCGAACGTGAGCAGTACCGAGAGACGCTCATGCCCGGCCATGCGCATCGCACCCTCGAGGCGCTCGCGCACGTCCAGGAAATCCGGCTTCGAAACCGGTCCGCGCTGGATCGGCGGCTCGACCCGGTAGACGTTCACGAGCCGCTCTGAATCCGGATAGGCGAGCGGCTCGAGCACCACCCCGTTCAACACGCTGAACACGGCAACGCTCGCGCCGATGCCGAGGGCGAGGGTCGCCACCGCGACCAGCGAGAAACCCGGGTGACGCCGAAGCGAGCGCAACGCGTAGCGAATATCTTCAAGCAGTCCGGTCGTCCTGCGCAGGTGCTCATTCATGGCGCAGCGCCTCCATCGGATTCACCCGCATCGCGCGCAGCGCCGGAACCAGCGACGCAACCATCGCGACGGCGCACAACACCAGCGCAACCACCACCAGCGTGACCGGATCGAACGCCGTCACCCCGTACAGGGCACTGGACAGCAGGCGCGCGAATCCCACAGCGCAGAGGAGCCCGACGCCCAAGCCGATGCCGAGTTGCAGCAGGCCCTGCCGGAGAACCATGTTGAGAATGCGGCGATCGACGGCACCGAGGGCGCGGCGCACGCCGATCTCGCGCGTGCGCTGGCTGACGGAAAACGCCAGTACGCCGTAAATACCGGCAGCCGCGAGAACCACGGCAATGACCGCAAAGACGCCGAACAGGATGGAAACGGCTCGGCTGTCGAAATTCCCCGTCCAGATCCAGTTGTCGTACGTGCGCATCCAGAAGACGGCGATGTCCCTGTCGACGCTGCGGACGGTTTCGCGCAGGGTTTCGGCGAATGCCAGCGGCTCACCGCGGGTGTGCACGGCTACCGTAAGCAGCATGTACGGTTTCTGCTCGAGCGGGACCAGCACGGCCGGACGTTCGACATCGTCGATCCAGTCCAGGAAAATTGCTTCGGTAACGCCGACAACGGTCCGCCACTCGGAAGGATGACCCGCCCGACCCGGAGCCAGTGCAACCTGGCGCCCAATCGGATCCTCGCCGGGAAATACCTTCGCTGCAAATCGGGCGTCTACAATTGCCACTGGCTCGCTGTTCGCAGCGTCTCGGGCGTCGAACCAACGTCCCCGCAGCAACTCTACGCCGAGTATTTCGGCGTAATTGTCCATCACGGCCGCGTATTGCGTCAGTGGAAATTGTCCGGTTGCCGGCGCTTCCATCCCGCGCTTGCGATAAGCGGCAACCCACGAATTCATTCCCGGATAGGAATACGCGGCGGTCGCGTCGATCACATCCGGGTGCGCTTGCAAGCGCCGAATCACTTCCTCGTAGAATCGGTACCACGCGGCCTCGTCCGGATAGTGCGCGAGCGGCAGTTGGACGCGGCCCATCAGCAGGTTCGTGTTTTTGACGCCGAGCGGACGGGCATCGAAGTTCGCGACGGTGCGGATCATCAGCCCAGCGCACACCAGCAGGACGCACGACAAGGCGATCTCCCCCGTCACCAGCGTCCGGGCCAGGCGTGACGCGGATGGGCCGCTGCCTTTTGCGCCCTCTTTCAGATATTCATTGACGTCCGTTCGCGCCGCGCGCAAGGCCGGCGGCAGACCGGCGATGACGCCGGCAGCAACAGCCGCCAATGCGGCGACCAGAAGGGCCTGCCAATCGATGTCGAAAACAACCCAGAACGGCTCCTCGATGTCTGCCGCGGCGTACATCCGCTGCGTCAGTTCGAGCCCCAAGTCCGCGAGAAAGTAAGCGATCAGGGCGCCGCCGGCGGCCAACACCAGGCTTTCGGTGAGGACGTGCGCCACAATCCGCCAGCGGCTAGCACCCAGCGCAGCGCGCAAGGCAATGTCCTTCTGCCGGGCGGCGGTACGCGCCAGGATCAGGTTTGCGACGTTCGAGCAGGCGATGAGCAGCACAAACAGCACGGCGCCGAACATCGTCAGCACGGTGGTGCGCCAGTCTGCTCCGATGTAGGCGTGCTGGAACGGCTGGATAAGGATCGTGACGTTGCGGTTATCCGGATACTGCACCGCCAGCCCGGCCGCAATATTCGCAAACTCGTCGCGCGCCTGTTCAAGCGTCACGCCGTCCTTCAGGCGTCCGGATACGGCCAGGAGCCTTCCCTCACCGCCCGCGAAATTCGAAAGCTCGAGCTTCAGCGGCACCCAGGCTTGCTGGTTCGACGGGAACCGGAAGCCGGCCGGCATGACGCCGACAACCGTCATCGGAACGCCGGTGACGCGGGCGGTTTGGCCCAGGATCGCGGGATCGCCGTTGTAACGGTTCTGCCAGACGTCGAATCCCAGGACCACCACCCACGGCGCCCCCGGCGCTGCATCCGAGGGCTTCAGCGTTCGGCCGATGAGCGCTTCCGTCTGCACCACGTCGAATGCCGACGGAGTAACGAACGCGCCTTGCACACGCTCCGGAAAATCGCCATCTGCAAGGATCACGGAATTGGTGTAATACGTCGCGAGCGCCGCAAAGCTTTGCTGCACGCGCTGCCATTCGCGATAGTCGCGCGTTGGCACGCCCATCATGTCAATGCCGTGCCGGGGGTTGGCACGCGCGACATGCATGATGCGCCCGGCGTCAGGGTACGGCAGCGGCGTCAGCATGTACCCTTTCACGACCGTGAACATGTACAGCGTCGCGCCAAGACCGAGGCCGAGAATTCCCGTGGCGACGAATGCGAATCCCGGGCTGCGCCGCAAGTGGCTGAGCGCCTGTCGCATTTCGTGCCAGATTGCAGACATCCCGTCCCCCGTTACTCGTAGCGCAAGGCTTCCATCGGATTCACCCGCATCGCGCGCAGCGCCGGAATCAGCGAGGCAAACAGCGCGACGGCACACAGGATGAGCGCGACGCCGAGCAGGGTCGGCGGATCGAACGGCGAGACGCCGGCGAGCTCGGACGCGAGCAGGCGCGCGAACAGGACCGCGCAGGCAAGCCCGATCGACAGCCCGATGCCGAGTTGCCAGGCGCCCTGCCGGAGGATCATGTTCAGGATCCGGCCGTCGAGGGCGCCGAGCGCGCGGCGCACGCCGATCTCGCGCGTGCGTTGAGCGACCGAGTACGCGAGCACGCTGTAGATGCCGGCCGCCGCCAGCGCGACCGCGACGAACGCGAAGATGCCGAACAGCGTCGAGACGACGTGCGAGGTGAAGTTCCCCGCCCAGATCCAATCATCGAGCGTGCGCACCCAATACACTGGAATGTCGGGATCGAGCTCGTATACGGCCTCGCGCAAGCTCTGGGAAAAGGCGAGCGGCCCGCCGCGCGTATGCACGGCGACGGTGAGGAAGCGTTGCGGCGCCTGGACCAGCGGCACGAACACGGTTGGCCAGTCCGGATCGTCGAGCTGGCTCATCACGGTCCCTTCGGTCACGCCGATGACCGTGTGCCAGCCGCTCTCCTGGCTGTCGGGATCGCCGAGGAAAACCTGCTGCCCGACCGGATCGCCGCCCGGGAAGGCCTCCTCGGCGAACCGCTGGTCGACGATCACGACCGGCTCGCTGCCGGCGCGCTCGCGATCGTCGAACCAGCGCCCGCGCAGCAGCTCCAGGCCGATCACGTCGGCGTAGTTGTCCATTGCGCCCGCATAGCGGGTCCACGGCAGTTGATCCGAATCGGGAACCTCCATGCCGCGCGTTCGCCAGGATATGACCCCGGCATCCATTCCCGGATACGAGTAAGCGACGGTGGCGCCCAGAACCTCCGGGTTGGCGTTCAGGCGCTCGGTCAGCTCTTCGAAAAAACGATACTGCGTAGCGGCGTCGGGATATTGCACTTCCGGCAGGCCGATGCGGCCGGTGAGCAGATTCGTGTTCTCGATTCCAAGCGGGCGCGCGTTCATGTTGACGACGCTTCGGATCATCAGCCCGGAGCTGACGAGCAGCACGCAGGAGAGCGCGATTTCCGCCGTCACAAGCAAGCGGCTGAGCTTTGATGCCGACGCGCCGCTGCCCTTCGCGCCTTCCTTCAGGTATTCGTTCACGTCCGTGCGCGTCGCTCGCAGCGCGGGTGCAAGCCCCGCGATCACGCCGGCGGCGACGGCGACGCAGGCCGCGAACAGCATGACGCGGCCATCGAGGTCGAAGACGATCCAGAACGGCGTCTGGATACCGGCCGCGGTGTACGCGCGGTCCGTCAGGTCTCCCCCTGCGTCCGCCAGGAACCAGCCGACCACCGCGCCGAGCGCCGCCAGCACCACGCTTTCCGTCAGCACGTGCACGAGAATGCGCCAGCGGCTGGCGCCGAGCGCGGCGCGCAGCGCGATATCCTTCTGGCGCGCGGCCGTGCGCGCGAGGATCAGGTTGGCGACGTTCGCACAGGCGATCAGGAGCACCAGCAGCACCGCGATGAACATCGCCGAAATACTCATGCGGGCTTCGTCGGGAACATACTCGCGCTGGAACGGCTTGATGACGGTCGTGATGTTCTCGTTCGCCGCGTACCGGTTCGCGAGTGCCGCCGCGATGTTCGCGAATTCGGCGCGCGCCTGCTCCAGCGTCACGTCCGGCTTCAGGCGCCCGAAGACCTCGATGGTCATGCCATCGCCGCGCTCGATCTTCGACAGGTCGATGACGAGCGGCACCCACACCTCCTGCGCCAGCGGGAACGCGAACCCTTCGGGCATCACGCCGACCACCGTGCTCGGCACGCCGTTCACGCGCACTGTCCGGCCGACAATGGCCGGGTCGCCGTTGTAACGGTTGAGCCAGGCATCAAAGCCCAGCACGATCACCGGCTCCGCGCCCGGGACGGCATCGGAAGGCACCAGCGTGCGGCCGATGTAGGCGTCCTGCTCGATGATGTCGAAGGCCGACGGCGTGATGAACGCGCCTTCGTAGCGCTCCGGCAGCTCGCCGCCGGACAGGTTGACGGTGCCGTAGTAAAAGCCGGCGAGATCTTCGAAGCTCTGCTGCACTTCCCGCCACTCGACGAAGTCGTGCTGCGTGACCTCCATGCTATCGAAGCCGTGCAGCGGATTCGTGCGCTCGATATGCATGATGCGCTCGGCATGGGGGTACGGCAGCGGCGTCAGCATGTAGGCCTTGACGGCGGTGAACATGTAGAGCGTCACGCCGAGGCCGAGCGCAAGGATGCCGGCGGCCACGACGGTGAAGCCCGGACTGTGGCGGAGTTGGCTGAGCGTCATTCGGATTTCGTGCCAGATCGCCTGCATCGTTTCTCCCTTAACCGCCGTGTCGCCCGTAAGACGGGCTTCTACCAGGCAGGTGTCGCCCACGGAACGGATTTCCGCCGCTGGGGCCCGCACCTGTAGGAGCCCGTCTCACGGGCGACCGGACCCAAATTCACTTCCAACCATCATCCCTGTCTCCCGGATCATCTCGTCCCCTCACTCGTGACGCAGCGCGGCGACCGGGCTGATACGCGTTGCGTGCCACGCCGGCAGGATGCACGCCGCCAGGCCGATGGCGATGAGCAACAGCGGCACCAGGGCATAGGTCAGCGGATCGACGATCGGGATGCCGAACAGCAGCGAGGCGAGGAAGCGCGTCAGCGCGAGTGCAGCCACGACGCCGACGACGAGCCCCGCGCCGACCAGCCATGCGCCTTGCCGCAATACCAGGCCGAGCAGGCTCGGTGCTCGCGCGCCGAGCGCCATGCGCACGCCGAGCTCGGTGGTGCGCTGGCCGACCGTGTAGGAGAGCACGCCGTAAATCCCGACGACCGCGAGCAGTATCGCCACCACTGCGAACACGGACAGGAGCAGTGTCGGCGCGCGCTGGTTGCCGAGCGAGCGCGCAATGCGCTCGTTCATGCTCGACAGGTTGAACACCGGCTGCTCGGGATCGACCGCCAGCACGGCGTCGCGGATCTGGCTGCCTGCCGTCGCCGGCGGCAAGGCGGTTCGCACTACCAGCGATGCCCCGCCCGGCGGGACCTGGCGATGGAAGTAGTAGTAGGTTTCCTTGGTCGAAGCTTCATCCAGGCGGTCGTGCTTGATCGTGCCGACGACGCCGACGATCGTTGCCCAGATCGGCTCGCCGTTCGCGGCCTCCTCGGTACTGATGCGCCGGCCGATCGGGTTCTCGCCCGCGAAATACTTATCCGCGAGCAGCTCGTCGATGACGACGGAAGGCGGCGCGTCGATACGGTCGATCCCGGCGTCGAAAGCGCGGCCCCGCCGCAATGGAATGCCCATCGCGTGGAAATAATCCGCGCTGACGATCCGGTAGTTGCCGTGCGGGTTGCCTTCGCCTGCCGCCGGCGTGTAGCCCTCGATGTCGTAGCCGGCCTGGTCGACGCTCTGGTTGAACGGCAGCGACGACGTCAACCCGGCCGCGATCACTCCGGGCTGCGCCCTGATCCTCAAGAGAACGGCATCGAGGAACGCGCGCTGCTCCTGGTCGTCGTCATACCGGGTGCCGGACAACTCGACCTGCACGGTTATGACGTTCTCCGGGTCGAATCCGGGGGAGGCCTCCAGCAGCTTTTCGAAACTGCGCAGCAGCAGCCCGGCACCGATCAGGAGCGTCGCCGCCAGCGCGACCTGCAGCGACACCAGCACGCCGCGCGCCAGATGCGCGCCGCGGCTTGCCGTTTGTCCGCCGCCCTCTTTCATGACCTGCTGCACGTCGAGTCGCCACAAGGCAGCGACGGAGAGCAGGCTGAAAAGGATGCCGGCGGCCACCGACACCAGGAAGGCGAATACCAGCACCTGCGGATCGATCGCGACGTCGAAGTTCTGCGCGCTGCGGTCGATGCCGAACAGCGAGATGAGCCTGATCACGATCCAGGAAAGCGCCAGCCCGATTGCGCCGCCGCCGAGCCCGAGCAGTACACCCTCGAAAACGAGTTGGCGGCTGACCCTGTGGCGTTCGGCGCCGACGGCCGCGCGCATCGCCAGCTCGCGCGCCCGGCCGAGCACCCGCGCGAGCATCAGGTTGGCGACGTTCGCGCAGGCGATCAGCAGCACGAAAATCACGACGCCCTGCAAGACCAGAAGCGTCGTGCGCACGTCGCCGACCAGGTATTCCCGAAAGGACTGCGCGCGGCCGGTGAAACCGCTGCGCTCCATGAAATCGACAAAACCCGCAGCTTCCTCGGAAATACCGACGAAGCGATCCTTGTTGGACTGCACGATCGCGTCCATCTGCGCGTTCAGTTGCGCGACGGTCGCGCCCGGCTTCAGCCGGCCGATGCTGCCCGAGAACTCGTGACCGCGCTCTTCGTCTGACATCTGCTCCGGCGTGAACGCGAACGGCACGTACAGCGCGACGTCGCGGTTCGGGAAGGAAAAGCCCTCCGGCATGACGCCGACCACTCGATAGCTCTCGCCGTTCAACCTGACTTCGCTGCCCAGGATGCCGCGATCGGCATTGAAGCGGTTGGCCCACAGGTTGTACGTGAGGACGACGGCCTTGTCGTTGCCGGGCACCGCCTCGCTTTCGTCGAACGGGCGGCCGAGCAGCGGGCTGACGCCGAGCGTCGAGAACAATGACGGCGTCGCCACCAGGCCGAGGAGGCGCTCCGGCGTGCCGCTCGCCGCGAGGTTGAAGGAATCCCAGGTGAAGAGGGCGAGATCCTCCAGCGCCTCCGCCTGCTCGCGGCGGTCGAGGTAGTCGGGGATGGCGACGCCCGCGTTCTCGAGACCGATGCCGGGGTAGGTGTTGTGGACTTCGACCAGCCGTTCGCCGTCCGGGTACGGCAATGGCTCCAGCATGAATGCATTGATGACGCTGAAGATCGCGGTATTGGCGCCGATCCCGAGGGCGAGCGTCAGAACCGCGGCGATCACGAAGCCGGGCCGGGCGCGGAGCGCGCGATAGGCGAACCGAAAGTCATCGAACATCGCGTTCATGGTTGTTCCCCACCCCTGTAGGAGCCCGTCTCACGGGCGACTCGACGGTGAGGCCGGGTCGCCCGTGAGACGGGCTCCTACGAGTGCATCAGTTCACGCCCACCCGGATTTCCTCGTTTGCCCGCAGCTCCTCCAGCGTTTCCTCGTCCACTACCTGGCCGTCGAACATGGCGATGCGGCGCTTGGCGCATTCGGCGAAACGCGGATCGTGCGTGACCATGCAGATCGTCGCGCCGTCCGCATGCAGCTCGTCCAGCAGCTTCATTACGGCGTCGCCGTTTTTCGAATCCAGGTTTCCCGTCGGCTCGTCGGCGAGCAGGATAGACGGCTGACCCACCAGCGCGCGCGCCACGGCGACGCGCTGCTGCTGGCCGCCGGAAAGCTGCGCCGGGTAATGCTTCACGCGGTGCGACATGCCGACGCGTTCCAGCGACGCCATCACCCGCGCCTTGCGCTCCGCGCGCGCCATGCCGTCGCGATAGGTGAGCGGCAGCTCGACGTTCTCGAACACGGTGAGGTCGCCGATCAGGTTGAACGCCTGGAAGATGAAGCCGATTTCCTTGTTGCGGATGCGCGCCCGCTGGCCGGCGTTGATGTCCTCCACCGGCGTGCCGTTCAGCGTGTAGCGGCCGTCGCTCGGGGTATCCAGCAGCCCCAGGATGCTGAGCAACGTGGACTTGCCGCAGCCGGACGGCCCCATGATCGCCACGTACTCGCCGCTCGAGATCTCGGCGTGCACCCCGGCGAGCGCGTGCGTTTCCACCTCGTCGGTATAGAAGATCTTCTTCACCCCCGTCAGCTCGATGAGCGGCCGCTCTTTGTCGTTCATGTGTTTTCCCCTCGTGTGATCTTCAATTCAGCTCGATGCGATCGTGGTCGTCCCACTGCGACGTGTCCGACAGCACGACCCGGTCCCCTTCCTGCAACCCGTCCAGGATCTGGACGCGGTTCACCGACACCTTGCCCAGCGTCACGGGCACGCGCACGGCCATGCCGCCCTCCGGCTGCAGGCGGAACAGCCGCAGCGTCGAGCCCGGCTGGCCGTACGCCGGCCGGCCGACGTGCAGCACGTTCTCCAGCCGCTCGATGAGGATGGTGCCGTCCACGGACAGGTCCGGCCGCGCGCCGGGCGGCAGCTCACCGGTCAGCTCGACGTCCACCTGCACCGTCCCGTTCTGCACGGCCGGGTCGATGCGGCTGACGCGGCCTTCGACGATGCCGTTGCGCGTGTCGACCTGCACGCTCTGGCCGACCCGAACGTCCTTGGCCTGTGTCTCGGCGATGCGGAGCTCGGCCATGAGGTCGTCGGGGCGCGCCACGCGCGCGATGTTGGTGCCCGTCGTCACGCGCTGGCCGGCTTCGACTTCGAGGGTCTGCAGCACGCCGGCAATGCCGGCGCGCACGTGCAGGTTCGCGAACTGTTGCTCGCGCAACGCCAACGCCTGCCGCTGCTGCTCCAGCCGCACGTCCGCGGCCCGCAACTGCGCATCCACGGAATCCTGGATGATGTCGACGCGCTCGCGCTCGACCTCGAGGCGCACTTTCAATTGTTCGGCCGCGAGCTGGGCGCGCCGGTGATCGATGGCGGGGATGATGCCCTGCGCGGCCAGGTCGGCCTGTGCTTCGGATTCGAGGCGAGCGCCTTCGTACTCCGCGTTAGCGGCCGCCAGCACGGCGCGCTGGTCCAGGACCTGGGATTGAAGCTGCACCCGCAGGGCCGCGTAATCGGCTTCGGCGGCGGAAACGGCCGCGCGGGCTTCCGCCACCTGCTGCTGGAGCTCCGGGTTGCTCATCTCGACCAGCACCGTGTCCGGCTTGACCACCGCGCCGGGCTTGACCAGCACGCGGTCCACGCGCGCCTCGCTCGCCGCGGCGACCCAGCGGATCTCGCGCGGCACGAGGATCCCGGGGCCGCGCACCTGGAGCAGCATCTCACCGCGCTGCACGGTATCGATGTAGAGCGACGCCCGTTCGACGGACGGCGAGGCCGGCTCCAGGGTGGCTACGAAAATGGCGAGCGCGGCAAAAGCGGTGACCCCGGCGGCGGAATAGCTCCACCGCCGGGTCTGCTTCTTGCGTTTCAGGTCTTCCCGAACGAAGTCCATGCGACTGGATCCAGCTCCCTCTTTGCGTATCTACAGCCCCGCAGTGCACAGGGCGTGCCAGCTCCGAAACGCTGCAATTCCGCGGAATCCGGACGCCAGGCGCGTCTCCAACTGTTCGAAAATGGGACGGCGCGATCGGAACCGGACAATCCGGCTTCCCGGCCGCGGACCCTCCTGTTGGATGCCGTGGGATAGCTGCCGGTTGTGATCACCGCTCGGGGGACCGCGGCGTTGCGGCTACGGGAGATCGCCGATGTGCAGAATGTGGTCTGCCAGGTAAGGATGCCCGCGAACCTTGTCGAGGAAGCGTCGATCGGCGGTCACCACCGGATATTGCGCCCGCATAGAGAGCGAAAGGTAGAAGCAATCGTAAACCGGGTGATCGAGGTCGACAGCGAGCCGCACGGCCGACGCGGCGAGATCGCGTATCGTAGCTGGCACGACAGGCACGTCCGCAAGCGCGTCGATGGCTTCTCTCAGGTCCTCCCGACCGAAATCGCCGCGACGACGCATCGCCCATAACGCGTTTGCGGCCTCGGCGAATATCAGCTCCGGTGCCGTCAGGGTTGCATGCCCATCCAACAGGCGGGCCGCATCGTCCGAATGTTCCTCGGTGACCAGCCACTTGACCGCGACACTGGCATCGATGACGTAACCCGTCATGCGGTGTGGTCGTGGTCGCGATCGGCCCGGATCAGCTCGGTGCTCTCGACACTGGACCGAAGCCGCTTCCGCAGGTCCCTGGCCCGGCAGGCGAAGCTCGAACGGTCACGCGCACCCGCCAGCAGCGATTCCCTGAGGATATCCCGGTGCTCCGCCTCGGCGGATTGGCCATGTTCGGCAGCGCGCTTCTTGAGCGCTCGGACGATCTGTTCGGCAACATTCCGGACCGTAAGCTGAGCCATAATTACGCCTGCAATGCCATGCCTTCAATGCAGGCAATTATCGCCTGTTCCCGGCTGGCATGCAATGTGGGTGGCTGGCAAAGGACCGCTTTCTACCTGCGCCGGGCGTCGAGGCATATCTCGATGACATGGAGGACATCTACCTTGCCTCAAGCAAGGTGTTGTTTGGACCTCTTCGGGCGCTGGCAGGCGGGCTGTGATTTGCTCATGTTATTGAGTAATTTTACTCAACGCATTGAGCAAAACCAGTCACGCCGCCTCCCGGAAGGTGAGCAGCCGGTCGCGGTAGTGCTCGTACTGCTGGCGGCGGGGCGGCAATCTCCGCGGACAGGTCGCTCGTGAGGTCATTCACCAGAGCATCAAAGCGATCGAGGATGGCAACGATGCGGCTTTGTTCTTCGAGCGGCGGCACTGGCACTAAAACAGATTTCACGATGTTGGCGTTGAGATTTCGAACAGTTCCGGCTCCCGCCCGGCGAGCCCCGGCCGACCCGGTTGCCTACTCGGCAATGGCCGATCTGCAAATCGCGCTGCGCGCCGGATGACGTGCCGTGGGCGCGCTTTAGCGGCCCAACGATTTCATTCCAGCAGCTCGAGGTAACCGATTCGCGCGTCGAAGGAGTTGGTGACCCACCACACGCGCCGCGGATTGTTCTGGTCCACCTCGATGCGGCGAATGTCCGACTCGGCCTGAGGCATCGGCAGCATCAGCCACTCCATCGTGTCCGGATCGAGCCTGGCGATGACGTCGACCTTCTGCAGCGACACCCAGAGCAGGTTGGTG
>DASSBS010000121.1:0-31987 GCA_035698445.1 Woeseiaceae bacterium
TACCGCGGCTGCTGGCACGGAGTTAGCCGGTGCTTATTCTGCGAGTAACGTCAATTCCGCTGGATATTAGCCAACGAACCTTCCTCCTCGCTTAAAGTGCTTTACAACCCGAAGGCCTTCTTCACACACGCGGCATGGCTGGATCAGGGTTGCCCCCATTGTCCAATATTCCCCACTGCTGCCTCCCGTAGGAGTCTGGGCCGTGTCTCAGTCCCAGTGTGGCTGGTCGTCCTCTCAGACCAGCTACGGATCGTCGCCTTGGTAGGCCTTTACCCCACCAACTAGCTAATCCGACGCAGGCTCATCTAATAGCGCCAGGCCTTGCGGTCCCCGGCTTTCACCCATAGGTCGTATGCGGTATTAGCCCGGCTTTCGCCGGGTTATCCCCCACTACAGGGCAGATTCCTACGTATTACTCACCCGTCCGCCACTCGTCGCCAGGGTTGCCCCCGCGTTACCGTTCGACTTGCATGTGTTAGGCATGCCGCCAGCGTTCAATCTGAGCCAGGATCAAACTCTTCAGTTTAAAGCTGTGAGCTTTGCACTTCAGAACGTGATTCCCGCTAAACCTGGAATTACAGGTTTTTGGTTACTCACGTTTGATATTGCCTAATGCGCAATCTCCAACGCGAGCACCCACACAAATTATCTGATTCAGTTGTTAAAGAGCGTCAGCAAGAACAGCCGGATTTGGACCGCAAACCGCCGATCCAGTTCCCGGATCGCCGGCTCGGGGAGCCGGAATTCCCGGCCCGAAATCGGGTATGTCCCCACCTCCGAGCAGACCCACAATGATACACGAAAACAGGGTCGGTTTGCAGCCCTCGGGCTGATATCCGGGCGCCTGTAAGCGTGTCTTCGGGGGTCTGGCTGGAGGACACCGTGCCCCCAGCGAGCGGGGCATTATAGCGGCCCCGGCCCCTCGGTCAACCATTAATTTCACCATGAATTTCATTATCGGGATCCCGGCGACATCGCGGGACAACGGGGCCGCCGGCACGTCGCAATCCCCGGCCAACCAACCCGTTGTCACGACGGGCTTTTCGGACCGCCTTTAACGGCGAGGTATGGTAAACCCCGGTCCCGCCCGTCCTGATTATGGGGTGCCTCGCCGCCGCACGAGATCATGCAACGCTTGCTCCGCAAAATTCACAAATGGGTCGGCCTGACCGTGGGAATCCTGCTGTTTTCGCAGGCGGGGACGGGGTTGGCGATGGTCCACAAGGAACGCTTGATGGCGTTGTGGGCACCTTCGGTAGACGCTTCACTCCCGCATCGACCGCTCGACGGAATCATGGGCGCCATACACGAGGCGTTTCCCGACGGGCGGCTCGAGCGGATTGTCTATTACCAGGATCCGTCGCTGCCGCTGGTCGCCCGGGTCTACCCGCCGGACGGCCGGGCATTCCGCATCATGCTGATAGACCCGACAGTGCCGGAGGTAATTTCGGCGGGGCCATTCTGGCATTACCCGCTGCAATTCGTCGAACGGCTGCACGTCGCACTCCTGTCCGGCAATACCGGCCATGTCATCCTTTTCGTCGAGGCACTGGCGCTTGTCTTCATGGCCGTTTCGGGGCTTTTTGTCTGGTGGCCGGGCCGGGGCCGTTTTCGGAAGGCCTTCCGCATTCGCTGGCGCGCGACGCCCTGGCGGCGCATGCGGGACCTCCACACCGTTCCCGGCGCGGCGACTGCCGTCCTGATGCTCGTCGCGGGATTGACCGGCGCCGCCATCGTGGCTGACCCGATAACCAGGTCCATCGTCTCGATCTTTGCCCCCGTCAGCGCCGAAGCCATCCCGCGCCTGGCGGAAGCGCCGGAACCCGTTGCGCAAGTTAGCTGGGAGGCAGCATTCGACCAGCTCGAGCGCCGGTTTCCGGATGGCCGGCTTCGGCAGCTCAGGTTTCTCGGCAACAACGGGCGCGTACTCGGAGCGGTCATGGTGGCCGAGAGCTCGGCGAACCCGAGAGCACACGATATTGCGCTCGTGGATCGCTGGACCGGCGACCTGCACGTGCTCGCCGACGGCAATGAGCTGCACGGTGGCGATGCGTTTCTTGCGTGGATACTTCCGCTGCACACCGGCGAGATTTACGGTCCGTTTCGGCCGGTGCCGATGACTCTTCTCGGCGTATCGCTCGCCGGTATGACGCTGACCGGGCTCTTGATGTGGACGAAGAAGCGAGCGCCCAGGCGCTGGCGGGCGCGGGCGGCGGCGGGTGCCGCCCCCGAACGCGGCAGCGCCTGAGGTGATGTTGCGCCTGGCCCTGTTGCTGTCCGGCACGGTGGCGCTATGGGCACCGCAAGTGCACGCAGCGGCCGGTGCCAAACAATCCCAGGAACCGGTATTCGGCGGGGTGATCCGTGTCGCCATCAATTCCGACATTCGCAGCACCAATCCCGGTGTCCGCCGCGACGGCAATACGGACACGGTGCTGTATCACATCGGTGAATCGCTGGTCGCCTATCGCGAGGATCTGAGTGTCGGACCGCTCCTCGCCAGCCGTATCGAGATCTCCGAGGATCATCGGACCTTCACTTTTTTCTTGCGGCAAGGCGTGCGCTTTCACAATGGCGCAGAGCTGACCTCGGAGCAGGTCAAGTGGACCTGGGATCGCCTCCTGGATCCGGAGACTGGATTTCGCTGCCTCGATTATTACGACGGCAGCGGCGCAAGCGGACTGAAGATAGAATCCGTCGACATTCTCGGGCGCTACAAAATCGCGTTCCGGCTCAACAAGCCGAGTGCGCTGTTCCTGGACCGGATGGCCAGTATCCCCTGCCAGACCCCGATCCTCCATCCGGAATCCGTGGCGCCTGACGGAAGCTGGCGAAGGCCCGTGGCGACCGGACCTTATCGGCTCGGGGAATGGGATCGCGGAAAGTCCGTCACGCTCCTGCGGTTCGACGGCTACGTGCCGAGGTCGGAGCCCCGCAACGGCTTGACCGGAAAAAAGATCGCGTACGCCGATCGCCTGGTATTCCAGGTGACACCCGATCGAATCATCGCCAAGTCATCCGTCTATGCGGGCAACATCGACCTGCTGTTCGCCATGCCCCTCAGCGCCCACAACGAAGTGCAGCGCCGTGTCGAGCAACGAGGCGACGTCAAAATCTATCACCAGGACACGCTCGACTGGACCGTTCTGCTGATGCAGACCAAGGACCCGCTGCTCTCCGACGTGCGCATGCGCCGAGCCATCGCCCATGCAATCTCCACCGAAATGGTGACCACGTTTGCCACCTATGGCCTCGCCCCGCCCAATCCTTCTGCCATTGCGCGGGCCACTCGATTCTGGCGCCCGTATTACGGCCAGTGGCTGTCCTACGACCCGGAGCTCGCACGAGAACTGGCCCGCGAGGCCGGCTATGAAGGCCAGGTGCTGACCATCCAGGCGAATCGCAAGTTCTCGTACATGCTGGACAACGCGGTCGCCATCCAGGCCATGCTGAATGCCGCGGGATTCAATGCCCGCATCGAGGTATACGACTGGGCGACGCAATTGACCCGCTTCCTCAACGGCGATTTCCAGCTCTCCTCTTTCGGTTATTCCGCGCGCAGTCATCCTGCCCTTCTGTATGGGAATTTCACGGGATCAAAGGAGGTGCGGGAAAGCTACCAGTGGGATGACCCGCTGGCCATTCGACTGATCGAAAAGCTCGAGACGGCTTTCACGGACGCGGAAACCCGGAAAATCCTCGACAGGCTGCACCGGGAGATGATCCGCCAGGTACCGATCATCGGGCTCTATAACGATCATGTTATCGATATCTCCCGGGCGAACCTGCACGGTTACGAGCCCTGGGCGTTCGGGCGCCCCCGGCTCTGGGGCGTCTGGATTTCCCACGCTGGCGCAGGCAGATAGAGCTCTCCGGGTGATCCTGAAATTCCTCCTGAAGCGAATCCTGGCGAGCCTGCCGACGCTGTTCATCGTGTCCGTGTTCGTCTTTCTGCTGTTGCGCATGGTACCCGGCGATCCGGCGGCTCTGGTGGTCGGCGACGTCGCGAACAGTGCCGAGCTGGCTCGCGTGCGCGCCGAGATGGGACTGGACAAGCCGTTGCCCGCGCAATACCTGCTGTGGCTGGCGGACGTCCTGCGAGGCGATTTCGGCTATTCGTTCATGAACAGGGAAGCCGTGCTCCCGGCCCTCATGGAGCGCTTCCAGGTAACGGTCCAGGTGATTGCGCTGGCCTTCCTGTTGTCCGCCGCGGTCGCGATCCCGGCCGGCGTGTTCGCGGCGTGGCGCCAGAATCGGCGCGCGGACATCGCTATCGTCACCTCGGCCACGCTGCTTCTGTCCGTGCCCAGCTTCTGGATGGGCATTCTGTTGATCCTGCTGTTCGGCGTGAAGCTCGGCTGGCTGCCCACACTGGGCTTCGTGCCGTTCCAGCAGAGTCCCACCGAATGGCTCCTGCACATCATCATGCCGACCGCCGCACTCGTGTTCGTGGAAACGGCCATCCTGACCCGGCTGATGCGCGCCAGCACCATCGAGGTGCTGGGACAGGAATACATCACCTATGCGCGGTCGAAAGGGTTGCCGGAATCGATCGTTCTCCGGCGGCATACGCTCAAAAACGCCATCACGCCGACACTCACCATGCTGGGCCTGATTCTCGGCTCATTGCTTAGCGGCACCGTGGTCATCGAGACCATCTTCGGCTTGCCGGGCCTTGGCCGCTTCCTGATCGATGCCATCTATGCCCGCGACTATCCGGTCATCCAGGGAACGCTGCTGTTCATCGTATTGATCTACGTCGCCATCAACATCGTGATCGATCTTCTCTATCCGCTGCTCGATCCGCGGGTGAGGCAAGCGTGAGGTTTTTACCCGCACCGTTCCGGCGGCCGGTTTACCTGCTGAGCTTTTTCGGCATTGCGGCCCTGCTGCTGGCGGCGGTGCTTGGTGCCTTTTACACGCCGTACGATCCGCTCTCCTTGTCGGTAGACGCGCGGCTGCAGGGCCCGTCGTGGGATCATTGGCTGGGCACGGATCATTTCGGCCGCGACCTTCTCAGCCGCCTGCTGGTGGGAGCGGCGGTGAGCTTTCGGGTCAGCCTGGCAACCGTCACTGTCGCATTGGTCCTCGGTGTCACGCTGGGAACGGCCGCCGGTTATTTCCGGGGCCTGGCCGATCGAATCGTGTCCAGCATCATCGATGCTTTTCTGGCCATGCCGGGCATCCTGCTGGCCCTCGCCCTCATCGCGGTCATCGGCCCCGGTGAGCTTGGCGTCATTGCCGCGTTGGGAATCGCTTACACGCCGAACGTGGCACGGGTGGTGCGCGGCAACGTCCTGTCGCTCAGGGAAACAAATTTCGTGGAGACCGCGCAAATCTTCGGGCACCCGCACTGGTACATCCTCTGGCGGCACATCGTTCCGCACGTCGGCGGTCCCTTGACGGTGCTTGCGAGCGCCTATTTTGCGCAGGCACTGCTGTCGGAGAGCGTGCTGAGCTTCCTGGGCCTGGGTGTGCCCCCACCTCATCCGAGCTGGGGCGGGATCCTGGCGGAAGGCCGGCGCTTCATCGCGGATGCGCCCTGGTTGACGATCTATCCGGGGCTCCTGATCATGATCTCGCTGTTCTGCATCAATCTCCTGGGTGATGCCCTGCGGGATTACCTGGACCCCCGCTTCGAGCCCGCTTCCTGACTTCCCCGACCCGGCTCACGGCTTCCAGGCCACCTCGAGCTGGATCATCAGTTCATCGTTGTCGACCGGGGCGCCACCGGTTTCCTCGTCGTTGATGTAGTACTCCGTTTTCAGGCGCACCCCGTCCGCGAGCGTGGAAATCAGGGCAAAGACGTGCTGCGTGCGGTCCCAGGAGCGTGCATCGGCGGGGATGGCCGGGAGGTCGACACGCAAGCGGTTGTAGCGATAGACCAGTTCATGGGTATCGTTCAGGCGCCAGGCCGGCTGCACGAACAGCCCGCTGCGTTCGAGCTCGCCATCCTCGGCCTCTATCTCCTGGGTGAGCACCGTGAGCGGGCCTTGCTGCCACGTGAGCGTTGCGCCCCAGCGGTTCTTCCGATCGTTGCTCGAAGTCCCATACCCGGGCAGCGTTTGCAGGAAAGCAACGTCCGCCCGGTCGAGTCCGCCACGATAGGCGAACGGCATGGCGCTCGCCTCGCCATCGCCGAATGCGCGCGTGAAGCGCACGCCGCCGCCCAGCAGCAAACCGCCGCCGGCCGTGCCGAGGCGACGCCCGTCGTGAATGATCGGATAGGCATCATCCTCGCTCGGCTGGTGCGTGGTCAGCTCGAAACCGTTGGTCGCCGACGTCCACCATTCCAGCCCCGGGACGAGCGCTCCACCGAGCTGCACCCCCAGCGCGTCGCTGCGATAAAACGCGGTCTCCACGAGGATTTCCGCCTCGCTCTTGCGATCGAGCTTGCCGATCACGGCATCGTCCAGTCCCGCCTGGACCCAGAAAGTCTCGCCCGGCTGCCAGCGAAACCAGGCCTCCTCGATGTACGTCGTGTCCACCTTTACGGCAATGTCGGCGCTGAGCCAGGCGTCCTCGGTCAGCTCGAGCTTCGGATAAAGATAGAGCTGATCGATATGGAAGCGTGCAGCGGGCTCGTCGGTGGCGGCATCGCCTTCGGTGTCGATGAGCTCGAGCTCGAGCTCCGCCCCCCAGCTCAGCCGCTCCTCCGGGAGATCCTCCGAACCGCCAGGCCCAGCCGCACGAATCGCGCACGGAAACAGCGACAGGAGTGAGGCGGCTGTGGCCACCGCTGTGACGGTTGTCTTCACATCGGGCGGCGCCGGGGAAAACCGGTCAAAGGCGCCCTTGCTTGATCAGCCCCGTGAAGCGGGCTTTGCCGTTGGGGCGGAAGAACACCACCCGATCGAGGACCAGGGCCGCATAGTTGCAGCCCAGCTCGTATTCGGTGCCGTGGGCGTCCATGCAGACAAAACCATGTTCGATATGCCAGCGGCCGCCCGAGAGGTCGTCCCCGTTGATGGAACCCTCGAGCGCGCCGCCCGCGGCGAAATAGAGCGCCGATTCCGCGTTTTGATAGATCGTGTTACCGGTAAACAGGCGGGCGATCTCGGCCTCGCTCAAAGCCGGAAAACTGACGGTCGGTTGCATATCGAGCACGCCCCAGCCGTCGCCGCCGGGATCGCCGGCGAATACCTTTTCGAGCAGCGCCTCGAAGGATGCGGCGCTGCGGCTTTCCGGCCAGGGCTCGACCGTGCTTTCGGTACTTTCGGCCAAAGCAGGACCGGCTGCCAGGACAAGGGCGAGCGCGGCCCTTGCCGCGAATCGGGTGCATGCCTCAAGCGGCGTGTTCATTTCGCGATCTCCTCGAGCAGGGAATCGTCAGGCGGCCTGCTGCATACGCAGGCAGCGTCTCGACGCCCGGCTCAGGTTCTTTTCGACGGTGCTGAGGCAGACTCGCTGCATCGCCGCAATCTCATGGTTGCGATAGCCGGCGCCGCGGCTCAACCAGAAAATGCGTTGACAGAGCGGCGAGAGCTCGCCAACCGTGCGGACAACATCGGCGATTCTTTCGCGCCGGTGGAGGATTTCTTCCGCCGATGGCAGATCGGATGCCAGGTCACAATCTTCGACAGTATCGATCTGGTATCCGGGAGAGATCCTCGCATTCGCGGCACGGTAGTGGTCGATCACGAGGTTCTGTGCGATGCGAAAGAGATACGCTCGAATATCGTTGATGCCGGAGCAGGAACCCGCTTTCTTGTGGAATCGGATGTACGCCTCGTGCGTAAGGTCTTCGGCAGTCTGGAAACAACCCGTCTTTGAAAGGATGAACGAGCGAACCTGGTTGGCGTAGCGCGTATAGGCGAGCGCTACCTTGGCGTTATCGGACTTCACGATGCCCCTCCCCAAGTGGCGAAGCCGGCGACGCTCCCTTTCCGGATCGGGAGCTGTCGCGATACGGGCTATCGTAACACTATGCAGCCGATATAGTTACCAATATTTTCTGGTAAATCGTCTTACATTTGTGGTGAGGAGGTGAACTGACTGATTATATTGATAATTATCGGGAGGCAAGGAACAGCGCCTTGTTGGCGGAGGATGACCGTGCGCAACCCTGCGACGGCGCAGGTGGCTTCAGGTGGAATGGGTGGTATGCCGCCGCAGCAGATCCTTGAGCTTGCGCGCGTCCCCCGACTGCAACGCGTCGATGATCTCGAAATGCTCGCGGCTGCTCGCTCTCAGGCCTTCGAAGGTGGTATATCGCTCGAACGGTCCGCTGACACAGCATTCCCGCAGGTGCCGGATGGTATCCGCCATGATCCGGTTGCCGCACAGGGCATTGAGCTGGTCATGAAAGCGGTAGTTGGTCAGGCGCAGCTCCGCATGGCTGCCTTTTTCGGTCAGGTCGTCGAATTTGCGGGCCAGGTGCTCGAGCTCCTCGATGTCGCTTGCGCTTGCGTTGCCCAGGATCGAACGCGCCGCGGCCGCTTCGAGCACCACGATCATCTCGATGATGTCCCGGATCTCCCGGGGCTCGCGATTGAAGACTCGGAAGCCGCGATTCCTGGAATACTCGACGATACCCCGTTCCGACAGGCTGCTGAGAGCGGATCGCACGTCGGAACGGCTGGCGCCGTAAGTGCTCTCCAGCTCCGCCTGCTTGAGCCATTGGCCGGGAAGGTAACGGCCTTCCAGGATGTGCTCCCGGATAGCCTCGAAGAGTGCCCGCGACTTTGGACGCGTATGCACGTCCTGGCGCCTTGCCTTCGCCTCGGGCTGTGCGTTCTTTCGAGTGCGCACTTCCAATGTCGCGGTCCCCCCTGTTCCGGGTACATCCATCCGGTTAATGCCCCTAAGACGTAATATAAGTACGTTTCCCAGACCGGGCAATCCGGCCCGCGGCAGGCCGGCATCGTCAGGTCTATCGGCTCGAAATGCGTCCTCACTGGAAGAGGAGTCTGTCAATGCCACAGGAACTGCTGCAATTGGACGCTTTGACCATCGCCTTCCGCGGCGCCGAGGGCGACCGCGCGGTGGTCGATCGAGCCGATCTGCGCATACACGCTGGCGAAACGGTTGCGCTGGTAGGCGAATCCGGGTCCGGGAAGTCACTGCTCGCCCGGGCGATCGTCGGGCTGCTGCCTGGCGGCGCGAGGGTCACAGGCGGGCGACTGGTCGTCAAAGGAAGACCGTTTCCCCTGGACAATCCCGCGGAGCTCAGGGTCCTGAGGGGACGGACAGTCAGCTATATCTTCCAGGAGCCGCTTTCCAGCTTGAATCCGGCGCTCAAGGTGGGCACTCAGCTCACGGAGGGCCTGCGCTTCCACACGACCCTTGCGCGGAACCGCTGCCATCGCCGCGCGCTGGAGCTCCTGGAACGCGTGCGCATCGACGAGCCGCGCCTCGTGATGGAGAAGTATCCGCATGAGCTGTCGGGCGGCATGCGCCAGCGCGTGATGATCGCCACGAGCCTGATGCTGGAACCTGCCTTGCTCGTCGCCGACGAACCCACCACCGCGCTGGACGTCGTCGTGCAGCAGCAAGTACTGCTGCTGATGCAGCAGCTCGCCGCCGAAATGGGGACGGCGATACTCCTGATTACCCATGACATGAGCGTCGTGGCAATGGTCGCGGATACCGTCACCGTGATGCAGCGTGGCAGCACGGTGGAGCAAGGTCCGGTGGCCGACATCCTCGGATCGGCGCATCATCCCTATACACGCGAGCTGCTTGCGGCGGCGCTGCAGCCGAGGACTGACGAAGCGGAACGCCCTGTGCACACGGTCGGGAAGCAGCCGCCGATTCTGCAGGTACGGAACCTCTCTGTCGCGTTTTCAAGGGAGCGAGGCCCGGCCACCAACGTCCTGGAGCACGTCTCCTTCTCCGTCGCGCCGGCGGAAACGCTCGGCATTGTCGGCGAATCGGGCTCCGGTAAAACCACATTGAGCCGGGCAATCGCAGGCTTGCAGGCACCGAGCTCCGGAGGCATCTGGTTCAGGGGAGAGCGCCTCGATCGCGGCGGTCAGCGCCGGCAGGGCCTTCAGCTCATCTTTCAGGACCCGGTCGGATCCCTGGACCCGCGCATGCGCGTGGGCGACATCGTTGCGGAAGGACTTCTCTTCCGAGCGCAATGGACGGCTGCGGAACGGCGGCAAAAAGCAGCACAGGCACTGGAGGCGGTCAATCTCGGCTCGCGCTTCCTGGACCGAAAACCCCATCAGCTCTCGGGGGGGCAGCGCCAGCGAGTGAGCATTGCCCGGGCGATCGTCACGGACCCCGACATCGTGCTGGCCGATGAGCCCGTCTCCGCGCTGGACCTCACCGTGCAGGAACAGATTCTCGAGCTCTTCCTGGCGCTCAAGCAGCGTATCCGGTTTGCTTGCCTGTTCATTTCACACGATCTCGACGTCGTAGAACGCATTGCGGATCGCGTAGGGGTCCTCTACCGCGGCGTGCTGGTCGAAATCGGCCCGCGGGAAGCCATCTTCAACCGGCCGCAGCATCCGTACACGCGCACGCTGCTCGCAGCCACCAGTCACCTGGTACCGGCGCAGGAAACCGGCTACCGTTTATCCGGGCCGGATGCGGCCCACCCGAGAGCCTGCGATTCCGAGCCACTCCCGCGATCGGCGCCGATACGCTATCGGCAGGTCGACGAGGCCGGGCATCTTGTCGCTCTGTCCGACTAGGGAATGCGAGCCGATGGCATCGATACATGAAATCTATCGCTATCCCGTCAAGGGCCTGAATCCGGAAGCACTGCCGTCGGCCGAATTACACCCGTACGAAGGCATCGAGGGAGATCGTGCTTATGCGATTGCGCACGGGCAGACCGAATTCGATCCGCAGCATCCGGTCCATCTCGGCAAGACACGTTTCCTGACGCTCATGACCCACCCGAGACTGGCTGAATTGCAGCTCTCCGCGCTACCCGGCGGCGCGCAGGTCATCCTCCGCCGCGGCCAGCACCGGGTGTTTACGGGGGATCTGCGCAGCGCGGACGACCGCGCCTCGCTGGATCGCTTCCTGGAGGCGTTCATCGGCAGCGAAGCCAAGGGACCGCCCCGGCTCGTCACCGCGCCCGGCCACATGTTCTCCGACATGCGTGAGGATTGCCTTTCGATCGTCAACCTCGCGAGCGTGACGGCGCTGGGCAAGGCCGTCGGGCGGGATCTCGATCCTCTGCGCTTTCGCGCCAACTTTTACCTCGACGGCTTGCCTCCCTGGCAGGAACGCGAATGGCGGGAAAATGGCCGTTTGCAGCTTGGCGAGTGCGTACTCGAAATAATCAAGCACATCACCCGGTGCAATGCCATCAACGTCAACCCCGGGGCCGCTCGAGTGGACGCGGAGCTCACCAAGGTGCTGTTCAAGGAATTCGACGGGAACTGCATGGGGCTCTACGCGAATGTCATCACTCCCGGCGTCGTGCGGCTCGGCGACCGTGTTGAATATCCTGGCTATGCGAGGCAAAAAGATGAGTGACGCCGGCCGCGTGGACCACGACAAGCGGTTCGATGCGCTCTACCGCTTTGGCGCCACCCCGATTTTCGCGGCCCGCGCCGATCCGCGATTTTCCTATGCGCTTTACGTGCCGCACCGGCTCGACCGCATGGGCAGGGACCGGACCACCCTGCTGGTATCCGTCCACGGCACGGGCCGAATGCAATCCCTTTACCGGGACCTGTTTGCCGAATTCGCCGAATACAACAACTGCATCGTGCTGGCGCCGCTGTTCCCGGCGAATGTACTGCAGGACGGTAATCTCAGCGCTTACAAATATCTCCGCGAAGGCGACATTCGTTACGATCAAATCGTTCTCGGGATGATCGAAGAGGTCGCCGAGCGGTACCGGATCTCCGGGGAGCGGGTTCTGCTGTTCGGCTTTTCGGGCGGCGGCCATTTCGTGCACCGCTTTACCATACTGCACCCGCGGCGGGTGCTTGCGGCCTCCATCGGGGCGCCCGGGGCCGTGACCGTAATCGATTTCGAAAAGCCCTGGTGGACCGGCGCAGGCGACATCGAGCGCCTCTTCGATATTCGCGTGGACCCGGCCTCGTTCGAAGGGCTCCCGCTGCACTTCGTCGTTGGCGCCGCCGACACGGAGACCTGGGAAATCACCTTCCAGCCCGGCGATCGCTATTACATGGCCGGGGCCAATGACGCCGGTCGCACCCGCGGCGAACGTATTCGCACGTTGATGGATTCTTTCCGGCGTTGCGGCGCGAACACGCGGCTCGACGAGGTCCCGGACGTCACTCACGACGTGGTGCCGCTGTCCCGCTACACCCGCGAATTCTTTCTCGACGTGCTCGAGGGCACACCCGGCCGATCGACAGGATCGATAGCGGCGAAGATCTAGAGACTGTATTCCGTGAATTCGATGCCGAGGTAGGGCCGCGGCGCGAGCCACATTTTGCGGGCCGTCGTATCCATGATGAGCGTCGCGACGGTACCGGAGAGATTGCCGCCTGCCCGTGCTTTTGGCGTACGCAGAATGGCATCAGGCGCCCCGAAGGTATCGGCCAGCCCTGCCTTGAAAGTCTCGACGGTGATCTGCCTTTGCCTGGCACGCAGATGATCCAGCAGCCGCTGATCGCGGTACAGCGACTCCGGACAATGCAGGAGCCCCGTGTCCCGCACCTTGCTGCGCGCAACCGGGGACTTGAAGTGATTGGCATGCACCAGGATGCCTTGGTCGGGTTGCAACCAGAAAGCCTCGGCGGGCGTGACTTCGAGCGTGACGCCTGCGCCGGCCGAGTGGCTCAGCATGAGGCTGTGAGAGAACGAGATGGGCGTGTTCAGCACCGCATCGATGGCCCCGCCCAGCGCGCGGGATTGCAGCAGCCGGCGGCGAATCAGCGGATTGGGAACGCCCATGTTTCCGCAATCGAGGTCGCACTGGAGTCCGTTGACGGTCAGGGCGATCCCCTCGCTGTTCATACCGTGACGAGCGAGCTGGCCGGCCTCGACGAACGTCAGGATGTCCGGCCCATCGCCATTCTCGATCCGCAGCACGACGGAACTGTCCGCACAGCGCGGATTCCAGTCCCAGTTCTGGCCGTGCAGGACGTGCCCGTTTGCCGTCGCACCCGGCAAAGCAAGCGCGGCGGTGCATTCTTCCTGCATCGCGGCGGAGGCCGCCGGCCTGTCCTCCTGCCGCTCCTTGTCGCGCCAGTAGATGATCTCGGTGCGGGCGTTCAATGCCACGATTGCGTTCAGGGGCTGGTCGCTGCCCCCTGCTATGCCCTCGATCTCGGCATACATGTCACTGTCGTAGCCGCGAATCTGCGCCCGGAAGCGCTCGGCATAGCCCATGGCCTCGGACCATTCGATGCCGGCCACGGCGAACGCCTCCTTGTAGGTCGCCACGCCGGCCGCGATCCGCTCTCCCGCTTGCCGGCCATAGCTCAAACCCCGCTCGCGGGGCGGACCGGAGACGGAGACGACCGGAAAGGCGGGCGTGGTATTCAATATTCCAGGGAATACTGGATCGAGGCCCGCGCTCCGGGCGCGGCCACCGCGCAGAAGCTGTAGAAGATCGGATTGTCCTGGCAGCCCATGTAGGTGGCCAGCGGGAAGTACTGCTTGTTCAACAGGTTTTCGACGCCAAAGGAAAGCGTGCCGTCCAGGACCTTGCCGCGAACGTAGAGGTCCAGCAGCGAGTAGCCCTCCACATCCCGCTCGAAGGTGCCGAAAGGGGGCTCGAACCGGCTTTCGTCGAACAGCGTTTCAGTCTGCAGCCGCACCGTCCACGACTCCGCGATATCGCTTTCGACATAGGCGAGCATGCGCGTCGGCGGCACGCGGCTGAAATCGAGCGGACCGTCCCAGGTGCCATCCGCATCACGGTCCATTTTGCTGTGCTGGATCGCGGTCGAAATTCCCGCGCGCCAGCTCTCGGTAAGGTCCGCATCGAGGCCGAGCTCGACACCCCAGATGCGTTCCGGCGCACGCACGGTTTCGAGGGTCACGGGATCGAAGGTCGCACCCAGGTCGCTGCGGCTGTAAAAGCCCGTGACATTCACGCGCACCCGGTCGTTGTCGAAGCGCAACCCGGTTTCGTAGCTGTCGACCGTCGTCGGCTGGATACGCAGCCCCAGATCTCCGACGCGGATGGTCTGCGGAGGCAACGGGATCTGTGGCGCCAGCCCGCGAATCGCGCGCATGACGTCCCCGATCGAGAATCCCTGGGACCAGGCCGCCGTAACACTCAAGGTGTCGGTAAAATCATAGACGACACCAAAATTGCCGGACACATTGTCGTAATCGAGCTCGGTGCCGACGACCTGGTGCCGGAAGGTCGGATCGAAATGATCGCGCGCCATGAAGTCCGGAATGTCGAGGTTGAAATCGTCGTAGCGAAGCCCGGCTCGGATATGGAATCGCTCGCCGACGTTCGTCTGGACCTGCAAAAAGGGCGCGATGCTTTGCTGTTCGAGCCGTGACGTATAAAGCTGCCCGTCCGCAAAGGAACCCTGCGTGCGGGCGATGGTGTAGTCGAGGCCCCATAACAAAACCCCATCGGCATCGGAGAACGCGAAGGGCGTCCGGATGTCGACCCGTGCCCCGCGATTCGAGCTGTCGGTGACGAGTTGCGAGCCCTCAGGTGGATAGCCGCCCAGCGTGGGAGCGATTGCCAGGAAATCGAGATAACGCCAGACGTACTGCGCGTCCTGGTAAAAAACCTGCCCCTCTAACGTGCTGCCGCCGAGCACGTCGTCGACAACGAGGCCGGTTCGCAGCAGCGTGTTGTGCGACGACGGGTCCTCGCCGATAAAGTCGAAGGTCAGAAAACCGCCGAGCAGCGAGAAGTTGTTCTGGCGCTTGGGTTCGGCCACGGATTTGATGCCCTGCGACCAGTCGCCCTGTGCGATCGTGTAATCGGTGTCGACCTGGGAATCGTGGTACGTGCCCATCACCTCCCACCGCACATTTTCCGTGAGATCGATTACGGACTTGCCGAAGAGGCTCCACTCGTTCATGTCGGCGATACCCGTCTGCCCGGTGGGGTCGGGCGGAATCGGATCGCCTTCAGCGTCGTAAAAGAGCCCCCGGGACAGGTACCCGGCGCTGGCGACGAAGCCCACGCGATCGCTCCTGCCCGCAATGCCCTGCGAAAGAGAATACTCGAGGCCATCGCTTTCGAACGTCGACGCCGCGGAAGCGAGCCCGGCTTCGGTGAACAGTTCCACGCCTTCTTCCGCGGGAGGGCGCCGGGTCACGTAATTCACGATGCCGCCGGATCCGCCAAGGCCGTAGATGGCCGTGGCCCCCTCGATGATTTCCACCCGTTCCAGCACGTTCGTGTTCACGATGCGGAGATCGCGCCCGCCGCCTCGCAAGCTCGCGGACATCGGGATCCCGTCGATGAAAAACGCCGGTTTGCGGCCGCGGATGGTCTGGGAGAAGTTGTTGGCGTCATTCGTGGAAGGGCCCATGCCGGGGACCTGGTTCGCCAGGATCTCGCCCAGGTCCGACGTGATCCCCGCTTGCAGCTCGAGCTCGCGGGAATCGATCACGACCACGGAACCCGGCACGGTCTGCAGGTCCGCCGGCAGCCTCGAGCCGCCTGCCGTAACGATGATTTCCTCCAGCGTGTCGTCGTAGTGCTCGGACTGCTCATCCTGGGCGTGGGCGACACCGCCGCAGAGCAGTATCAATCCACATCCGGCAAACATCCCGCTTGTCGCCGCCTTCGTAAACATTCCGGTTGCCATCGTCTTTCTCCCCTTCGAAATCGGAAGCTCTGTACCCATCAGACGATTGGAACGAAGCTTTGCCGGACGGCTGCAGGCGTTTCCCGCGATTTTCTTATTGGTGCAGCAACTTGCCGATCAACCGTGCCGTTTCGAAACAGGCCTGGCGGGCATCGTCGATGACGGCGGAGGCTTCCAGGAAGCCGTGATTCAGGCTCGGGTAATGCTTGTGAATGACCTTGACCCCGGCCTGCTCCAGCGCCCGGGCGAGGGCAAAACCCTGGTCCCGGATCGGATCGAAGCCGGCGGTTGCAATGACGGTCGGCGGCTGCTGCGCAAAATCGACCGTGTCCAGCAAGTTGAGCCAGGGATGCTGCTTCTCTTCGGGATCCGTCAGGAAGGCATCGGTGGCTATCCTGATGAAGGCCTTGTCGAGACCAAATCCGTTCCCGAACGTATCGAAGGAGGCGTAAGCGGCGAAGTCCATATCCAGGAACGGGTAGTAGAGGAGTTGCGCCTTGGGCGGGGTTTCACCCCGGCGGGCCATCTCGGCCGACACAATCACGGCCAGATTCCCTCCAGCGCTGTCGCCGCCGACACCAATGCGTTCGGGATCGATTCCGAGGTCTGCTGCGTTGTCCTGCAGCCACTCGTAGGCCGCGATCGCATCCTTTTGCGCGGCCGGGAACGGGTGTTCCGGGGCAAGGCTGTAGTCGACGGACACGACGATCACATCTCCCATCGTCGCGAGAATCATCGCCTGCGGCTCGACCGCTTCAATGCTGGCAAACAGGAATCCGCCGCCGTGAAAATATAACAGCGCGGGTTCGAGATCCCCTTGCGGCTGTTCCGGCCAATAAACGCGAACCCGGATCTTTCCGTCTGCCCCCGGAATCATGAGATCCTGCGTTTGCGCCACCGGACCGGCGTCGTAGGCCGACGTCACCCAATTGATGTCGACGGCCTGCCGTAGCGATGCCCGCCCCTCCGCAGTGGACCAGACGTCCAGGAGCCAGGCGTTGTAATCGCGGTCTGACCTGGCACGCTCCTTCCTGCGTTCCTGGAACACATACTGCAGCTTGGGATGAAGTCTCTGGCCGTCCTTTACGACTTGCGGAGCGTCGAGCCGGGCGACGAACCAGGCTTCCGGCTGCTGCATGAAGGCGCGCTCTTCCCGGGCCTTCTCCGGCAGGTTCGCGAGAAACGCGCTCGCTTGCCCGGCACGAGACTCCGTCGCGGCGACGTCCGGCGAATGCTGACAACCCGCCGCCAGCGACAGGCCCAGCAGGGCCAGGAACGTGAAGCCTGCGCGGGCCTCGAACAGCTTTGCGGAAAGGGGAGCCGGCAACATGGGTGCTGTCTTCGTGTGCAATGGATAACCATGAAGACGAAATCTTCAGCGATTACCGTACGCGTTCACGGACGGAGATGTGCCGGATTCAGCTCAAATGCACTTTGGCGAATTTTCGTTTGCCGACCTGGTACACGTGCGTAGTGCCGGCGCGGACCTCCCGGCTGCGGTCCTCGACCCGAGCCCCGTCGATCCTCACGGCGCCCTGGGCGATCAGGCGCATCGCCTCGGCGTTGCTGCCGACGAGCCCGGCTTCCTTCAGGAGCCGCGGCAGGCCGAGGCGCCCGTCGATGCTCGCGACCGACCGTTCCGGGATGTCCGACGGCAGCGCGCCCTCCCGGAACCGGGCCACGAATTCGTCCTGCGCCGCGACGGCCTCGCGCGGGCTGTGGAAGCGGGCGACGAGCTCCTCCGCCAGCTCGAATTTCACGTCCCGCGGGTTGCCGCCGTCTTCGACCGACTGCTTCAGGCGCGCGATCTCGGTGAGCGGTCGAAAGCTCAGTACTTCGAAATACTTCCACATGAGCTCGTCGGAGATCGACATGAGCTTGCCGAACATCTCGCCCGGCGGCTCGGTGATGCCGATGTAGTTGTTCAGCGACTTCGACATCTTGTTCACGCCGTCGAGCCCTTCGAGCAGCGGCGTCGTGATGACGAGCTGCGGCTCCTGCCCGTAATGCTGTTGCAGTTGCCGCCCGACCAGCAGGTTGAACTTCTGGTCGGTGCCGCCGAGCTCGATGTCCGCCTTTAACGCCACGGAGTCGTAACCCTGCACCAGCGGATACAGCAGCTCGTGAATCGCGATCGGCTGTTCGTTCGCGTAACGCTTGTGGAAATCGTCCCGCTCGAGCATGCGCGCCACGGTGTGTTGCGCGGCGATGCGGATCAGGCCGGCCGCGTCGATCTTCGACATCCAGGTGGAATTGAACTCGACGCGGGTTCGTTCCGGGTCGAGTATCTTGAAGATCTGCGCCTCGTAGGTCCGCGCGTTCTCCGCGATTTCCTCCCTGGTGAGGGGCGGCCGCGTCGCGTTCCTGCCGGAAGGATCGCCGATCATGCCGGTGAAGTCGCCAATCAGGAACACCACCTCGTGACCGTACGCCTGGAATTGCCGCATCTTGTTGATGAGCACCGTATGGCCGATGTGCAGGTCCGGCGCGGTCGGATCGAACCCCGCTTTGACGACGAGCGGCCTGCCGATCGCGAGTCGTTGCTCGAGCCCGTTCGCCGGCAGGATCTCCTCGGTGCCGCGGGTCAGCTCTTCCAGTTGTACCTTGTCGACGGTCATTGTCATTCGTTGGTTGCGCCAGTGCGTACGCGATGATAATGCATTCCGCGGATCAGGTACCGATCGGCCGTTTTTCAAGAGTCGAGTGCTGCTTTGACCTGTTCCCGAGTGCACTGTAGAGTAGCCCGAACCACGTTCGGGGGATAAAAACGTTGAATCGAACGGCTAGTCGGCTGCTGCATGACTACAAGCATGCCGAAAGTACCAAGGTACCGAAAACAAGGAAGTTACAGTGGTTCGCGGTCGGCCTCGGCCTGCCGCTCGTCGGCTTGATGCTGATCCTGTTCTTCCGCAACGACACCAGCGCCAGCCCGCCGGCCATCGGCTACGAGCTCTCGGAGATCGTCGTCAAAGCGGAACCGGCCCTGCCCGACCTGCGGGCCGAGCTCGCCCCGATAACGCTGGCCTCGACGGCGCCCCTGCCCCGCATGCAGGCGGTTCCGGAATACGACCTGCTGGAGTTCGAGATCCACTCCGGCGACACCCTCGACAGGCTGTTCCGCCGGCACGATCTCGACCTCGGCAACCTCGCGGCCATCGTCAAGCTGCCGGAAGCCGGCAAATACCTGAAGATGCTGCGGCCCGGCGACGAATTCATGATCCGGCACGACGGCGGGCAACTCGTCAGCCTCTACCGTGATCTCGACCTGACCCACTCCCTGCGCGTCTCCCGCGGCGATTCCGGTTACGTCGCCGAGATCATCGAACGGCCGATCGAGACGCACAAACGACTGGCCTACGGCCGCATCGAATCCTCGCTGTTCGAGAGCGCGGCCGCCGCCGGCCTGCCGGACAAGCTCATCATGAGCCTCGCCGGGATCTTCGCCTGGGACATCGACTTCGTGCTCGACATCCGCAAGGGCGACGATTACTACATCCTTTACGACGAGATCTACCAGGACGGCAAGTTCGTCACGGCCGGCGACATTGTCGCCGCTGAATTCAACAACAACGGCCGGACGTTCCGCGCCGTGCGCTACGTGGATGCGGAGGGGCACGCGGATTACTTCACGCCGGAGGGCTTGAGCGTGCGCAAGGCCTTCATCCGCGCACCCGTCGATTTCACGCGCATCAGCTCCGCTTTCAATCCGCACCGCCGGCACCCGATCCTGAACACCATCCGCGCTCACCAGGGCGTGGACTATGCCGCGCCCACCGGCACACCAATCAAGGCGGCGGGCGACGGCAAGATCATCTTCCGCGGCCGCAAAGGCGGCTACGGCAACTGCATCGTCATCCAGCACGGCGGCAACATCACCACGCTGTATGCCCACATGTCGCGCTTCGAGAAATCGGTCGGGCTCAACGACCGGGTGCGCCAGGGCGACGTGATCGGTTACGTGGGCCACACCGGCCTCGCGACCGCTTCGCACCTGCATTACGAGTATCGCGTGAACGGCGTGCACCGGAATCCGCGCACGGTCGAGCTGCCGCAGGCCGATCCGATCAAGGCCGAGTACCGGGCGGATTTCCTCGCGAAGGCCGGACCGATCCTCGACGAGCTACAGCAATACAAGAGAACCCAGGTCGCGTCAGCCCGCACGGTTCATGAATAGCCGCGGTTTGCGCAGAGCCGCCGATTGAAGAAGGCACTCTACATCGGGCTCATGTCCGGCACCAGCATGGACGGTATCGATGCCGGCCTGTTTGCGATCACCGACCGCCGCTGCAGACTCGAGGCGGCCGAGAGCGCGAGTTATCCCGCCGAGCTCCGCCAGGCGCTGCACGCCGCCACCCGCGACCCCGCGGCCTGCGGCGTCGACAGCCTCGGCCACCTCGACCACTGGGTGGGCGAATGTTTCCTGCAAGCCGCCGAACGGCTGCTCGAAAGAAGCGGCACCGACCGGGCCCGCGTGCGCGCGATCGGCAGCCACGGCCAGACCGTCCGCCACCTGCCGCGGGCGGAACGCCCGTTCACGCTGCAGATCGGCGACCCGAACATCATCGCCGCCGGCACGGGGATCACGACGGTCGCGGATTTCCGCCGGCGCGACCTGGCGCTGGGCGGCGAAGGCGCGCCGCTCGCCTCCGGCTTCCATCGTGCGTACCTGTCCGACCCGAACGAGAATCGCGTGATCCTGAACATCGGGGGCATCGCGAACATCACGATCCTGCCGGCATACGGCGGCACGGTGTCCGGCTTCGACACGGGCCCGGGCAACGGGCTGCTCGACGCCTGGGTCCAGCACACCAAGGGCGAGCCGTTCGACGCCGGCGGCCACTGGAGTGACAGCGGGCAGGCCGAGCCCGAGCTGCTGGAGGCACTGCTCCGGGATCCGTACTTCGCCTCGGCCCCGCCGAAGAGCACCGGGTTCGAGCATTTCAACCTGCAATGGCTGCAACAGCACCTGGCCGGGCTGCCGCGGGAGCCCGCCGCCGCCAACGTCCAGGCGACGCTCGCCGCGCTGTCGGCACGCAGCATCGCCGGCGCCGTGCGCCGGCATGCGCCCGCCACGGAACGCGTGCTGGCCTGCGGCGGCGGCGTGCACAATGACGCCCTCATGCGGTGCCTCGCGGCCGAGCTCGGCCCCGTCCGGCTCGACACGACCGCCGCCGCCGGCGTCGACCCCGCCTGGGTCGAAGCCGCGACCTTCGCCTGGCTCGCGAAACGCTGCCTCGAGGGCAAGCCCGGCAATCTCCCCGCCGTCACCGGCGCCTCCGCGGAAGCCGTGCTCGGCGCTATTTACCGGTGAGAAAATGCGGACTGCTTAACCATTCCGCCACGGGCGCGCTGCTATAATTCCCGGCCTCGCAGAGCCCCTCTTTTTTCCGGGAATCTCCGCATCGTGGACGCTTCAGCGCCGCCAGTCATCGACCCGTACATCAACCGGGACCTGAGCCAGCTCGAGTTCAACCGGAGGGTGCTGGCACAGGTCAGCGAGCCGTCGGTCCCGATACTGGAACGGCTCCGGTTCCTGTGCATCTCCTCGACCAACCTGGACGAATTCTTCGAGATTCGCGTCGCCGCCCTCAAGCAGCGGCTCGAGCTGGGCGCGCCGGCGCCGGGGCCGGACAAGCTCAGCCTGCAGGACCTGATGAACGAGATCCGCCAACGTTCGCTCGTCCTCGTCAAAGAGCAGTACGATCTCCTGAACGGGACGCTCCTGCCGGGACTGGCCCGCGAACGGATCCGCTTCCTGCAGCGCGCCGACTGGACAGCGGCGCAGCGCAAATGGCTGAGCGCCTATTTCGCGCAGGAAATCGTGCCCGTGCTGACCCCGCTGACGCTGGACCCGTCGCGCCCGTTTCCGAAGGTGCTGAACAAGAGCCTCAACTTCATCGTCAGGCTCAAGGGCAAGGATGCGTTCGGCCGGATCCGGCACCGGGCCGTGATGCAGGCGCCGCGCTCGCTGCCGCGAATCATCCGCATGCCCGGGGAGCTCCTGCCGCACGGCGGGGAAAGTTACGTGTTCCTGTCGTCGATTATTCGCGCGCACGTGGACGAGCTCTTCCCCGGCCTCAACGTCGAGGGCTGCTACCAGTTCCGGGTGACGCGCAACAGCAACCTCTACGTCGATACCGAGGAGGTGGACGATCTCGTCCTTGCTTTGCAGGGCCAGCTCGCCGCCAGCCGCTACGGCGCCGCGGTGCGGCTCGAGATCAGCCGGGACTGCCCGGAGGATCTGAGCGATTTCCTGCTCGACCATTTCGATCTCGACCGGGACGACCTGTTCGCGGTCGACGGACCGGTGAACCTGAATCGCCTCGCCGCGATTTGCGACATGGCAGGGCGGCCCGAGCTCTGCTTCCCGCCGTTCTCGCCGGGACTGCCGGCGGCGCTGACCGCGGAGCACGACATCTTCGCGGTCCTGAAACGGAAGAACCTGCTCCTGCACCACCCGTACCAGTCGTTCGCGCCCGTCGTCGATTTCATCGCCCGCGCCGCCGCGGACCCGAGCGTTCTCGCCATCAAGCAGACGCTGTATCGTACCGGCGCCGATTCGCCGTTCGTCGACCACCTCGTCAGCGCCGCCCGCGCGGGGAAGGAGGTCACCGTCGTCGTCGAGCTGATGGCGCGCTTCGACGAAGCGGAGAACATCTCGCTCGCCACCCGCCTGCAGGAAGCCGGCGCGCACGTCGTGTACGGGCTCGTCGGCTACAAGACGCACGCCAAGATGGCGCTGGTCGTCCGGCGCGAGCAGGGGAAGCTCGTGCGCTACGTGCACCTCGGCACCGGCAACTACCACCCCGGCACGGCGCGGCTTTATACCGACTACAGCCACTTTAGCTGCAGCCGCCAGCTCGGCGAGGACGTGCACAAGATATTCATGCAGCTCACCAGCCTGACGGCCGCGACCGACCTGCACCGGATCCTGACCGCACCGTTCTGCCTGTTCGACGCGCTCATCGAGCGGATCGAACGGGAAATCGAGCATGCGAAGAGCGGCAGGCAGACGCGCATCGTAGCCAAGCTGAACGCGCTCACCGAGCCCGGCATCATCGACGCGCTGTACCGCGCGTCGGCCGCCGGCGTGTGCATCGACCTGGTGGTCCGCGGCATCTGTTCGCTGCGGCCCGGCGTCTCCGGGCTTTCGGAGAACATCAAGGTCCGCTCGATCGTCGGCCGTTTCCTCGAACACTCACGCGTCTACTATTTCGGGAACGGCGGCGAGGAGGAGTACTTCTGCGCCAGCGCCGACTGGATGGACCGGAATTTCTTCCGGCGCACGGAAATCTGCTTCCCCGTTCGGCGGCGCGCGCTGAAGGAACGCTTGCGCGCCGACCTCGACCTGCTGCTGGCGGACAACGGCCAGGCCTGGCTGTTGCGGGGCGACGGGCATTACGAAAAGTGCAAACCGAAAGGGGAAGCGATCTCGGCGCAGCAGGCGCTGCTCGCGGAGTTGGCAGGACCGCTGTAGGAGCCAGTCTCACGGGCGACCAGGGCCAGGCGCCGAGTCGCCCGTGAGACGGGCTCCTACGACCCGTTTTTGTCGCCGCGCGGAAATTATTCAGTCGCAGCGGAGATCGACGCCGATCTTCTGCAGGTAGTGGCGTTCGCGGTCCAGGTCGGTGGCCGTCAGCGGGTTTTCGTGCAGCCAGCCGCGGGGAAAGATGAGCCGCATGTACTGCTTGCCCGTCTTCAGCCGCACCGGCGGCAAGGGCGCGGTGCTGCGGCTGCGGTTCAGCAGCACGGACAGCCGCAGCAATAAGGCGAGCCGCAGCGCCCGTTCCTCCCAGACCGACGGCAGCTTGCGCGTGTTGTGGAGCGTGAGGTCGCGCCGCTGGTTCGCGATGAGGAACGCGAGCAGCGCCTGCTCCGCACTCGGGAACCCGGGAAGATCGGCGTTCTCCACGATGTAGGCGCCGTGCCGCTGGAAGCCGTCGTGCGAAATGTCGAGGCCGATCTCGTGCAGCGCCGCGGCCCACTCGAGCGCCTGCGCGGCCAACGGAGAGCCGAGCTTCCAGCGGGTGGCGCACTGCCGCAGCAGCGTATGGGCCGTCTCGGCGACGCGCCGTGCCTGCGCGCGGTCGACCGAATAGCGCCGTGCCATGGCCTCGACGCTGCGCTCGCGCGCGTCCGCGTGCTGCAGGCGGCCGAGCTGGTCGTAGAGCAGGCCTTCGCGCAATGCGCCCTCCGACGGGCGCAGCCGCTCGACACCGAGCACGGCGAGCAGCTCGGCGAGGATCGCAAGGCCACCTGGCCAGACCTCCGCCCGCGCGTCGGGCAGCCCGGGCAGCGTGAGGCTCGCCGTGGCATCGAACTCCAGGACGCGTTCGATCAGCCGCTCCACCGCGTCGCGGGTCAGGTCGCCGGAATTCAGGAACCCGAGCTCGCGCGCCACCGCTTCGGTGGCGAGGATCGTGCCGGACGTGCCGATGCATTCCGTGCCGGGCGCCGCGGGAAAAAAGGCTTTGACCGGCGCGATTTCCAGCCGTGCCGCAAGCCGCGCGCGATCGAAACGCGGCCGGCTGATGCCGCCCCCGGGAAAACAGGCTTCGGTCAGCGCCACGCAGCCGAGGTGCAGGCTCTCCAGGGCTTTCGGTGCCCCGCCCGCGCCGGCGATCAGCTCCGTGCTGCCGCCGCCGATATCCATCACCAGGCGCGGCCCGTCCCAGGGCGGCAGGCTCTGCGTGACGCCGCTGAAAATAAGGCGCGCTTCCTCGATGCCGGAAATGACTTCGATGGGATGCCCGAGCGCCCGTTCCGCCTGCCGGATGAAATGGTGGCTGTCGCGGGCGCGCCGCAGCGTGCTCGTGCCGGCCGCCCGCACCGACGACGCGCGCATGTCGCGCAGGCGTTCGCCGAACCGTGAGAGGCATTCGAGAGCCCGCTTCTTCGCCGCAAGCCCCAGGTCGCCGTCGGCTTTCAGGCCTTCGGAAAGCCGCACCGTTTCCTTCAGGCGATCGATGATGGCGAGCTGCCCGGACCGGAGCTCGCCCACCACCATGTGGAAGCTGTTGGAGCCGAGATCGACCGCGGCGATGACTTCGCCGGCGACGCCGGCATCGGGCTCAGACGCTGAAGGAGGAGCCGCAGCCGCAGGTGGTGTTGGCATTGGGATTGCGGATCACGAACTGGGCACCCTGCAGGTCTTCCTTGTAGTCGATTTCCGCGCCCATGAGGTATTGCACGCTCATGGGGTCGATCAGCAGGGTAACGCCCTGGTTTTCGACGCTGCTGTCGCCCTCCTCGACCTTCTCGTCGAAGGTGAAGCCGTACTGGAATCCCGAGCAGCCGCCGCCGGAAACATACACCCGCAGCTTGAGCTCCGGATTGTCCTCCTCCCGGATCAGTTCGTGGACCTTGCGCGCCGCCGCGTCCGTGAAGACGACGGGAGGCGGCGGGACCGGCATGTCGAGCATGGACGTTTCAGCTTGCATCAGGACCTCACCTGCTTGATCGGGATGGCGGAAGGCGGCCCATCCGGCGCTTCCGCCGATACCGCGCGATTCCTGGCGGCGGCATCCATGCGATTGGTTCGCTCGAGGAACGAGGCCTGGCCACCCGGCTGGTGCACCAGCTTGCCGTTGATCTCGGCGCCGATCGCCATCTCGATGAGATTGTAATACACGTTGCCAATGACACGCGCGGTCGGGCCGAGTTCCACGCGCTGGCTCGCGACGACGTCGCCGCGGACGAGCCCGTTCAGGAGCACGTTGGGCACCGTCACGCCGCCTTCCACGCTGCCGTCCTCGGCGATGCTCAAGGCGGACTGGCTCTCCGGATCCGCGCTGACGCTGCCTTTGACGGTGCCGTCGACGTGGCAGCGGCCCGTGAACGTGATGTCGCCGTGAACGTTGGAGTTCGGCCCGACCAGCGTGTCGACGCGACCGTCCATGGTTGATTTTCGCCCAAACATTGCTTGCTCCTCGTTAACCCGGACTATTCATGAAGAATCCGGGTAGAAGTGCCGGAAGACCCGTACCGGCCCGGCGGCCCGTGCCCGTCCCGCGATGACGGCAGGCCATCAGCCCTGCCCTCCCTGCCAGACGAAGCTTTGTTCGATGCTCGCGACGGAGCGAGTGCGGGAACGCACCTCGACGTTGACTTTTTCCGGCGTGAACCCGTCCGGCAGGATCACGTCCCGCTCGAACGTCTGGAAATAGCGGAAGGAAAACGGCCAGTCGCTGTCCTCGTCGGCCGGCACGAGCTGTTCCAGTGTATACGTCGTCGCCACACCATCCTGCGCGCCTTCCACGCTGAATGCGACGTCGCCTTTGACATTGCGATCGTGCTGCATCACCTGCACCAGCACAAGGCTCACGTGGTATTCATGCTCGCCGCTGCCTTTCGTCACCTGGAGATCCTGCACGCGCAGCCCGTGCTCGCCGTTCGCCGGCGAGATGATCCCGCGGTAGAACGCGATGGCTTCCCGCTGCTCCTGGATCTTCTTTTGCAGCCCGGCGAGGCTCGCCTCGACCTTTTCATAGGCGCTCCGATCGATCTCGCGGCTCGTTTGCAGGAGCGCGATTCGTTCCTCCAGCGCGGCGATCTGGGCTTCCAGTCCCTGGATCCGGCTCCGGTGCGCCTTGCGCTCGGCGATGACGTCGACGATGTTGTACTGCGCCTGGATCCGCCCGAACTCGAACACGAGGTAAGCGGCGACGATCACGGCAATGGCCACGGCCGCGCGGAGCACCCAGTTGCCATGCAGCCCTGCGGCCTTGTTCCTCGCCACCGTTCCCTTCTCTTTTGCCCGTTCCATCATCATGTTACGCGGTGACCGGCACGAACAGAAGTGCGGCAGGTCACGGAATCGGCACCCGCGCCGAGGAGTCCGGCCCTTTGCAGGCCGCGGCGGACCCGGCACACTGGCAGCCGGCTGCAAGCAGACGAAGGAAGGCCGCATGGCACTCGATTACTACCCGTGGCTGAAGGCGCTGCACATTGCTTTCATGGTGACCTGGTTCGCCGGGCTGTTTTACCTGCCGCGCCTCTTCATCTATCACGCACAAGCCGCGGACGACCTGGGCCGCCGCCGCTTTACGGTGATGGAGAAGCGCCTGTACGCGATCATGACGGTCGGCGGCGTGCTGACGGCGGTGCTCGGTTTACTGCTGCTGTGGCTGAACCCGTCGTTGCTGTCGCACGGCTGGTTGCACGCAAAGCTGGCGCTGGTCGCGGGGCTCGTCGCCTATCACGTGAGCTGCAGGTGGTGGATCCGCCGATTGGAGAGAACGAGCGAGCCGCAGCCGGCGCGGGGGCTCCGGTGGTTCAACGAGATTCCGGCGTTGTTTTTGCTGGCGATCGTGCTGCTGGCGGTGTTGAAACCGGAGCTGTAGGAGCCGGCATTTGCGGGCTCTGGCCCTACCGCGCCGGGTCGGGGTCGGCGGCCGCGGCGCGGCGCGCGAGATCCTTCCTGAAGGCGGCGCGCCAGCGTTTCGGCCACCAGCGCGGCTGCGGCGGCAGGCCACCCGGATACACGTACGGACCGAGCTCGTGCAGCGCCCGCGCGTACACGCGCCGCTTGAAATAGATCACCTCGTTTACCGGCCGCCAGAAATCCACCCAGCGCCAGCGGTCGAACTCCGGGTCCGCGCAACGATCGAAGCGCACGCGCTCGTCCGGCCCGATGAGCTTCAGGATGAACCAGCGCTGCTTCTGGCCGATGCAGAGCGGCGTCGCGCCGTGGCGGATGTAGCGCCGCGGCAGGCGGTAACGCAGCCAGTCACGGGTGGAACCCAGGATTTCGACGTCGGCGGGCATGAGCCCGACCTCCTCGTGCAATTCCCGGAACATGGCCTCCTCGGGCGTTTCGCCGAGGAACACGCCGCCTTGCGGGAATTGCCAGCCCTTGCTGCCGATGCGGCCGGCGAGCAGCAGCTTGCCCTCGGCATTCGCAAGAATGATGCCGACGTTGGCGCGGAAACCTTCCTCGTCTATGTGGTCGCTGTTCATCGTCCTGCGTTTGCCCGGGCCAGTGGCCCGTGACCGGGACGCGGGATACTTCCGCTTCGCCGGTTACAGGCCGCGAGGGCTATCATACCGGGCCTGTTCGCCCGGGCGGGGCCCGGATTTCACCCCGAGCGCCGGCGCGGCGTCCGGACCAGGAGTCGGTAATTCCCATGCTGCGGCAACCCGTACTGTTCTTCGCCGGCCTGGTCGTGCTCGCGGTCCTCACGGTGGGGCTGGCCCTCGCCTGGGGCAGCGCGACGCCCGGCTTCCACGCGATGTGGCAGGCGCTCACCGGCGCGGCACCGGCGCCGGTCCGGGACCTCGTCTGGGAGCTCCGCCTGCCGCGCGCCCTGACGGCATTCGGCGTCGGGGGCCTGCTCGCCGTGGCCGGCGTGCTGATGCAGGTGCTGCTGCGGAATCCCCTGGCGGACCCTTATATTCTCGGCACCTCGGGTGGTGCGGCCGTCGCGGCGTTGCTCGCGATGCTGCTCGGCTGGGGCAGCGGCATGGTGAACCTGGCGGCGTTTGCCGGTGCCCTGGGGGCCACCGTGCTCGTGTTCTCGGTCGCGCAAGGCACGGGCAGTTGGACGCCCGCGCGGCTGCTGCTGACCGGTGTCGTGCTGGCCGCGGGCTTCAGCGCGGCCACGACGCTGCTGCTCGCGCTGGCGCCGGAGCAGAACCTGCGGGGCATGCTGTTCTGGCTCATGGGTGACCTGAGCTTCGCGTATACGCCGCTGGGGAGCCTGGTCCTGCTGGCCGTTCTCGGCCTGGGCGGGGTACTCGCGGCCAGGCACCTGAACGTGCTGGCGCGAGGCGACCTGCAGGCAGCCATCGTCGGGCTGCCGGTCACCGGCGTTCGTTTCGCGATTTTTGCGGCCACATCGCTGGCCGTGGCGGTCTCGGTCACTACCGTCGGCGTAATCGGGTTCATCGGGCTGGTCGTGCCGCACCTGGTGCGCCTGCTGGCCGGCAGCGATCATCGCATCGTCCTGCCCGCCTCCGCGCTCGCGGGCGGGAGTCTCCTGGTGATTGCCGATACGCTCGCAAGAACCGTCGCCGCGCCCCGCCAACTGCCCGTCGGGGCGCTGACCGCGGCACTCGGGGTGCCGTTCTTCCTGTTCCTGATGAGCCGCGGCCGGGCCGCACGGTGACCTGCAGGAGCCCGTCTCACGGGCGACGGCGGCGCCGGACGCCGTGTCGCGCGTGGGACGGGCTCCTACAAAGGCCCGTCCGGGGCCGTTAGCCTTCGGTACCGACGACCACGCGGTCGCGCCCCGCCGATTTCGCGCGGTAGAGGGCCACGTCGGCGCGCGCGAGCAGGCTCTCGCCGAGGTTCTTCAGGTCCGTGTCGCCGGAGCCGGGCGCGATGCTCGCGATGCCGATGGAGGCGGTCACGTCAACCTCGCCGCCTTCGCCGAAGCTCACCGGCGCTTCCCGCACGGCCTGCCGGACCCGCTCCGCGAGCCGCGCGGCGGCGCCCGTATCCGTGCGCGGCAGCAGGATCACGAATTCCTCGCCGCCGTAGCGCGCGGCGACGTCGCTCGCGCGCACCTGCGCTTCGATGCGCTGCGCGAGCTCGCGCAGGACGTCGTCGCCCGCGGCATGGCCCCAGGTGTCGTTGATGCGTTTGAAGTGGTCGAGGTCCAGCATCAGGCAGGCAAGCGTCTGGGAGTCTCGCCGCGCGCGCGCCAGCTCCTCCCCGAGGCGCACCTGCAGGTAGCGTCGGTTGTGCCAGCCGGTGAGGACGTCGGTGAAGCCGCTTCGCAGGAGCCGCGCGCGGTTGACCGCGTTCTCCAGGGCAAAAGACGCGATCGCGCCCAGGTGCGAGAAGAAATCGGTCGCGTGCTCGCTCGTGAAGCGGCCGGCATCGGCACTGCCGAAATTGATACTGCCGATCAGCACCTCCTTGTGCAGGAGCGGCAGCAGGGCAACGCTCCCGAACCGCGCGCCGGGGCGGAAAACGAGCTCGTGATCCGCCTTGCGATAGGGCCCGAGCCACGGCTTGCGCAGCGCGATGTACTGCGGCACGAGACCTGACAGCGATTCGACGAACTGCAGGCCAGGCAGGTCGGACGGCCTGGTGCCCGCCGCGAGGAGCAGGTGACGCAGGTCGTGGTCCGGATCGCAGAGTACCACCGTGACCTGCTCCAGCTTGTAGCTTTGCGCGAGACCCGAGAGCATCTGCCGGAACAGCGCTGGCAAGTCGGCGGCCTGCAGTAATGCGAGCTCCCGCTGCTGCGACAGCTTCAGTATCGCCGTGTTGCGAGCGACCTCCTCGGTGAGCTGCGCAAGCTGCCGGCGCATGCGCGTGACTTCCCAGGTGAGGTCTTCTTCACGGGTAACCATGTTGTACGATCCGGCAGCATCCGACCTTGGTTTTGCTTGTATCAGAAAGCGGCCGCGGCGTCGCGGCGGCGCATCGCCGTTTTGGATCGCGACCAGTTCATTGCGCACGTCGAGCGTCACGCCCGCGAAGGCGGATTCCGCCTGCGGCTCGGCACGCGCGTCGACCACATCGACCCCGAGCCGTTCCGGGGACGGCGAGTGATCGTGGTTGGCCCCGGCTGCTCGGGCATGGAGATCGCCTTCGACCTCGCCGACGGCGGTGCGGCAAAAGTCTGGCTGTCGGCCCGCACCCCGCCGAATATCCTGCTGCGCCAGGGCCCGGGCGGGCTCCCCGGCGACCTCCTCGGCATCGTGCTGCTGCACCTGCCGGTGAGGTTTGCCGATGCCGCGGCGCGGTTCGCGCGGCGCATGGACCTGGGCGACCTCACCGAATACGGCCTGCCGATCCCGGAAGAAGGGGTGTTCTCGCGCACGGCGCGGCTCGGCGCGGCGCCCTCGATCGTCGACCGGGAAGTCATCGAGGCGATCAGGGCAGGCCGCATCGAAATCGTGCGCGGCGTCGCGTCTCTCGACGCGGCCGGCGTGCGGCTCGATGACGGTGCGCGCGTCGAGCCGGACGCGATCGTCTGCGCGACCGGTTACCGCCGCGGCCTCGACGCGCTGGTCGGCCATCTCGGGGAGCGCGGCGCGCCGCGCGCGTCGGGCGGGCAGGCTGCCGCCAAGGGATTGCGCTTCATCGGTTACGTGCCGCGTCCCGGCGGGCTGGGCTACATGGCAAAAGAGGCGAAGTGCGCCGCGCGCGCCATCGCCCGCGAGCTCGCGACGGCACGAAGCGCTCCGGTTCAGGGGAAGGCGGCTTAAGGCGATGCGCGGGATCGGGCTGAAAAATAACCGCGGGCCACAAGAAGTTCGCGGACTGCCGCAGTTTTACCGTCCAGAAAGCCCCTCCAGTGCAGCCAATATGCTTATACTGCGAGACGAATCGCTGTATCCATAGATCTGCAAGAGGGAACCCCGTCCCGCCCCAAGCTCCACGAAGAGCGCAACTACATCGTCGATCGGCTCGTCGTTCTTGTGGACAGTCGTCATGACCTCGTCAGCGCCTTCCACCTCAAATAATCGTCCATCGATTGCATCGTGAAGGTGCTCCGAGAAAGCACCGCTGCAGAGGAAACGCTCACAACCAAGCTCCCGCAACTCAACGAGTTGCCCGACAAGCTCCTGGCCGAAGGGTTCATCGACATTTGCCAGGACGGCAAAAGCCTTTTCCTTTTGACAGATCAAGTCGGGCAACCCATCCAACTCGACAGCCACGATCCGCTGACCGCTTGGCAAATTGATTTGACGCATTCAATAGCCCTGCTGTTGAAGATACGATCATTAGAGAGAGTGTCATATACATCACACATTACCATCCGCTGCCCGCTGGTTCGCATCGTCTCGGGCCGGCTTTGCGCCTTCGATCGAATCCAAGAGTTCTTTGGCGGGTAGATAGTCCGGGTCAATCTCCAATGCTTCCTTGGCGTACCGTGCAGCGTCGTCGTATTCCCTCATGCAGCGCGCGGCTAACCCAAGGTTCAGTAACGCTTCCTCCCGATCGACATCTTCGGGCCGCTGGTCGCTCCGTCCGAGGTAAGTGTGCAGACAAGGTGCCGGCGCAAACACGGCACCAGCGCCCCGTCCGCTTTAATTTACCGTCCTCAATGCCGCGTTGAGGATGCCGGTTCCGTAGGTTCCGGTTCTGGTGGCTTCCAGCGTTTCAGGTCGAAGAATCGCTCAGGGCCGAGCACATTCATGATTTCGCTCTCCATCCAACCGGCCCTTTCAGAGCCGATATCCGCGGACCTTTCGTGGGATCGAATGAGGCAGCCGCCACGTTCGTCACGGCGCAGAACCTTGTCGCCCAACTTTGCAAGAAGGCGCTCCCCGACCACGTTTGGCGTTAAGTAGGTCAGCCAGTTAATCCCCGGCAGCGTTTCAAGAACATCGGCGCCGACTAATTGCTCGGCTGTCGC
>DASSBS010000122.1:0-22185 GCA_035698445.1 Woeseiaceae bacterium
AAACCAGCGCCACAACCGCCGAACGCCCGGTCCTGGGCAGGATGTTTCTGTACGAGCAGCCGCAGCTCCTGACGAAGGAGGAACACGGCGGCCTGGGGTTATCCGCCGTTCCCCAGCCGTACGACTTCGTTCGAAGAGTGCGGGCACTGCCGCTGGCGACGCTTGAGTTCGCGGCCGCGCAACGCGACTACCCGATCGTGTTTTCCGACTCGGAGCTACCGGCGCCGCTCGCGGTGCTGGGGATTGCCGATGACCTCAATCTGTACGTCGACGAGTCGGGCAACTGGGATCGCGCGCATTACATACCGTATTACGTCCGCTGCCATCCGATCAGCTTCGCCGCGGCGCGCGACGATCAGCTCGCCGTGGTGATCGATCGCGCGGCGCCGGCGATCAGTGAGGAGCCGGACGAGCCTTTTTTCGAAGGCGACAAGCTGGCGGAGAAGATGCAGGCGCGCGTCGATTTTTCGGCGCGCTACTATTACGAGGGCACGAAAACCAGGGCATTCTGTGAACGGCTGAAAGCGCTGGAGCTTTTCACCACCCAGCAGGTCATGCATCGCCCCGCGGGTGGGGAGGAGGAGCAGCCAATCGGGCGCTACGTCGCAATCGATAGCGACAAATTGGGAAAGCTGGATGCCGAAACGCTGCGGGCGCTGAATGCGGATGGATCGCTGGCGGCGATCTATGCGCAGGTTTTTTCGTTGCAGAACTGGAACCGCCTGCTGGATCGCAGGGCCCGCCGCGGATTGCCGATGACGCCTGCCGCCTCAGCGCCGTAACGCGGCGATGAATTCGGTCCTGGCCTGCATCATTGCGGTTACCAGCTCACGTTCGGGTTCCGAGAGATAGGGATTCCAGACGTCGAAAATGAGGATAACGCGGAGCTCTCCGTTGTCGTTCCGCGCTTCGTGCTCGATAGTGTCATCGAAAACCCAGGCCTCGTTCATCCGCCATTCACGAGTGACGTTGCCGACGCGGAAGGTGCAGACCCCGGGTAGCAGCAGCGGCAGGTGCACAATCGCTCGCGTATTGATCGAGCCCGTATGCGGAGGAATGCGCGTATTGGCGTCCAGCACGGAGAACATCGCCGTCGGGGCGTACCCGCTCTGGCGTGCCATCGGCAGCGATTCCAGCACTTCGGTGGTGCGCGGGCAGCGCGCGCACGCCTCGTCCTGCCGTCTGCCGTCCCGCCAGAGGAAGAAAGAACCCCAGCGGCGCGAGCGGTTCAGTTCCTCCCACTGGTTCAGTGGCGTTCCCGGCGGGTAGGTAATGTAGGGTGCGAATTGTTCCGTTCCGGATTGCTCCAACAGGGCGTCGAGCTCTCCCCGGATCAACGGCGTGGCCGCTTCGAGGTCGGGAAGCCACGGGAAAAGCTCACGAGGGAAGAACGGAATCGCCGGCAGGCGCGGGTAGTGAAGAAGCAGCGGTTGCTGGACGTAGGCTTTCGTGCGGCCCGCGAGAATCTTCAGGCTCTCGTCGAAACGCTCCAGGGATGCCTCCGGGTGGCGCGCACGGATATCGGCGATGCGTTCGAGCAAATGCGCCTCGAGGGCTGCATTCTTCTCCTCCACGACTTCTCTCGCACGCTCGACCGGCGCCACGAGGTCTGGCGGAAGCGGCCCCGAAGGCGCGATCGCGAGCGCCTGCTCGTACATCATCGCCGCCTGTTGCTTCTGCCCCTGCTGGTCGAGCAGCCAGCCGCGCGAGAGCCGCGCGAAGAAATTGTAAGGATCGATGGTCAGGGCTTTTTCGCATGCCCGCTGCGCGGCGGCGAGATCACCCGTCGTCCGGTATGCCATCGATTTGAACATGTGCACCGAAAAATCGTGCGGCGCGAGCGCCTCGGCCTGGCGCAGCGACCCGAGAGCCGCCGCCGCATCGCGGCGTTTGAGGGCGCGCTCCGCTTCGCGCAGGAATTGCGTTGCCTGTTCTTGCTGGCCGGAAGTATTTGCCATGGGGTCAATGATAACCCGCGCGGCAATGCCGGTGCCCGCCGGCTGCCGGCTCCGTCCGGGAGCGGCGGCGTGACCCAAGCCGCCGCCGCTCGCTCAGGCGCGGATCAGAATCGCTGTGTCAGCCCCACGAACCAGTAGCGGCCCAGCGCGTCCCAGGTCGCGGGGATCGTGTTGCCGTTGCCGAACACCGAGACGTTCCCGAACAGCCCGCTCACGGGCGGATCGTTGTCCGTCACGTTGCTGACGCCGGCCGTGAGCACCGTTTCCTCGCCGAGCCAGTCGGCGTAGTAGGTGCCCGCCAGGTCGACGTAGTGCTGCCCGTCCGCCGTGTACCGGTCCTGCTCGAACTCGTCCACTTCGCCGACATAGCGCCATGCCGCGGTCAACGCCAGGCCCTCCCACGGCGTCGTCCACACCGTGTTGAACATGTGCTTCCACTCCGGTCTCGGCCGTCCGCAGGACCCGCCCCAGGTGCCGGCGCATTCCTCGACCACGCCGCCGGGTAGCGGCTGCTGGTCGAACTTCTCCAGCCAGGTGCCGCGGAAGCTCAGGTCGAAGCCGCCGAGCCCGCCGGCCTCCAGCGCGTAGTTGGCGACCAGGTCGACACCCGCCACGTCGAAGAAGCCGATGTTGAAGTTGGTGGAGGTAACGGCATTCTGGCCGAGCCAGAGATTGCCGTTCGGCCCGCGGCTGATCAGGCTGCAGACTTCCGGGTCGCCGGTGGCGGCGCATTGGCGGATCAGGAACTCCGGTTCCCTGATGTCGATCGCGTCCTCGATTTCGATGCTCCAGTAGTCGATGCTGAGCGTCAGGCCCTCCACCCACTCGCTGGGCGTCAGCACCGCGCCGACGGTGATGGAATCCGACTTCTCGGGTTGCAGTTCCGTGTTGCCGCCGAAGAACGCGTTGTACTGGCCGGCCGGATTGGCGGGCACGCTGCCGTACTGCGCTGCGGTGACGCCGGTACTTGCGCAGGCGGCGGCCGAGAGCTCCGGGGTCGCGCCGGCGCAGGGGTCGGTCCCGCCCCACAGTCCGAGGTTCAGCGGCTCGAACTGCTCGCGTATGTTCGCCGCCCGGACCGCGCGCGAGAAGCCGCCGCGGAGCTTGATGCCTTCCATCGGAATCCAGGCGCCGCCGATGTTGTAGGTGTTGGCATCGACGCCGGTGCTGTAGTCGGAATAGCGGTATCTCAGGTCCAGCACCAGCGATTCCACCCCCGTCATTCCTTCGGCAATCGGCACGCGGAATTCGGTGAATACCTCGCTCACGTTCTGCGATCCGGAGACCGGCGGAATGGGGCCGCCCTGGCCGGCGCCGTCACCGCTCTGGAAACCGTCGTCCGGCTCGAAGTCGAACGATTCGTCGCGGTACTCGGCGCCGAACACCATCTCCACCCCCGTATTGGCCCAGGGGCTGGTGAGCCGGTCGGACAGGTCGCCGCTCACAAAGCCGACGAACTGGTCCATGTCGAGCTGGGCATCCGAAAACAGCGGCAGCACCAGGTAATCGAGCGCCTCCGGCGTGACGCCGCCTTCCTGGAAGATGTTCCACGGAACACAGGTCGGGTCCGATCCGTCGATGACGGACTGGCACACCGGCTGGCCGGTGGCCGGGTCGGCCACGACGTCCAGCGACCGGATGATGCGCGTCGTCGACAGGTCGTTCTGGTATTTTTCGCTGTAGATCAGGCGCGAGAAGTTCGCAAATGCGTCGTAGCTCCAGTTGTCGGTGATTTCACCGCGCACGCCGGCGAGCGAACGGAATGACGTGTGCCGCAGGTCGTCGAACCGCGGCCCGCCTTCCACGCTGCGGCGCCCGATGTAGAACGGCACGCTCTCCACACCCGGGGCGCAACCGATCGCCGCCTGTTGCTGCGCCGACAGGAACGCGTTGCTGCACTGGATCGTATCGGTCACGAAGAACGCCCCGCTCGGAGCGATCTGCGCGAGGCTGCGGTCGTCCATGAACATGAACTCCGCGTAGCCTTCGAGGTGCTCGTCGACCGCGTAGTTGGCGAACAGTCCGCCGGTGTATCGCTCGTCCGGGCGCTGGAAATGGTTCAAGGGACCGAAGTTGTAGTAGGTGAAGTCCCAGGGCACGAACTGGTCACCCGCGACGGAGAAATAGGTGCCCGCGAAATCCGTGATCAGCGCCGGGAACCGGGTGGCCGATCCGGAGCAGGTGGTTCCGTCACCGCCGCCGGCGCCGCTGTCCAGCGCGCAGGCACTGAAGTCACGCGAGTCCTGCGTGATCGCATTGATGTCCCGGTAGCCGAGATAGCCGGTGACGTTGCCGCGGCCGTCCTCGCTGTTCATGCCAATGAGCATGTTGACGCTGGTCGTGGCGCCGTCCGTCACATCGTCCGGCGCCTGCTCGAAGCCGGCTTCCGCGATCTCCCGCTGCACCGCGTCGGCGCCCTGGTTGTGCTGATAGCCCGCAAACTGCAAGTCGATCTGGAAGCCTTCGAAATCGTCCTTCATGATGAAGTTGACGACTCCCGACATGGCATCGGAACCGTAGGTCGAGGATGCGCCGCCGGTCAGGAGCTCTACCTGCTCGACCAGCGCGCCGGGAATCTGGTTCACGTCGGGGGCGAGCGCGAACGGGTCGCCGAAACCCATGCGATGGCCGTTCACCAGCACCAGGGTGCGATCCGATCCCAGGCCTCGCAGGTCGAGCGTGGCCGTGCCGGTTGCGCCGTTCGATTCGTTGGCGGAAAGCTCCGGGGTGATCTGCGGCAGGTCGTTGATCAGGTCCTCGACGCGGGTGATGCCGCGATAGGCCAGCTCCTCGGCGCTGACCTGCGACACCGGGGCGGACGAAACCAGGTTGGGATCGGTCGCAATGCGCGAGCCGGTGACGGTGATCTCTTCGACATCCTGGTCCGGCTGCTCCTGCGCCGCGGCTTGCGACGCACCGGTGCCCGCCGAGACAACGGCGCTGAAGTAAAGCGCGTGCCGGACTGCCTTGCGTAATGCGGAATTACCGTTCATGACGTGCTCCTTGACAAGCTCGGGGCGCACACCAAGAGTGTGCGGGTCCATGGGAAGGGAGACGGGCTGGTGCGGCAGGAGGGAAGCTCCGCAGCACTTGAAGCCTGGAAACTTTAGCGGCCCGGAACGGACCTGGTGTGGCGGCAAGCATACGGCTGGCCGCGGGCGTGGCGCAACGCGCCAGGCGGGCACCGGTAGCCGCCGCAAGCCGCAGCTCAGGCTTCATCGAGCGGGTGAGCAGGCCAAAAACTGTTTGCGGGGCAAGCACTCACGAGAGGGCCGTTGCCGTGTCGCAACAGTCCGCGGGAGCAGAGCGGCACTGCTCGATAGAACGAATCGGTATAGCTTGGCCGGCAACGGCGAGGATTTTGGAATGACCTACGAGTGGCACGACCTGCTGGGCAACATCGGCGTCCTGTTGATACTCGGGACCTACCTGCTGTTGCAGATGCAGAGACTGTCCGCGCAGGGCTGGCTCTATTCCGCGGCGAACGGACTCGGTGCGCTGCTCGTGCTCCTGTCGCTCACGCAGCAGTTCAACCTGTCGGCGTTCGCGATGGAGCTCGTCTGGTTATTCATCAGCATTTACGGACTGAAGCAATGGTACCGCCGCCGCATCGTGCGCGACCCGGGCTTGTAACGGGCGACACGACGCCGACCGCCGGTCGCCCGTGAGACGGGCTCCTGCAGAGTCAGTTCGCGCGGCCTTCCGTTTGCGGAATCGGCTCGTCCAGCAACAACGCGCGCACGTACTTCACCGGCGGCGAACCATGGGACAAGGCGGCGTCGTGATAACGCTCGAGCGAGAACTCGTCGCCCCACGCGCGCTCCACGGCTTCCCGCATGTCACGGTGCTCCTGGTAACCCACGAAGTAGGTCGACAACTGGGTTGACGAAAGTTGCGCGCGCGTCCACTTGCCGGCGGCTTCACGCTCTTCCTGGAAGGCGCCTTCGATCATCAGCCGCATCGCGGCTTCGCGGGACATGCCGTCGACGTGGATCGCCTGGTCGAGAATCGCGTTCGTCACCGTGCGGAGATACCACTTGAGGTGGGCGAGCTCCATCAGCGGATCGTGGTCCAGGTAGCCGGCGTCGAGCATCACCTCTTCGCCGTACACGGCCCAGCCTTCGACGAACGGGCCCGACCACAGCACGGCGCGCAGCTCGGATGGGTAGTCGTTGCTGTGAGCGAGCTGCAAGTAGTGACCCGGCATGGCTTCGTGGAGCGTGAGGTTCTGGATCGTGTACAGGTTGTATTCACGGAGGTATGAACGGACCTGCTCCCCCGTCCAGTCTTCCGGCAGTGGCGCGACGGCATAGAAGGATTTTTGCCCCTCGTCGAGCGGCCCCGGCGGGTCGAGGTAGGCCACCGTCACGCCGCGCTGGTATTCCGGCATGACGATGATCTCGATGGGCTCGTCCGGCAGGCTCACGATGTCGTGGGCCGCGACGAATGCCGTCGCCTGTTCGAGATCCCGGCGGGCGACCTCGACGATGCCGTCCGGTTCCGGCAGGTGCTCGTAAACCTGCTCCAGCGCCGCGCGGATGATGACCTGCTTGAAAGCTTCCTCGGGATCGTCGGGGAACGTGGCGTAGGGATGCCGCTTTGCGTAGAGGGACTTCGAGATTTGGAACATGGCATCGCGCACGGCGGCGTACTCGCTTTCGGCGCGCCGGCGGATTTCCTGGCGGCTGAGCGGTGAGTTGAGCGTGTAGCGGAGTTTCTGGTCGAAGAGACGCGCCCCGAGACGGAAATCGCCGGCCGCCGCGGGCACGAGCTCGGTCCGCAACCACGCCTGCTGCCGGGTCAATGCATCGCGCGCCGTCGCAATCGCCGACTCGAGCCGCTGCTGCAGCTCCGGCGGCAGGTCAACGATACGGGGCACGATCATCGTGTCGATGATGGAATTGATGCCCCGGCTCTGGGCGAGCGCGGTTTGCGCGTGCACTTCGGGCACGCGTTCCGGTTGCAACGCGCCGCGGACCTGCTCGAAAAAGCGCGGAAACTGCTCCAGGCGCGACGCGGCATCCTCCAGCCGCTCGTCCTGCGGCGCGAAGTCGCGCGCGAGCAGGGTATACAGCGACGACCCCGCCAGGCCGACGTAGACGAGGGGGTTCCACGCCCATTCCTGCAGCACTTCCAGCGACCAGATGCGCGAACCCAGTTCGGACCGGAGCAGTTCCGCGTCGACCTGGTTCGCGCGCGACAGCGCCTCCCGGTCGATCGCGGCCAGCGCAGTGCGGTACTCGCGGTACAGGTCGAGAGCACGGGCACGGGCGGCCGCGTCCACCTCGTCGAGGCGATGATCGAAGCGATGGTCGCCGAGCGCCGTGGCGCCTACGGGCGAAAACGTGGGCAGGTCGTCGACATACGCGGCGGCGAGCTTTTCGAACGCGTCGTCGGCCGGTGACGCGGATGCAACGGTGGCGAAAGCGAGCCAGGCAAAGCCGAGGGCGGCCGCGAAGATTTTCATCAACTTATGATACTGCGATGCCGACCGCCGCGTCGCCCGTGGGACGGGCTCCTACAGGAGCGGCAATCCACGCGCGATCGCCCGTTACCGCGCCGTTTCCCGCGCCACCAGCTCCTTTACCACGTCGATCATTTCCTGCAGGCCGCCGGCCTGTTGCGGACCGGTGCGGTACTTGCCGTTCACGACCATGGCCGGGACGCTGGAGATGTTGTAGCGGCGCGCCAGGTCCTCGGCGACCCTGAGCTTCTGGGCGACCTCGAAGGAGCTCCAGGCGGACTGGAACTGTTCGGCGGTGACGCCGTGATTGACAAAGAACTCCTGGATCGCCTCCTCCGAGGCCAGGCGGTTGCCGCGGTGGTGGTAGGCGTCGAAAACCGCCGCGCGGAACTCCTTCGGCTTTTCGATCGCGCCGTTCTCCACCAGCACCTGCTCGGCGTAATAGAGCTGCGCGTGCAGCTTGACGAGCGGATTCCAGACGGCCGGAATGCGGACGAAGCGCACGTTCGCCGGCGCCTGCTCGGCCCAGCGATTGACGTAAGGCTCGAAGGCCAAACAATGCGGACAGCCGTACCAGAACACCTCGGCGACCTCGATCTTGTCCGCGCCGCCGACGGTGGGCTGGGTCGGCACGAGGCGCTCGAACTGCTCGCCTTCCTGGTACTTCCAGTCGCCGGGTGCTTCGCTCGTGTCGGAGCGCGCCAGCGTGAGGGGCTGCTCGTCGGGCTGCAGGTCGTCCGTTACGGACGCCGATTCCTCCACCACCTGCGGCTCGCCGGCATCCGCCTCGTCCGGTGCTTCGCCGGATGCGGGTGCTTCCGCTGCCGGTTGCTGCTCCGCGGGCGCGGCCGAATCCGTCGCCGGTGCGGCCGGTTCGGGGCCGGAATCACAGCCGGCGAGGGCAAAGCCGAAGAACGCGCCGAGTATCAACAGATGCTTCATCGAAATTCCCTGGGTTTGTCTTCGGTCAAACGAGTTGCAGCCGATTGCTTATTTCAGCCCCTGCACGTAGGACGCGACCGCCAGCATGTCCTCTTCGGAAAGCTTCGAGGCGATCTCCTCCATCATGCCTTGCGGCTGGTCGGATCGGCGCCGGCCCGCGGCGTAGTCGTGGAGCTGCTTGGCGACGTACACCGCGTACTGGCCTCGCAGCAGCGGGTAAGCAGCGGCGGGATTGCCGCGCCCCGTCGGGCTGTGACAGGCCATGCAGGCGGCCGCGCCGGTTTCGGTATCGCCGCCGCGGTAGATCGCCTCCCCCAGGTCGACCGTCGAAGGATCGGCCACCGGTTTCGGGGCCGACTGCTGCGAGGCGTAATACACGGCCAGGTTCTGCATGTCCTCCTCGGACAGCATCATCGCCTGCGGCGTCATCAGCGGGTCGCTGCGGGTGCCGGCCTTGAACGCCTGCAGTTGCTTCACGATGTAGGTGGCGTGCTGTCCGGCGAGATTCGGCCAGGACGGGTTGACGCTGTTGCCGTCGGCGCCGTGGCAGGCGGCGCAGGTGACCGACTTGGCCTTGCCGGCTTCCACGGAGCCGTCGACCAGCGCCTGGGCCCGCGCAAGGGAGCCGGCGGCGAGCGTTACGATTGCGAATGCGATGTACTTCAATATCATGTCCCGAAACCGTGCCGGCCTGGTGCACCCGCCGCAGACATGGTCCATTATTCGACGGGGTACACTAGATTCTGCTGCGCGCCGCCACCGGGCGGCCACCGCAGCGCTCAAAGCCCGAAATTATACACACATCGGGGCCTCTTCCCATGTCGCAGTATCCGGGTGCCGAGTTCCTCTCGAGCGCCGACCAATTCGAGCAATTTCCGCCGGATACGGGCTCCGAAGTGGCTTTCGCCGGGCGGTCCAACGCCGGCAAGTCGAGCGCGATCAACGCCATCGTGAACCGGCGCCAGTTCGCCCGCACCAGCAAGACGCCGGGACGTACCCAGCTCGTGAATTTCTTCGCGCTGCGCGACGGGCAGCGGCTCGTCGACCTGCCGGGCTACGGCTATGCGCGCGTCACCGAGGCGACCCGGCAGCACTGGGGACGGCTGCTCACCCGCTACTTCGAGGAACGACAAAGCCTCAAGGGCCTGTTCCTCATCGTCGACGTGCGGCGGCTGCTCGGCGAGCACGACCGGCAGATGCTCGAATTCGCGAGTGCGGTCGGGAGTCCGGCGGCGATCCTGCTCGCCAAAGCGGACAAGCTGAAGCGGGGTCAGGCGGCAAGGGCGCTGATGGAGGTCCGGCGCGAAGCCGGGCAGGCAGCGTCGGTCGAGCTGTTTTCCGCCGTCACGCGGCAGGGCGTCGAGGAGGCGCGGGTTGCGCTGGAGCGGATGCTGGCACCACGGGCAGAAAAAAGCCCGGGCTCCTGAGGGCGCCCGGGCTCGAGTCGTAAGCAGCCGGTTTGGGGTGACCGGCTGCACGCCTGCAAAGGGAGGTAAGCAGGCGAGTGACTAATGCACTCGGGAACCTTTGAGCCCGAAACGCGCGTAGAGTTCCCTCCTGCGGGAGCCCGCATTGCGGGCGATCCCGCGGTCCCTCAGTGCGCCTCGTCCCAGTTCGGGCCGCAGCGGGCGTCCACCTTCAGCGGCACGGACAGGTTCGCGGCGGCCGCCATGCGTGACACGATCTCCTCCTGCACGGCCGCGGCCTCCGCTTCCGCGACTTCGAACACCAGCTCGTCGTGCACCTGCATGATCATGCGGGCCGGGGCGCTGCTTTGGTCGATCCAGTCCTGCACCGCGATCATGGCACGCTTGATGATGTCGGCCGCGGTGCCCTGCATGGGCGCGTTGATGGCGCTGCGTTCCGCGTATTGCCGGCGTTGCGGGTTGCGGTCGTTGATCTCCGGCAGGTACAGCCGCCGGCCGAACAGGGTCTCGACGAAACCGGCCCCGCGCGCCTGCTGCCGGGTCTCGTCCATGAAGCGCCGGACGCCGGGATAGCGCTCGAAGTAGAGCTCGACGTACTCCTGCGCCTCGCCGCGGCCGATCCCGAGCTGCTTGCCCAGCCCGAACGCCGACATCCCGTACATCAGCCCGAAGTTGATCGCCTTGGCCGCCCGGCGCTGGTCCGCGCTGACTTCAACGAGGGCGAGCCCGAACACCTCGGCGGCCGTGGCGCGGTGGATGTCCTCGTCCCCCGCGAAGGCGCCGAGCAGCCCTTCGTCGCCCGACAGGTGCGCCATGATCCGGAGCTCGATCTGCGAGTAATCGGCGGCGAGCAGCAGGTGGCCCGCGGGCGCGACGAACGCCTGCCGGATCCGCCGCCCCTCGGGCGTGCGGATCGGGATGTTCTGCAGGTTGGGATCGGTCGACGACAGCCGCCCGGTGGCGGCGATCGCCTGGCGATAAGAGGTGTGGACGCGGCCGGTCGCCGCCGAGATCTGCCGCGGCAGCTTGTCGGTGTAGGTGCTCTTCAGCTTGGCCAAGGCACGATGATCGAGAATCAGCCGCGGCAGCTCGTAATTGCGCGCAAGCTCGGCGAGCACGTCCTCGGCAGTGGACGGTTGGCCTTTGGGCGTCTTGCGGATGACCGGCAGCCCCTGCGTGCCGAACAGGATTTCCTGGAGCTGCTTCGGCGAACCGAGATTGAAGGGGCCGCCGGCCAGCTCGTGCGCCATCGCTTCGAGTGTCGCCATTTTCTCCATGAGCTCGGCGCTCTGCACCTTGAGCATCTCGCAATCGATGAGCACGCCGCGGCGCTCCATGCCGAACAGCACCGGCGCGAGCGGCTGCTCGATCTCGACGTACAGCTTGCGCAGTGGCTCGTCCTGCTCGAGCTCGCCCCACAGCTTTTTGTGCAGCCGGAGCGTGATGTCCGCGTTCTCCGCGGCGTACGCGGCCGCGACGCCGACATCGATCTCGTTGAAGGTGAGCTGCTTCGCGCCCTTGCCCGCGACGTCCTCGAACAGGATGGTGTCCGTGTCGAGGTAATGCCGCGCCGCCGCGTCCGTGTCGTGCCGGATCGCGACGCTGTTCAGGACGTAGGATTCGAGCATCGTGTCGAACGCCACGCCGCGCAACTGTATGCCGTAATGCCCGAACACGTGCGCGGCGTATTTGAGGTCGTGCCCGACCTTCTTCCGATCCGGGTCCTCGACGAAGGGCTTCAGCGCCGCGAGCACCGCGTCGCGCGAGAGCTGCTCCGGCGCGCCGGCGTAGTCATGGCCGAACGGGATGTAGGCCGCTTCGCGCGGGGTGACGGAGAAGGAGATGCCCACGAGCTCCGCCTTCATGTAATCGGGGCTGGTGGTCTCGGTGGCCAGGGACACGAGCGGCGCACCCTCGATCCGCCGCAGCCAAAGGTCCAGCTCCTCGCGCGTGAGGATCGTCTCGTAATGGCCTTCGCGCGGCACCGGTTCGACCTCGGCCGCGACCTGGGCGATCTCCGCCGTGAGCTGCTCGTCGAGCTGCCGGAGCAGTGCCTTCAGCTCGAACGCGGCATAGAGCTGACGCAGGTTGCCGACGTCGGGCTCGGCGCGCCTGAGCTCGTCCGGCTGGAACGGCAACGCCACGTCCTGCCGGATCGTCGCGAGCTCGCGCGAGAGGCGGAGCTGGTCGAGGTTTTCCCTGAGGCTTTCACCCACCTTGCCGCCGATCGCGTCGGCGTTGGCGATGATGTCGTCCACCGTGCCGTACTCGTTCAGCCATTTCGCCGCGGTCTTGGCGCCGACTCGCGGCACGCCCGGGATGTTGTCGGAGCTGTCGCCGACGAGCGCGATCCAGTCGATGATCTGCTCCGGCCACACGTCGAACTTGAGCTTCACGCCCTCGCGGTCGAGCACCGAGCCCGACATCGTGTTCACGAGCGTCACGTGCTCGTCGACGAGCTGCGCCATGTCCTTGTCGCTGGTGGAGACGAGCACTTTCATCGCCTTCGCGACGGCGCGCCGGCACAACGTGCCGATGACGTCGTCGGCCTCGACGCCTTCGATGCGCAGGAGCGGTAGCCCCATGCCCTGCACCGCGGCGAGCAGCGGGTCGACCTGGGCACGCAGCTCGTCCGGCATGGGCGGCCGGTTCGACTTGTACTTCTCGAACATGGCGTCGCGGAACGTCTTGCCCGGGGCGTCGAACACGACGGCGATGTGCTCGGCCGGCTCTTCGCGGCACAGCTTGTTGATCATGTTGAGCACGCCGAGCAGCGCGCCCGTCGGGTCGCCGCGGGACGAGGACAGCTTCGGCAGCGCATGGTAGGCGCGAAACAGATAGGACGAGCCGTCGATGAGGACGAGGCGGCCGGCGCTCATCGCTTGGCCCCGTGCCGGCCGCAAGAAAGGGTCGCGCCGAGGTTTTCACTTGGCGAAAACCTCGGTTCGACCCTTTTCTGAAGGGAACCTCGCATCACGAGCGTCACCGGCGCGGCGGCTCTTCCTGTGCGTCCACGTCCGCGTCCTCGTTCGGGTCCAGCTCCGGCTCCACCTCCTGCTCCGTGCCGGGAATGACGGTCCGGCCCTCGTCGGGATCGCCCGGCAGGAACAGCGGGCCCTTCTGCCCGCAACCCGCCGCGAGCAGCAGCAGGCCGAAGAGGGCCGTGAGGTGCGGAATTCTCGATCGCATGGCTGCCTGCGACGTGAACAAAAGAACCGGGATGGTATAACAGATCGCCGAAGGTGGAGGAGCCCGCATTGCGGGCGAAACCGCATGGGCATGGCCCACGCGGCAGGTTGAATCAGGAGAGAGGTATGGCAAGTCCCGAAACCGTCGAGGTAGTCCACGGAGCAGAACCCGACAGCAGCGTCGTCCTGCTGCACGGGCTCGGCGCCGATGGCCACGATTTCGAGCCGATCGTGCCGGAGCTCGGGCTCGGCGATGCGGCCGTGCGTTTCGTGTTCCCGCACGCGCCGGTGCGGCCGGTGACCGTCAACGGCGGCGTGGCGATGCGCGCCTGGTACGACATCGTGAGCCTCGACCGGCACGGACCGCAGGACGGCCAGGGCATCCGCGCGAGCAGCGAGCGCCTGCGCGCCCTGATCGAGCGCGAGCACGAGCGCGGCATCGCTTATTCGCGGATCGTGGCCGCCGGCTTTTCGCAAGGCGGCGCGATCGCGCTGCACACGGCGTTGCGCTTCCCGCACCGGCTCGCGGGCGTGATGGGCCTCTCGACGTGGCTGCCTCTCGCGGAGACGCTGGGAACCGAGGTACTGCCGGGGCGCAGCGTCCCGCCGGCCGAGCTGCCGGTGTTCCTGGCGCACGGCACCGCCGATCCGGTCATTCCCATCCAGTTCGGCCGGCAGTCGGCCGAGGCGATCAAAGCCGCCGGCTTCGACGTGGAGTGGCACGAGTACCCGATGCCGCACGCCGTATCCCCCGCGGAAATCGCCGATATCCGGAACTGGCTCCTGCGCGTGATACCTGCCTCGTAGGAGCCCGTCTCACGGGCGACACGGCGCCAACGGCCGGGTCGCCCGTAAGACGGGCTCCTGCATGGCGTGTTGCGTTGCGCGCGGGGTCCTACGAGAGCGCGAACCTCACGTGGGATTCGCCGGTCGGCGTGCCGGCGGCATCGAAACGGCGTTCGCACATGTCGACCTCTCCCGACGCACTCGCGAGCACCACCGTCGAGCAGCGGGTGCCGTACTCCGGCGTGACGACGAACGGCGCGGCAATCGCGCGTGCCGTCTCCCGCGGCAGGTCGTCGGCTATCGCATCCGCGATGTCCTCGCTGCTGCCCGGTTCGCGGTCGGCGAGCAGGGCGAGCAGCGCGTCCGCGTCGACACCCGCCTCGAGCAGCGACGCGAGGCGCGCCTTGCTGCGCAGCACCTTCGGCCACGGTGTGTCGAGTGAGGCGTTGCTGAGCCCGTAGAGCCCGGGCGTGAGAGCGCGAGCCGGGTCGCCGCGGTTGGAGACGTACACGAGCGCTTCGCTTGCAGAAGCTCCGAGCTCCACGGCGAGCAGGCTGAAGCCGGCGTAGTCGTCTCCGTCGAGCGCGCCCGCAAATCGAAGCGCGCTGTCGCTGCCCTTCAGGAAACGCGTGACGAGCTCGCCGCGCGAGCGCACGCCAGGCTGCGGCGCCAGGTCCTCGCGATAGTTCGTCACCGTGGCGAGGCGGCCGGAGCGCGCGGCCGCGAGCCAGGTGCCGCCCGCCTGCAGATCGCGCCCGCCGAGGATCTCCGGCTCATCCGGCCACCAGCCGAGCGCTGCGGCCGGGCGCGCGTGGAACTCATCGCGGTTCGCGGCCAGCACGAGGCGATACTCCGGGTGCGCCTGCCACGCGAGCAAGATCAGGCACATGGCCTAGCCCGGACCATTCACGATGCGCTCGCGTGCTTGCGTGATCTTTGCCCGCACAAGGAACTTCCCTCCCTCGGAAATACATTCGGGTATTCCGCCCGGTCGGAAAATCCCTCTTTCGAGCAAGTTGCGGACAGATCTCTGCGCATATCGCGGCGATTCATGAATAGTCCGGCCTAGCGTTTCCGGACAGGCGGGTGGTCGTGCGCCTCGAGCCAGTCGTCGACCAGCCGGCGCGCGATCGACAGGCGGTAGGGCAGCAACGGGTAACCGGACGTGAGCTGCTTGTGCGTGAACCACTGCGCGTCGGCCAGTTCGCCGTCGTTCAGCGCGATATCGCTCGTCAGCGCCTCGGCCGTGAACCCGAGCATCAGCGAGGACGGGAACGGCCATGGCTGCGAGCTGTGGTAGCGGATGTTGTGCACGGAGATGTTTGCCTCCTCCAGCACTTCGCGCTGCACCGCGTCTTCCAGGCTCTCGCCCGGCTCGACGAAACCCGCGATCGTCGAATAGCGCCCCTCGGGCCAGTTCGGCTGCCGGCCCAGCAGGCAGCGGTCGCGGTCCGACACCAGCACGATGATGGCCGGGTCCACGCGCGGGAAGATCCGGATGCCGCACTCCGGCCCGATGCAGATGCGCGTGTTGCCGCCGGATTCCGGCCGCGACAGGGCGCCGCAGCGGCCGCAGTATTTTTGCGACCGATGCCAGAGCACCAGCGCCCGCGCCTGCGCCACCAGGTTCGCCTCGTCCACCGGCAGGGCATTGCCGAGGTAACGGAGATCGTGGAACTGGCCGATGTCCTCGAAGGGCGCATCGCTTTCACCGTCAATCCGGAGGGCGAAGGCCGGCCGGTCGCGGTACATGCCGAGAAAAACGATGTCCTGGTCGCGCAGGTAACCTTCGACGTCCTGCCGGGACAACAGGATGGCGCGCAGCGGCTCGCCGGTGGCGAGGCACTTGTCGCCCCAGACGGGCACGAACACACTGTCCTTGCCGGCCAGCGCGGACTTCAGCCACTCGGGGTCCTCGCGGCGATGGCCGGAGCGGTCGACGAAGGCGCCCGCAAAAACGTTATGCCCGTTCATGTTTGTCAAACATCGAAGATGAGTAAACAGCTATCGCCGGTCGACTTCCCGCGCGAGCCATGCCTTGATCAGCGACTGATACGGCATGTCGCGCTTGTTTGCTTCCACCTTTATGCGCTCGAGCAACGATACCGGCAAGCGAATTGAAATCGTTTTCGTTGAAGGTTTCAGGTTCGGGAACCGGACTGCTGCGGCTCCTTGCCAGTTTACATAATCGGCTGAGTCATGGGTTTCCCAGAAAGCTCGTTCCTCAGCTTCGGATTTGAATTCAGGAATTGTCTTTTGCCGCTTGCTCATAAGCTTTCCTCTCTTTGCTCGCCATCTCCCGCGCCGATATCACCCGAATCAGGGTAGCAATATACAGAGTAAACTTTCGCGCCGTCGTTTCCCGCTTTACAGAGTCATCGAGACCGGTATGGCGTAGAATCGCAGCACGTCCATCCCAGGACGGGCATTCGATTGCTGGAGGCCGCCGAAATGGCCCGGAAACTTGATCGCATCACTGTAAACCCGGCCCGCATGAACGGGCAGCCCTGCATCCGTGGCATGCGACTCACCGTGCGCCGCGTGGTCCAGGCAGTGGCGCTCCATCCCGACCGGGAGGAGTTGAAAGCGGAATACCCGGAACTGGAGGACGAGGATATCGCCCAGGCTCTGGAATTCGCGGCTCTGAACCTCGACGACCAGATCCTTCCGCTGGAAGCCGCTTGATTCCGCTGCTGCTCGATCAGGGGCTGCCCCGATCGGCGGCAGAGCGGCTCAGGGCGGCAGGCTGGAACGTCACGCACGTGGGGGAGTGCGGACTCAGCCAGGCCGAGGATGAGGCTGTCCTTGAGCACGCCCGATTGCAGGGTTATACCGTCTGTACGCTCGATGCTCGATTTTCATGCGCTGCTGGCCGTTTCCGGCAGTCGCGGTCCGTCAGTCATTCGCATCCGACGTGAAGGCGTGCGTGGCGACGAACTGGCCTCGCTCCTGCAAACCGTCTGGCCTCAAATTGCTGAGGCCGTGCAGGGCGGCGCCATGGTGACGGTCACAGGGCACTCCATCCGCATTCGGCGGCTGCCGGTCATCGAAGTCTCCCCGTGAGCGAATACAGTGGCTCCAGCAGCCATTCGTACAGCGTGCGGCGTTCGCCGAGAATGTCGGCTTCGACCAGCATGCCGGGCCGGAGCGCCTCGTGGCGGCCGTACGCCACGATCGATTGCGCTTCGAGCTCGACCAGCACCCGGTAGTACGGCTCGCGAGCCTGCACGCTGCTGTCGAGCGCTGCCAGCGCTTCGGGAGAGAGCGCATTACGGGAGATGCGCAGCACGGTGCCGCGGTGATGGCCGAACTTCTGGTGCGGAAACGCCTGGTAGCGCAGGAGGACGGCGTCGCCCGGACGGATGAAGCCGACGGCCCGGCTCGGCACCAGCAGCCGCGCCCGCAGCACCGAGCCGGCAGGCACGAGGCTGAGTATCGGCTGGCCCGCTTCCACCGTCTGTCCGCGTTCGACCAGCGTGCTGGCGACCGTGCCGTCCACCGGTGCCTGTACCAGCACCTCGCCGCCGGCCTCGATCCGGAGGCGCTCCTGTCCCAGTTCCGCCAGCTCGCGCCGGCTGGCCGCGGCCCGGGCGGCTTGCTGCGTCGCGGCTTCCCGCAGGCTTTGCTCGGTACGCAGGATGTCGCGCTCGAGCACGACGCGCTGCCGTTCGAGCGCCTGGAGCGCCGCCGCCCGCTCGAGACTCGCCTGCTGCTGCTGCGTGAGCCGGAGCTCGCTGACGAAACCCCGCTCCGACAGCTTCTCGAAATGAGCGAGCAGCTCCTCCGCGATGCGGACGCGCCGGCGTTCGATGCCAATCGCGTTGCCGATCGCCTCGAGCTCGCGGCGCTCCGAGGCGAGCTGCGCCGCATGACCTTCGGCCTGCAGCGCCAGGAGCTCGCGTGCCGATGCCGCGGCCGCCAGCACGGCGGCGCGCCGCTCCTCCAGCCGTGCGAGCAGCCCGGCGGTCAAATCATCGGTTTCGCTGGTCGCGCGCGGCGTGCCGATGATCACCAGCGATTGGTCACGCGTGACCTGCTCTCCCTCTTTCGGCCGGGCTCGCAGGACCACGCCGGATACCGGTGCGGCCACCGTCACGAGCCCCAGGTCGGGAACGAGCTGCCCGGCCACCCGCGAACGCCGGGTGTATTCGCCGGCCGCCAGCAACGCGACGATGGCGGCGGCGGCCGCTACGGCAAACGCGGCCAGCAGCCACATGGGCAAGGGCTGCGCCAGCGAAATACCGCCCAGCCAGCTCCGGTGCCTCGCGGCCAGCGCTTCGCGGCGAAACAGCGGACCTGCCACGCCGCGGCCTCACGCGGTCACGATTGCCGGGTTAGCTGGCGGCGTGCTCGGCTGCGCCACGCGCCGCGGACGCCCTTCACGCGCAATCCTGCCGCCCTCGAGCAGCAGCACGCGATCGGCGCAGGCGAGCGTTTCCCGGCGGTGCGCGACGATCACCCGCGTCAGATCCAGTTTTCGCACGGCGTCGTTGACCGCCCGCTCGCGCGCGACGTCGAGGTGGCTCGTGGCCTCGTCGAGGAACAGGATGCGCGGCCTGCGGTAGAGAGCCCGGGCCAGGATCACGCGCTGCTTCTGTCCGCCGGACAAGGTCGTGCCCATGTCGCCGATGAGGCTCTGGTAACCCATCGGCATGGCCGCGATCTCGTCGTGCACCGCGGCAAGACGGGCGGCGGCCTCGACCCGCTCCATGGCATAGCCGTCGTCGCCCAGTGCGATGTTGTCGGCGACGGATCCCGCGAAGAGCTGGTCGTCCTGCATGACGGCGCCGACCATGGCGCGATAATTCTGCATGCCGAGCTTCGCCAGCTCGCAACCGCCTATGCTGATGCTGCCGCGGGTGGGCCGCAACAGGCCGAGCAGGAGCTTCACCAGCGTCGTCTTGCCGCAGCCGGACTTCCCGGCGATGGCGACGGCTTCGCCATCCCGCACCGTAAAGCTCAGGTCCTCGAGGATCCAGGGCTCACCGTCCGCAAAGCGGAACGACAGTCCCCGGACGTCAATTTGTGCTCCGAAGCGCCGCACGCCGGTTGCTCGCAGGTGATCTTCGGGCGGCGTCAGCACGATATCGGCAAGCCGCTCGCCGTGCAGGCGCAGCATGCGGAGGTCGATCCATTTGTCGATCAACGCGGCGATGCGCCCGGCAAACTGGTCCTTGTAGGCGAGATACGCGATGAGCATGCCGACGGAGAACGCATTCCCCAGCACCAGCAGCGCCGCAATGCAGATCACGGCAATGCGTTCGGCACCGAAAATCAGCGTGCTGGCGCTGGTGAACCCCAAACCGAACCTGGCCAGCCAGACGTCCCGGTTGAATGTTTCGTTTACGAGGTTCGCGAAGGCGGATTCGCGTTGCCGCTCGACGCCGGCGATCTTGACCGACTGCATGCCACGGATGGTTTCGAGCAGGTTGCTTTGCTGGCGTGCGCCGGCGACCAGTTGCTGCTCGGTGGCTTCCCGGAGCGCATGAAAGCAGATCGCGCGCAACGCGAGGTACAGGCTGACGGCAAGCAGGGTGACGAGAGCAAGCTCCCAACTGTAGATCACCATCATGCCAAGTGTGATCGTGGCCATGAGGCCGTCGATCAGCGCCTCGACGAAGCTCGTGGTCAGCGTGCGCTGTATGTTTCGCACGCTTCCCATACGGGACACGACGTCGCCCAGGTGCCGCTTTTCGAAAAAATCGAGCGGCAGCTTCAGGAGATGCGAGAAGACATTGCCGGTCCATTGTTGCGCAAGCCGCGTCGACAGGTAGATGACGGCCCAGCCGCGCAGCAATCCGATGCCGACGCGCAGCAGCAGCACGAGAGCGAAGCCCGCGGCAAGCACGGTCAGCAGGTCCCGGTCCGCCGAGACCAGCACCTGGTCCACGATCCACTGCAGGAAGAAAGGGCCGATGACGACGAATACCTGCAGAGCCAGGGACAGGGACAAGATCAGGGCAAGTCCCCGCCACAGCCCGTTCACGCTGCCGGTGAGTTGGCGGAGTGAGATCGAAGGTGCGGATCGCCGCGGCTCGAATTCGGCCGTCGGCGTGAGCTCCAGCGCTACGCCGGTGAAATGCCCGGATGCTTCGGCGTACCGGAGCTTGCGCCGGCCGAAGGCGGGATCGAGAACGGTGATGCGGTGCGTGCCCGCCTTTGCCAGCACGACGAAATGATTCAGGTCCCAGTGGAGGATGCACGGGATTTTGAGACGCGCCAGTTGTTCGAGCTCCAGGCGAAGCGGGCGGGACTGGAAGCCGAGCCGCGAGGCCGCCTGCATCATGTGGTGGAGCGTCGTGCCCTGCAGCGAGAGCTGGAAGCCCTGCCGCAGCTCGCGCAGCTCGACCTGCCGCCCGTGATGCCGGCAGACCGTGGCGAGGCAGGCGAGCCCGCATTCGGAGGCTTCAGCCTGCATTACCGATCGGATCGCCATGCCTCAATCGGTTATCCGGGGCAAGCTGCAACGACTGGCCGGCGCAGCGCTCACGCGCCGGGCGCGAAGACGGCTCCCGCACGACCTGCAGGAGCCGCTTGCTTCGCGAGACACAGGCCGAAAAAGAGCCATGCAGCCGATCAGAGGCCGGATTCCGATCCGGAACCCTCCGAGTCGAGGCCCCGACGGTATTCGACACATTTTGCGGTCAGCGTGACCGCGCTGCCAGGCGGCTGATACGTGACCGTGACGCTGCGGCTATCCGGGTCCGCCAGCGACGCGTCCTCGGCCTGCTCGCCGACCGTGCCGTTGCCGCCGGCAACGAGCATTGCTTCCTGCCAGTTAAGGTCTCTCATTTTCCTCACTCCTTGAGATTGTTTGCACTTCCGGGTAGGCCACATACGCGATGGCCTGATTCGAGGTTACGCCCGCCGCGGCGCCCGGGGGGACCGCGAAATCCGCGCTGTCCGTGGAGAAATACCGGCTGTTACTCACGCCCGCGCAAAATGGCTGCTGCCCGGCCGCCGCCGCCGGTGCCGGGATATCTCGCAACTCGGACACAGCTTGTGGTCGAGCGCGTAGGCGTCCTGCACGTAGCTCGCTTCGCAGTCGCTGCAGTCGGCGAGGAACAGCTCGTCGTTGTGCGAGATCGAATGCAGCAGGTTCCACGCCCATTCGAAGCTCAGCCGCGGCGAAGGATGCAGCAGCAGGTAGGTCTCGAAGGCGCGGCAGACGCGGTGCCCGTATTCGACGTCGGGCCGCGGCCAGCAGGCCTGGATGCGATTCGAGCGGTCGATCCGCAGCAGGAGACTCGCGCAAAAGAGCGCGATGAGCGTCGTGGCCTCGAGCTGGTTCAGTGGATTCTTGACGAACAGCGACACCTGCCGCGGCGATTTGCCCCGGCGTCGCTTCACCTGGCTGTCGCCGCGGTCGCGAAAGTAGGTGGTGTAGAGCTTGCGGATGCGATCGTCGCTCAGGCCCGTGCAGGCTTTGATGGTGCGGGTCCGCGCTTCGTGGCGGATCATGCGGAGCGCGAGCTCGAACTGGGTGCGCTCCGAAGCATAACGATTGTCAGTGAGTCGCATTTTTGCCACTTTGTGCTAGTTTGACACCATATGTAGCTACATGTAAGACTATAAGATCGACCGTGGTAGAGCAATAAAAAATACAGTAATTCGACGTATACCGAAAAAACACGCCACCCATCGGGAGACCGCCATGGAATTTCAGGGGCCGAGCGCCACCGACTACGCCAACGTCAACGCTTTGAACCGGGCGTTCCTGGCCCTGCTGCGCCGCGACGGCACGGCCCGCGGCTGCCTGCGTGAGCTGCGGGAGCCTCTCCGGGACAAGCTCGTCGGGCTGACGGGAGTCCAGGCGGACCGCCTGGCGGGGGCGCCCTTCCTGCTCATGTCGTTTCGCGAGCGCGACGACCGCTTCTGGGAGCAGGCGTTCGCGGACGAGCTGCGCGGCGACCTGTTTGCCGTGCCGCCGCCGGCGGCCGACGACCTGGTCGGGCTCATCTCCGCGGGCTTGAGCTTCGCCTGGCAGCTCTCGAAGCAGAACGCGTACGCGGCCCGGCTGATCTGCGGCGCCAGCCTGCACTGGTGCGAGCAACTGACCGAGCTCACCTTCATGCACCTGCTGTCGATCGCCGGCCGGCGCGACGAGATCGTGGCATTGCGCGGCGCGGCCGACCGCGATCTCTGGGCGAAGCTCCTGGATAGCGGCACCAGCCGCGAGCAGCAGGTGCGCCGCGCGGCGCACATCAGCGCGCTTCAGTCGGTGCTGACGCAGGCCTCGCTGCCCGCCGGGCGGCAATGGCGCACGGCCGCCTGCGCCACGCGCAGCCCGTCGTTGCAGATAGCGGAAGACGATCCGTAGGAGCGCTGGGGAGCCCTGGTAGCCCTGGTGCCGGGTCGTACTTTCGTACTTGTTGCCCGGCGGCCACCTCCTGTCCCGGCTCAGTGGCGCAACAAGTACG
>DASSBS010000123.1:0-4849 GCA_035698445.1 Woeseiaceae bacterium
TTGTACTTCCCGGCCGGCGCTGCCATCGGAGCGACGATCCGGATGCCTGCCGGACCGGGCGAATCGCAGGATGTCGTGATCGTCGGTGTGGCGGCGACCGCCAAATACCGATCGCCCGACGAGGAAGCGAGCCAGGGTTCCATTTACCTGTTCAGGCCTCAACCATTGGCAAACGAAATCGCGGTGGTCGCCGCGGCCGTGCCGCCGGCCAGCCTGGTCGACGAGGTGACGAGCGCGCTGGCGCGCACCGTCGGTCCCGAGCGCAGCGGCAGCATCGCAACGATGGAGAGCCTGGTGCGCTACAGCGTGCGCGATCGCGAGCCGCAGCTAATCCTGCTCGGGCTGTTCGCTCTCGAGACCCTCGCTCTCGCCGCGATCGGGCTGTTTTCGCTGCTCGCTTATTCCGTGCGCGCCCGCACCGCCGAGTTCGGGGTGCGCCAGGCGGTCGGTGCCAGGGCCGGCGACATTCGCCGGCACGTGCTGGGCGACGCGGTGCGCATGCTGGTTCCCGGATTGGCGATCGGCATCGCGGGCGCCGCCTTTGCCGGTTACCTGGTAGCGAACCGGCTGTATGAAGTCTCGCCGGCCGATCCCCTCACCTGGGCTGCATCCGGAATCGTCCTCGCGCTGATCGTGCTGGCCGCGGGCTTGTGGCCCGCGGAACGGGCGGCGCGCATCGCACCCACAGAAGCGTTGCGCCATGAGTGAACACCGCGAGTCGCTCGCCGCCAGCGCTCCTGCAACGTCCATCCCCCGCAATGCGGACTCCTACTGCGCTGTAGAAGCCCGCAGCACGGGCGATCGGCGCTGGCAATTCGGCATTGCGGCAATCGCGTGCTGTGCGAGGAAGGACAAAGTAGTGAACGAGGCGGCCCGCTCCGGGCTCTGGCCGAAGCTAGCTCGGCGCGAGCCGCTCGATTTCGTCGAGACGATCGAAGCCGCGGTCGAAAGATGCGATGTGGCGCACGTCATTATTGAGCATGACGGCGGCGTGCATGGCGTCGCGAACGCCGGTACCGAGCCCGCGGGAAAGGAGCTCTTTCGCACGGTCGGTGTCGGCCAGTGCGACGGGAAAGACAGTCGGGCAGAGCTGAACGAACAGTTCGTAGACCTGGTGCGCCAGATCCGCGCGCTCCAACGCGTAGTACCTGTACAGGATTTCCTGCAATACCTCGGTACTGGTGCAACCTTCGATGGAACCGCCCCGCACCTGTTCCAGAAAGCGCCTGGAGGGCTCGCGAAAGGGATGATCCCGCCCCGCGACGTACATCGGAATGTTGGAGTCGATAAAAACCTTCACGTGCCGGCGCGGCCGGATTCGATCTCGGCGAGCATCTGCTCGAGATCGGCGGTAGGTGCCTCCAGCGCGGCCAGCGCGGCCAGCGGGTCGGAAGCCGCCCGTTCCTCCTCCAGCGCCCGCTCGATCTTCCGACGGACCCATTCGCCTTGTGACAGCCGGCTTCGCTGGGCTGCCTGCCGCAGGCGCGCCGCAAGGCTCTCCGGGATCAATACCTGCAAACGATGGCTCATATGCTCATGCTAATAAGCTCATATTGGCGAGTCAAGCCCTTTGCTGGTCGACTCGCCGGAGGCGCCCGGGAGCTGGTCGTGCCGGCCGCGGGGCTGTGGCCAGCGGAACGGGCGGCGCGCATCGAACCTGCGGAGGCACGACGGCATGAATAGCGGACTGCTCGCGGGCCTGGCCATCGAGAGCCGCCGTGCCGCGCGCGGACTGGTCCGCACGCCCGGCTTTTCGGTCGGCGTCGTGCTGGTGCTCGGCATCGCCACTGCGGGGATGGTCACCGTCGCGACAGCGGCTTACGCGCTGTTCCTGCGGCCGCTGCCGTATGCGCATCCGGAAGAGCTCGCACAGGTCTCGATCTATTCCCGGACCATAGACATGGACATGGGCTTTTCCCCGCCGCTGCTCGCCGAGTTGCGTGAGCTGCCGATGGTCGCCGACGTTGCCGCCTCGCACCTTGCCGCTCCCGTCGAATCGGCAGGCGGCGACGTGTGGCAACGGGCGATGGTGACCCGGAACCTCATGCAGGTGCTGGCGGTGTCGCCGGTCGCCGGAAGGGCGTTTGTACCGGCCAACGGCGAACCGGGGGCTGCGCCGGTCGTGCTGATCAGCGAAGCCGCCTGGCGCAACCGTTTTGACGCGGCCGAGTCCGTGATCGGCAGCGAGCTGGCGCTCGACGATCGAACCGTGACGGTGATCGGCGTCATGCCGGCCACCTTCACGGTGCCGAGCCCCGCGACGGAAATGTGGGAGCCGCTGCGATACACGCCGGAGCAACTGGGCCCGCAGAACGTCGGTGATTTCGGGGGTGGGCGCGGCGTGCTCGTCCGGCTCGAGCCCGGCTACGCCGCGCCGCAGTTGGAGCAGGCGATAGCGGCCCGTTATGCTTCCGACGCGCGGCTGAATTCGCGGGCACTTCAGCAGATGCTGGGGCTCGACTTCCGGGCCCGCAGCCTGCGGGACGCGTGGACCGCGGAGCAGCGCCAGCCGCTCGCCATCATCGGCCTGGCCTCGGTGCTCGTTTTGGCGGCCGCTCTCTTCAACGTGGCCGGCCTGTGGCTGACCCGGCTGTTGGGCCGATCCCGTGAGCAGGCCATCCAGGCAGCGCTCGGCGCCGGCAAGTGGCGCAGGCTGGGCCGCACTCTCATCGAATTCGCGCTGCTCGGTGTTGTCGGGGGCTGCGTCGCGCTGGCATTGGCCCCGCTGATGCTCGCCTGCCTGCAGAAACTCGGCATCGCAAGCCTGGACCAGCCATTGCGGATCGAAACGGGGACCGCGACGGTCGTGATCACGATCATAGTGCTCGTGCTCGCCGGTCTGCCGGTGATATTGGCCGCCGCCTGGCAGCAGCGGCGGCAGGGCGGCGCTGTCGCGGCAGGTCTCGGCAGCGCCGGGCGCGGCGATGTGAGTTCCAGTGCCAGGACGCGTCGTGTGCTCGTGACGGCGCAAGTGGCACTCGCCATGAGCGTGCTGTGCGCAATGGGTCTCCTGCTCCGGAGCTGGCACTCGTTGCTGACCGAAGACCTCGGCTTTGAAGCGCGGAACCTGCTCATCGCACTGATCCAGCCGCCGGAAGGCTGGGACGGCGAGACGCATGCGGATCCTCGCGTTGCGGCCGCCCTGGACGAGTTGCGCCAACTGCCGGGTGTCTCCGGGGTGGCCCGTACCAACGTGGTCCCCTTCGGGTTTACGGAAAGTGCGATGAGCGTCGGGTTGCCGGGACAGGGCGATAGCGAGGTGTCGGTGCGCAATCGCATGGTCGGCGAGCACTTCTTCCGCACCATTGGCATTCCGCTGCTGCGCGGCCGGTCTTTCGAAGCCGGGGACGCGGGGACCGGCGGCGTGATCGTGGACGAGCTGTTCGCGTCGCTGTATTGGCCCGCCGGCGGTGCGCTCGGCAAGCGCATCACGATGACCGCTGGTCCTGACGCGGTTCGCGATGCGCTGATCATCGGCATCGTGGGCACAGCCAAGTACCGCAGCCCGGACGAGCAGCCGGACCGCGGCACGGTTTACCAGTTCGATCCCAGGTCGTTGCCGTATGGAACGGCCGTGATCGCCGCCAACGTTTCACCGGCGACGCTCGTCGAGGAAGTAACGCGTGCGCTGGAGGCCACCCTCGGGCCGGAGCGCATCGGCAGGGTCGTCACGATGCAGAGCCTGGTGCGGCACGCGGTGAGCGATCGTGAGCCGCAGCTCATCCTGCTCGGCCTGTTCGGGATCGAGACGCTCATGCTGGCTGTCATCGGCCTGTTCTCGCTGCTGGCGTACTCGGTACGGGCCCGCACGGCGGAATTCGGGGTGCGCCAGGCCGTTGGCGCGGAGGCGCGCGACATCAGGCGCCATGTGCTCGCCGACGCGGTGCGCCTGCTGGTTCCAGGGCTGGCCATCGGCATCGCCGGGGCTTGCATCGCGGGTTACGTAATTGCGAACCGCTTGTACGAAGTCTCTCCGGTCGATCCGGTCACCTGGGTTGCCATCGGCATGATCCTGGTGCTGGTTGTGCTGGCGGCGGCGCTATGGCCCGCGGAACGGGCGGCGCGCATCGAGCCTACCGAAGCATTGCGCCATGAGTAGCCGCGCCAGTTGGAGCCCGCCATTGCGGGCGACCGGAACGGTCTCGGACGCCTGCCCGGTCGCCCGCAATGGCGGGCTCCAACGTGCGGAACCAATGCGCGTGCTGGGCGAGAGTGAAGGAGTGAACGCTTGAACCTGCGAATCCTGTTCCGGGGACTGCGGCGCAGCCCGCGTCTGAGCCTGGCCGTCGTCACCTGCATCGCCCTCGGGATGGCGGCGACCGCGGCCGTGGCGACGCTCATCGATCTCACTACCTTTCGCGCGCCGCCGTTTCCGGAGGCGGAGCGCTTCGTGCGCATCTGGAATTCGGAGGCGGGGCAAGAGCAGCGCGACTCTCTCGCTTACCGGGACTTCGCCGATCTTCGTGAGCGGCTGACCGCTCTCGATGCGCTCGAAGGCGCGGCGCGCGCGCGCCTCGTCTGGCACCGAGCCGGCGACATCGGGCGGCGCGTGGAAGGGGAGGCCATCACCGCGGGTTATTTCGAGCTGCTCGGCGTGCAGCCGTACATCGGGCGGATGATCAGCCGCGAGGAGCACGCGCGGGGCGAGGCCGTGATGCTGCTCTCGTACGGCACCTGGGGCCGCGAGTTCAACTACGACGAGGAGGTCCTCGGGCAGCCGGTGCGCGTGAGCTACCCGAACGAGGGCGAAAGCGCCGTTTACACGATCGTCGGCGTGCTGCCGCCGGATTTCGCGGGCACCACCGAAGAGGACATGCCCGACCTGGAATTCTGGATTCCGCTCGCCAAT
>DASSBS010000124.1:0-14043 GCA_035698445.1 Woeseiaceae bacterium
CGCCCGTGAGACGGGCTCCTACAGGATGGGTGCAAAATGATCGTCGAGCAAATCTGGACCGGCAACAGCTACCGGAATTTCAACTACCTCATCGCCTGCCCGGAGACCGGCGAGGCGCTCGCGATCGACCCGCTGGATTACCGCAAGTGCCTCGCGGCCGCGCGCGAGCGCGGCTGGACGATCTCGCAGATCCTCAACACGCACGAGCACGGCGACCACACCGGCGGCAACAAGGCCATGGTCGAGGCGACCGGGGCCGAGGTGATCGCGCACGAAGACGCGCGGCGGAGGATTCCCGGCATGACCCGCGGGGTCGGCGCGGGCGACGTGATTCGGGTCGGGAAGACGGTCGAGCTCGAGTGCCTGGATACGCCGGGCCACACGATGAGTCACATCTGCCTTTTGTCGCACACGGACCAGCCGGCGCTCTTCAGCGGCGACACGCTGTTCAACGCCGGCGCCGGCAACTGCCACAACGGCGGGCACCCGGCCGAGCTGTACGAGACGTTCGCCAGCCAGCTTTCGAAGCTGCCGGACGAGGTGCGGCTCTATCCGGGGCACGATTACCTGCTGAACAACTTAGGGTTCACGCTCGACCGCGAGCCGGACAATGCAAAGGCGGCGGCGATGCTGTCGAAGTACAGGGACCAGGACCCGGCGGAGGCGCACGTGACGACGTTGGCCGAAGAGCGGGAGATGAACGTGTTTTTCCGCCTGCGGAGCCCGTCGGTGATCGCGCGGCTGCGGGAATCGCGGCCGGAGATTGGGGAGAGGCCGGATCCGAAAGCGGTGTTTTTGGCGTTGCGGGAGTTGCGGAATAGCTGGTAGGCGAGTGACTGCCTTGCCGGTCGCCCGTGGGACGGGCGACACGATGCTATGCGCCTGCACCCATCCTGCGGGCAAGATCCCCGAGGCGATCACGCTGACCCGCCCCCGGCGTACTCACCGCCCGCGCCGCCAGCCACAGCCACTGCAACGCATCGAACAACTGCAACTGCTCCTCCAGCCGCTCGCGCAGCGCCAGGTCGCCCGCGTAGGCGCGCAACAGCGTCCCCTTCTGCCCCGCGCCGAGATCGTGGTACCCGATCAGCGACGCCAGATCGAACAGCGGATCGTTGTCGCAGGCGTATTCCCAATCGATGAGCCGCAGCGCCGGCGTCGCGATGACGTTCGCGGCGACGACGTCGTTGTGGCAGCAAGCGGCCTCGGCCGGCGGCGGAATGCTCGCGACGATCTCCCGGCATCGGCGCCCGATCGCCGCCAGCGCCTCGTCACCCCGGATCAGCCCCGCGTAACGTGCCGCCGCTCCCGAGGCGTCGAACGGCACGCCCGAGCGCGGCAGCGAATGCACGCGCCGCAAGAGCCTGGCAAGGGCTTCCAGGTTGGCCTCGCTCTCCAGGTCCGCACGCGTCCAGCAGCGCCCGGCCAGGTACTCGTAAATCAGGATGCCGGCATCGGCATCGGCATAAACAACATTCGGCGCGAGCCCCTGCCGGGCCGCCTGCTCGAGGACGGCGAGCTCCGTGCGGCGATCCACCCCGGGCGCCCCGGCTCGCGAGCCGTCGAGCCGCAGCACCAGCTTGCGGTCCTCCGTCTCCACCAGCCAGCTCCGGTTGGACAGCCCGCCGCCGAGCGCCCGGTAGCGCGCCTTCGCGGGCTCGATCCGGGGTATGCGCGATATCGCGGCCGCCGCCGAAAAGGGATCGCTCACGCCGCGGCCGTGCCGTGCTGCTGCTCGGCGTACGCCCGCCGCCAGGCGACGAGCCCGATCGGGATGAGCGCGACGTAGAGCGCGAAGAGCAGCGCCGTAAGCTGCAGGTCGCGCGCCCAGTAGAGGTAGATGGAGGCGGTGTCGATCGCGAGCCAGTACCACCAGTTCTCCAGCACCTTGCGCGCCACCAGGAAGGTGGTCCAGATCGCCGCGATCGCGGTCGCGGAATCGGCGTAGGGAAACGCGGCGTCCGAAAACCGGTCCAGCAGCAAACCGAGACACGCCGCTCCGGCGGCAATCGCGGCAATGGCGCGCAGGTGTATCAGCAGCGGCCAGCGGATCACCGGAAGCTTCGACTCCCGGTCCCCCGCCGTACGCCAGGCGTACCAGCCGTAAAACGCCATCGCCAGGTAAAACAGATTCAGCACCGATTCCATGTAGAGCTTCGCGCGCAGGCACAACGCGATATAGCTCGCCGTGCTCACCACCGCAAAAAGCCAGCACCAGATGTTCCTGCGAATCGCGAGCACCAGGTAGCCGACCGCCGTGATCACGGCGATCATCTCCAGGGGCGTCAGGGCGCGGAGCTGCGTTACGACCAGGTCCGACATTCGAGCGTTTCAGTCCGCCAGCGGGTTGTTCAGGATGCGGATGGCGAATACCGCCTTCGGCACCTGCTCGAAGGTTCGCTTGATCTCGCGTTCCAGCACGTGCATGACGTCGTCGTACTCGCCGCGAACCTGCGTGCTCATCGGGTTCGTTTCGACTTCGATCGCCTCGTGCTCGTTCAACCGGCGGATCACGTCCTCGATCGGCGTCAGGAATTCCTCGGCCAGCGGGTACAGGCTGATGTCTACGGCTACTCTCATGATCTAGAACCTCATTTCGATGGTGACGCCGAGCTGGCGGGGATCGCCTCGGCGGATGTAGAGCTCGTTTGCAAAATCCGGCGGCTCGTTACCGAAGAAGAACCCGCGCACCGCGTAGGTCTCGTCGAGAAGGTTGCGCACCCAGAGCTCGGCCGACCAGCGCTCCGTCTCGTAACCGAGGCGGGCCCGCGCGAGCGCATAGGGCTCGGAACGCTGGTTGTGGCTCACGTCGAAGTAGAACGCATCGCGTGCCGAGAGGTCCAGCCGCGCGAACAGGCCCGAAGGATGGCGGTATGCGCCGCCCAGCGCCAGGGTGTAATTCGGCGCGTGCGCCTGGTCGCGGCCGCTGAGGTCGAAAGCCTCGCTCGAGAACTCCTCGAATTCCGCATCGAGCAGCCCGACGCTCGCGTACAGCTCCCAGGCGTCGCTCGGCAACCAGCGGAACTGCGCCTCGGCGCCGATGCTCCGGCCCTTTGCAGCATTGTCGGTGAAGAAGATGAAAGACGCCGGGTCGTTCGGGTTCAACTGCACCGAGGTCCTGACCTGCTGGTCGTTGCGCCGGCTATAGAAGACAGTGCCGTCGAATGCGAGCGAGCCGTCGAGCAGGAGCGCCTTGACGCCCGTTTCCAGGCTCCACAGGGATTCCTGGTCGAACTGGCGCCCGCCGGCCGGCACGGGGCCGAGGTTGAAGCCACCGGCCTTGTAGCCGCGGGACAGCGCGACGAAGCCCGTCACCGCGTCGCTGAAGTCGTGGCTGTAGCTGAGCTCGCCGCCGATCATCGTCTCGTCCGGGTCGAGCCGCAGGCCGTTGGAGTCCGCGTAGTCCGTGCGGCGCGTTTCGACCCGGAGGCCGAAGTCGATTTCGCCCGCTTCGCCGACCTCGATTCCGAGCTGCCCGAACAGCGCCGTGTTGGTCGCTTCGAAGCGGCTCGCGAGCGTATCGTCGAGGCTGTCCGCGAAGCCGGAGAGCGGGTCGAAGTACTCGCCCCGGTTCAGGGTCGACAGCGTTTCGTCGAGATCGAGCAGGTAGGCGCCGACGAGCCAGTCGGTCGTGCCGTTGAAGATGCGGCCGCCCTCGGTCGACGCGAGGCGGAGCTCCTGGCTCAACGTCTGCCGCTCGCGGTGGTTGACGGAGATGAAGTCGTAGGTGAACGGCGCCCAGGCTTCCGGATTGCCCCAGTCGGCATCGAAGGCGAAATGCCGGTCGGAATCCGCCGCGGAGGTAATGGACGTGAAGGCGAAACCTCCGGCGCCCTCCCACTCCAGCCTGAGCGAGGAGCCGAGGCTCCGCTGCGCGTCCCGCCCCGGGTGATCCGAGAGGACGGTGAGCGAGTTGTCGATGGCGAAGGCGTCGTAGCCGTCATCGACGTCGGCGAGCATGGTCGTCCACAGGGCGCGCCAGTCGTGCGGCGCGTCCCAGAGGAGCTTGCCGCGGAAGGTGGTCTCGTCGCGCCCGTTCGTGTCGTCGCGATGGAGGAAAGCGTTGTCGCGGAAGCCGTCGCTTTCGTGGTGGTGCGCGCTCACACGGAAGCTCAGCGCATCGCCTTCCGTGATCGGCCCGCCGAAGGCGACGCCGCCCGAGAGCGCATCGTCCGTGCCCGCGCCGAGCTCCACTAAGCCCGACCACTCCTCCGTCGGCGCGGTGCTCCGCAGGTAGATCAACCCGCCGATCGCGTTCGCGCCGTAGCGGGTGCCCTGCGGACCGCGCAGCACCTCGACGTGGTCAATGTCGAACAGGGTCGCCACCCCGCCGATGCCGCTGAAATCGATGTCGTCGATGAGAAAGCCCACCGACGGGTTCGGCGCGCCTTCGTACTGCTCCAGCTCGCCGACACCGCGGATCTGGAAGAAGCGGGCGCGGTTGCCCTCGCCCGAGAAGTTGACGTTGGGGATGACGGTGATCAGCTCCTCGAAGTGCTGCACGGCGAGCTCGTCGATGGCGTCATGCTCGAGCACCGTGACGCTGGTGGGCAGCTCGCTCGCCGGGCGCTCGCGGAAATCGGCGGTGACGATGATTTCCTCGATTTCCGCGTCGCCGCTGTCCTGGGCGAGCGCGAGAGCGGGATGAACGAACGGGAACGCGACGGCAGCCAGCACGAGGCGCCGCGGGAACATCGATGGCAGCATTGGAGGATCCTCTTCCTACGCCGGCATTACCCGGGTCAGGTTCTAAGGGTTCCCGTGCCGTGCCGCCCGATGCGGCACGCGGATCTCAGGCCGTGAGGCCACCCCTGTGATGCCTGTGATTATAGCGGATGAGGCACTTCGCTGGCACCTCGACGGCATCAAGCGCCGTTGTCGCCCGTGAGACGGGCTCCTACGCGCTTCGTTCTGCTGTAGGAGCCCGTCATACGGGCGACCCCCACGTCTATTTCCGCTCCAGGCGCCGGATCAGGCTCGACGTGTCCCAGCGGCTGCCGCCCATCTGCTCGAGCTCCGCGTAGAATCGGTCGACGAGCGCCGTCAGCTCCAGCGCCGCGCCGTTCCGTTCCGCCTCCTCCAGCGCGATCTTCAAATCCTTGCGCATCCACTCGACCGCGAAGCCGAACTCGAACTCGTCGTTCACCATCGTCCGCCACCGGTTCTCCATCTGCCAGGATTGCGCGGCGCCTTTGGAGATCGCGCCGATGACCGCTTCGATGTCGAGGCCGGCGCGCTGCGCGAAATGCAGGCCTTCCGAGAGTCCCTGCACGATGCCGGCGATGCAGATCTGGTTCACCGCTTTCGTGAGCTGCCCCGTGCCCACCTCGCCGATGCGCGTGCAGGCTTTGGCGTAGCTCCGCATGACGGGGAGGACGCGCTCGAAGAGTTCGCCGTCGCCGCCGGCCATGACCGTAAGCTGGCCCAGTTCGGCGCCCGCCTGGCCGCCGGACACGGGCGCGTCGAGAAAGCCGACGCCCTTGCCTTGCGCCGCGAAAGCGACCTCGCGCGCGACCATGGCCGAGGCGGTCGTATGATCGACAATCACGGCGCCGGACGCGGCGCCCTGCAGAATCCCGTCCTTGCCGAGGATCACGGCGCGCACGTCAGCGTCGTTGCCGACGCAGCAGAAAGTGATCTCGGCGTTTGCCGCCGCTGCGGCGGGCGTCGCCGCGCGATGTCCGCGGTATTCCGCGCACCAGGCTTCCGCTTTGGCGCGGGTGCGGTTGTAGACGGTGACCTCGTATCCCGATCGCGCCAGGTGGCCGGCCATCGGGTAACCCATCACGCCCAGTCCGACGAATGAAACGCGCATTGAACCTCGTCCGGTTTACAATCGCGGGCAAGAATAACAGCCAACGGGGAACCCCGCATGCCGCAGCCTTCCGTCCGCTTCGTCCTTCGTTTGCTTTTCCTGCTGCCGCTCGCGCTCGCGGGTTGCAAGGCGCCGCCGGCGGCCGAGCCGGCGACACTGGTCGTCACGGGTGCCCGCGTCTGGACCGGTAACCCGGCGCAGCCCTGGGCCGAGGCGGTCGCCAGCCGCGGTGAGTCGATCGTCGCGGTCGGCAGCGCCGCGGAGATCGGGAAGCTGGTCGGCCCCGGGACGACCGTGATAGCCGTGCCCGGCAGCATGCTGGTGCCGGGATTCATCGACACGCACGTGCACCTCACGGACGGCGGCGCCGGGCTCGCTTCGGTCCGGTTGCGCGACGCCGCGACCGCGCAAGAATTCACGCAACGCATCGCGGACTATGCCGCGACGCTCGAGCCCGGCGAATGGATCCTGTACGGCAACTGGGATCACGAGCGCTGGGGCGGCGAGCTGCCGCGCCGCGACTGGATCGATGCCGTCACGCCGGAAAACCCGGTCTGGATCAACCGCCTCGACGGCCACATGGCGCTCGCCAATTCGCTGGCGCTGGAGATCGCCGGGGTCGACGCCGACACGCCCGCCGTCGAGGGCGGCGAGATCGTACGCGATGCGGACGGCCGGCCTACCGGCATCCTGAAGGACAACGCGATGACCCTCGTGCAGCGGGCCGTACCCGAGCCCGGCGAAGCGCAGCTCGACCGCACTGTCGCCGCCGCCATGGCCTACTTCGCGTCGAACGGCGTCACCTCGGTGCACGACATGGGCGACTGGCGGGATCTCGCCGCCTACCGCCGCGCCAGCGGCAGCGAGGGGTTCATTACGCGTATCTATTCGGTCATGCCGCTGGACGACTGGGAACGCCTGCGCGACGAAGTGGCCGCCAACGGCCGCGGCGACGCCTGGCTGCGGATCGGCGGGCTCAAAGGCTTCATGGACGGCTCGCTCGGCTCGCATACCGCGGCTTTCCTGGAGCCGTTCACCGACGCGCCGGAGGACCGGGGCTTCCTGGTCAACGACCTCGACGACATGGCCGCGTGGATCGGCGCCGCGGACGCCGCCGGGCTGCACGTCATGGTCCACGCCATCGGCGACCGGGCCATTCGCGAGCTGCTGGACATCTACGCCGGCGTCGCGGCCGCCAACGGCGAGCGCGACCGGCGCTTCCGCATCGAGCATGCGCAGCACATCCATCCGGACGACCTCGGCCGCTTCGCTGCGCAGGACGTGATCGCCAGCATGCAGCCGTACCACGCGATCGACGACGGCCGCTGGGCCGACAAGGTCATCGGCCCCGAGCGGGCGAAGACCACCTACGCGTTCCGCTCGCTGATCGAAAGCGGCGCGACGGTGACCTTCGGCAGCGACTGGTACGTCGCGCCGGCCACGCCGCTCGAGGGCATCTATGCGGCGGTCACGCGCCGGACGCTGGACGGCGCGCACCCGGACGGCTGGGTGCCGGAGCAGAAGATTTCGGTCGAGCAGGCGCTGGCGGCGTATACGCGGGACGCAGCTTACGCGTCGTTCGAGGAGGACGTGAAGGGCATGCTGAAGCCGGGGATGCTGGCGGATTTCGTGCTGCTGGACCGGGATATCACGGCGATTCCGCCGGCGGAGATCCGGGATGTGCGGGTGTTGAAGACGGTTGTCGGCGGGCGAGTCGTTTATTCGGCAGGCGAGACGTAGGAGCCCGTGAGCGCCATGGATGGCGCGAATGCAGATAATGCAGGAGCGATTATCTGCGACACGGGCGACACGGCGGTCAGGCAGCGGTCGCCCGTGAGACGGGCTCCTACACGGACGTGCCGGCCGCTGATCCGGCTTCCTTTTTCCTCGGATCGAGGCCGATCGACCGCGCGATGATCTCGCGCATTACCTCCGAGCTGCCGGCATAGATGCGCGACACGCGCGCGTTCAGGTACATGCGGCAGATCGGGTACTCGTCCATGTAGCCGGCGCCGCCGTGTAGCTGGACGCACTCGTCCATCACGCGGCCTTCCAGCTCGCTCGTGAAGAGCTTGGCTTTCGCGGCGTTGTCGGCGGAGAGCTCGCCGTCGTTGTGCTCCAGCACGCACTGGTCGACGAAGGCCTGCGCGACGTCGATCTGCGTGCGCATGTCGGCCATCTTGAAACGCGAGTTCTGAAAATCCGCGATCGGCTGGCCGAAGGCTTTGCGCTCCCGGATGTAATCCATGGTGATATCGAAGGCCGCGTCGGCGGCCGCGAGGTAGCCGACGGAGCCCAGCAGCCGTTCCTCGGCGAGGAAGTGCATCAGGTGGTAAAAGCCGCGGTTCGCCTCGCCAAGCAGGTTTTCCTTCGGCACCTTCACGTTGTTGAAGAACAGCTCCGCGGTGTCCTGGCTCTTCAGGCCCATCTTCTTCAGGTTCCGGCCGCGCTCGAAGCCCTCCATGCCCCGTTCGACGACGAACAGGCTCAGCCCGTGCGAGCGGCCCGGCTCCGTCCGCGCGACGACCACCACGAGATCGGCGTTGATACCGTTCGAGGTATAGATCTTGGAGCCGTTCAGCAGCCAGTGATCGCCCTTGTCCTCCGCGCGCGTGCGGATGCCCGCGACGTCGCTGCCGGCGCCGGGCTCGGTGATCGCCACCGCAAGGATGTACTCGCCGGTGATGCACTTCGGCAGCCAGCGCGCCTTCTGCTCGTCGGTGCCGAGCTCGCCGATATACGGGCCGACCAGCCGGTTGTGCAGCGTCATGAAAAAACCGGCATCGCCGTAGCGCGCATTTTCTTCGATGAGGATCTGCTCGTAGCGGAAGTCGGGGACGCCCGCGCCGCCGTATTGCTCGTCGGCCCACATCAGCAGCAGGCCCTGCCCGCCCGCTTTGAGGAACGCCTCGCGATCGACGATGCCCTGCTCGTGCCAGCGGTCGGTGTGCGGCTGGATTTCCTTCTTCATGAAAGAGCGCACGGCGTCGCGGAAGATCTCGTGCTCCTCTTCGAATAGCTTGCGGGTCATCTTCCTTACCTCGTTCCAGTCGCCCGTGTCGCAGATAATCGCTCCTGCATTATCTGCATTCGCGCCATCCATGGCGCTCACGGGCTCCTACAGGTCAGCGTCCTTTGAATTGGGGCTTGCGTTTTTCGAAGAAGGCTCTGACGCCTTCGGCGCAGTCGTCGCTTTCGCGCAGGCTTTGCTGCAGCGGCGCTTCCACGTCGAAGGTGCTCGACCAGTCGTGCGCGACGGCGTGGCGCATCGCTTTCTTGGTCGCGGCGAGCGAGAGCGGCGCGCGCTGTGCCAGCGAGTGCGCCCAGGCGAGCGTCTCGTCCATCAGCCTGTCGGCCGGCACCGCCCTGTTGGCGATCCCCAGCTCCACGCAGCGTTCCGCGCTGATCCGTTCCGCTTCGATCGCAACCTGGTACGCGCGCCGGTAGCCGAGCTGCTGCACCAGGAACCAGTTGAGCCCGCCGTCCGGCAGCAGCGAGATATTGGAGAACGCGGACATGAGGAACGCGTTGTCCGCCATCACCAGCAGGTCGCAAGCGAGCGCGAACGTCATGCCGATGCCGGCGGCCGAGCCGCCGACCGCCGCGATCACCGGCTGCCTGAGGGTCGCGATGCACTCCAGCACCGGCCGGTATTCCTGCTGCAGGATCTCGCTCACCGGCTTCGCGCTCTCGATATCCTTCAGGTCGGCGCCGGCGCTGAACGAGCGGCCCTCGCCCGTGAGCACCACCACGCGCACCGGGTCGTCCGCGGCCGCGCACCGGAAGGCGGCCAGCAGGTCGCTGCGCAACGCGGTATTGAACGAGTTCATCGCGTCGGGGCGGTGGATCGTGATGACGGCGACCGCGTCGTCGCGGTGGTACCTGACGGTGTCGAGTTGCTGCATGGTTTTTGCTCCTGGCCTGTTGTCGCTTAAGCCGCCGCCGCCGTGCTGCCGTAGAACGTCCGGCCCTCGGCCGCCATTTTCCTCAGGGATTCAGGGACGGCGAAGCGCGGCCCGTGAGCTTCGGCCAGGCGGTCCGCTTCCGTCACGAATTGCGGCAGGCCGACGGTTTCGATGAAGGACAGGGTGCCACCCGTGTACGGCGGAAAGCCCCAGCCGAAAACGGAGCCGACGTCCGCATCCGCGGCATGCGTGACGACGCCCTCGTCCAGGCAGCGCACCGTTTCCAGTGCCTGCGCGTAGAGGAGACGCTTGCGGACTTCCTCCGGCTCCGGCTGGTCCTTGGCGGGCGGGAAATGCTCCCGCAGGCCAGGCCAGAGGTGTTTTTCCGCACCCTCGGGATACTCGTAGAACCCCGCGCCCGCGCGCCGGCCCTTGCGCCCGAGGTCCTCGACGAACAAGCGAATCACCTCGTCGGCGGGTGACGCGACGTAAGCGTCTCCAAGATCGGCCCGCGTCTGCTGCGTGATGTGCCAGGACAGCTCCAGCGAAACTTCGTCCGTGACCGCCAGCGGGCCGACGGGCATGCCGGACTGCTTCGCGACGTTCTCGATCAACGCCGGGTTCACGCCTTCCGCCAGCATCGTGATGCCTTCGCGGCTGAACACGCTGAAGACGCGGCTGGTGTAGAAGCCGCGGCTGTCGTTCACGACGATCGGCGTTTTCCTGATCTGCTGCACGTAGTCCAGCGCCCGCGCGATCGCCCGCTCGTCCGTGCGCTCGCCGACGATCACCTCGACCAGCGGCATCTTGTCCACCGGCGAGAAGAAGTGGATGCCGATGAACTGTTCGGGGCGCGTCGATGCTTTGGCCAGCCCCGTGATCGGCAGCGTCGACGTATTGGAGGCGAATACGGCGGTATCGGCGAGCTGCGCCTCGGCCTTGGCCGTCACGTCAGCCTTGATCTTACGGTCCTCGAACACGGCTTCGATCACGAGGTCGCAGCCCTGCAGGTCCGCATAGGCGTTCGTGGCCGTGATACGGTCGAGCACGATGCCGGCGCCGTCCGACGTGGTCTTCTGCCGTTCTACCGCTTTCTTCAGCAGCTTGCGGGAGTAGTCCTTGCCCGCCTCGGCCTTCTCCTTCGAGACGTCGAGCAGCACGACGTCGATGCCCGCCCGCGCGGAGACGTACGCGATGCCCGCGCCCATCATGCCGGCGCCGAGAATGCCGAGCTTCTGCACCGGCTGTTTCGGCGGCGCTTTCGGCCGCCGCACCAGCTTGTCGGCGGCATTCTTGTTGATGAACAGCGTGCGCATCATGTTGCGGGACACGGGGTCCAGCAGCAGCGACACGAAATATTGCGACTCGATCTCCAGCGCGCGGTCGATCGGCAGGACGGTGCCTTCGTACACCGCCGAGAGAATGGAAATCGGCGCCGGGTAGTTGTGATTGGTCTGCTTCTGCACCAGCGCGCTGCCGATAGTGAGCGTCTGCACCACGCCGGGGTGCATCAGGCCCGCGCCGCCGGGGACCTTGAAGCCCTTGCGATCCCAGGGCTGCGTCGCGCCTTCGTTCGCGAGCACCCACTGCCTGGCGTTCCCGACGACCTCGCCGGCGGGCACGACCTCGTCGACGAAGCCGAGCTCGCGCGCCTCGGCGGGCTTGACGTGCTTGCCCTGCGTGATCAGTTGCAGCGCGGGCTCGATGCCGATGAGCCTCGGCAGCCGCTGCGTGCCGCCGCCGCCCGGCAGCAGGCCGACCTGCACTTCGGGCAAGCCCAGCACGGCATCCTTTCGGTCCGCGGCGACCCGGTAATGGCAGGCGAGGCAGACTTCGAGCCCGCCGCCGAGCGCGGTGCCGTTGATCGCGGCGGCGAACGGCTTGCCGCAGGTTTCCAGGCGGCGCAGGGTCTTCTGCAGTCCGCGGCAGGTAGCCAGCAGCTCCTCCGCGCTGCGTTGGCCGAAGGTTTCGACCAGCTCGTGCAGGTCCGCGCCGGCCATGAAGCTGTCTTTGCCGGAGGTAATGACGGCGCCCTTGATCGCCTCGTCCGTGGCGACGCGCTCGACCGCCGCCGCGAGATCGGCGAGGAAGGCCGGCGTCATGACGTTCATCGGGCGGTCTTCGAGGTCGATGGCCAGGATCGCGATGCCGTCGGCATCGGTGCGAATATCGATCGTCTTCATGTCGTCTGCCTCGGTTGATCGCCCGCGATGCGGGCTCCTGCAGCTCCTGGATCGCGGCCGAGGGCGAAATCGGGCGCTGATAGGGGTCGGGAAGGACTGATCCTCCCCGCCCTCCGAACCGTACGTGCGGTTCTCCCGCATACGGCTCTCCAGTCAGGTGTTTCCTCATCGGGATTGGCTCGCTCCAGCATAGGCTTGAGTACAGGTGAACAAGCCATGCGCAGCGAAGAAGGCGTTCGGCCACTGCCGGTGATCGCGCCCAGTGGCGCCGTGACCGGGCCGTTTCTGCTGTTTACGCAGCACGGACCGCAAACGACGACGGACAAAACCGTCCATCTGGCGGAACTCGTAGGGATTGGCGTGCTTGAAGTACGCAAACCACCCTCTGAGCATCGGGTTCAGTTCCTCGATGATCTGATCCAAGCTCCGCCCGCAGGTCCGTTTCGTCTTGGCCCGGATGCGATCCCGCATCGAGTCGCGACTTTTCTTGCGCACCCAGCGCCGGCCGGCTTCGAAGTGATACCCCAGAAAGTCAAACCCCTGTCCCGGAACCAGACAATTGCCCAGCTTGGTTTTCTCCGGGTGCAGGGTGAGACCGTAGGCATCGCAGTGGGCGCGTATGACGCCCAGCGCGGCCTCGGCCTCGGCTGCGCTGCGGCACAGCACCACAAAATCGTCCGCGTAACGGACCATCTCGTAGCCGGCCTGCCGCAGCCGCTTGTCCATCGGATCCAGATAGATGTTCGCCAACAGCGGGCTCAGCACCGCACCTTGCGGTGTCCCCCGGGTCGGTGTCCATCCCTCCATGTCCGACAAGACCTCCTGTTTCAGGTAACGTCGGATCAGCGTCAACACCCGGCCGTCGCTCACCTTCCGTTCCACTTCTTGCATCAGCCGCTCATGGTCGATGGTGTCGAAGTAGCTCTGAAGGTCCGCATCCACGACAAAGGTGTAGCCGGCCTTGAGCAGGCTATCCACCCGACGCAACGCATCCTTCGCGCTGCGGCCCGGTCGGAAGCCATAACTCTCGTCGGCAAATCCCTTCTCAAAGATCGGTTCCAGAACCAGTTTCAACGCCGTCTGTACCACCCGGTCTTTCACCGTCGGTATGCCCAGCGGCCGTTGTTTTCCATCCCCTTTGGCGATGAAAACCCGGCGTACCGGACTGACCGCAAAATCCTCCCTGACAAGCGCCTGCGATATCTCATCGAGATAGTGCTCGGCGCGTCCTGCAAAGCGCTCCACGCTGATCCGGTCCACCCCCGCCGCACCCTTGTTACGGGCCACTCGTTGCCAAGCCGCCTGCAACGTGCGCCGAGAATAAACCTTGTCGATCAGCGCGAACCACTTGCCTCCTCTGACTCCGTTCTCCAGAGCCGCCAACATCCGGTCCGTCCACACACAGGCTTCCGCCCAGCGATAACGCGCACGGCGCGCCTGGGCTTCTGGATCTTGTTTAGTCACTCGGGACACTGCGATCCTGTCTCTAAACTGCCTGCCTCTGGTCTTTCCAGATCACCTTTCCTGCCCCCCTTCCCTAAACCGACCTTTGCTAAATCGGCCTCTCGATGACACCGCTCCCGCGGCACCATCTTCGGTGTTATGAGGGCTCTGACTCCTTGACCGGGTCACCTCCCGACCAAGGTCTCCCCGCTTAATCGCCTTACCTTCCAGCCGTTCAATCCCCAACCACGCCCACCGTCAACAGGCCGTTTCCCACCAGACAACGCCTGTCGTGATTTTCAGGCTTCGCCTTCTCCCAGGCAGCTCGCCACCAGTACACGCCGAATCGGGTTCGGTTCAATCACCTACAGACCGGCTTTTCACCTCCAGTTGCTCCCCACCCGGCCTCACGACCGATGCAGTTACTTTCGGTTACAGAGTCTCTGGCATGCTCTGACACGGACTTTCACCGTGCTGGTAAGACGCCTTCACAGGCGCACTAGGAGCCCGTCTCACGGGCGATTCGGCCGTTGACGCCGGATCGCCCGTAGGACGGGCTCCTACATGGAACGGAGCCCGTTACGAACGTCGTCAAAGCTCACGCGTTTCGCGGAACGTAATCTCCGGCCAGCGCTCTTCCGTCAGCTTCAGGTTCACCCGGCTCGGCGCGATATAGACGAGGCTGTCGCTGTGATCC
>DASSBS010000125.1:0-16486 GCA_035698445.1 Woeseiaceae bacterium
CCGGAATTCCATAGGCGGTTAGGTCGACTCCAATACCGTTGGTGATTTCGAAAGCGCCCCGGGCTTCTGGGGCGGCTAATTCCGCAGGGCGGTTCGGTCAACTCAAACACCGTTGGCACTCGAAAGCCCCACCGTGTGGTGGGGGCGGAGCCGTGACCGGGGGGAGGCCTTTGGCGGAACTTCCGCGGACCGGAGGTCCCGCAGGGACCGGAGGGAGCCATTTCGCCAAAGGCCTCCCCCCGGTCGCGGCTCCGCGAGCCACGGCCTCAAACGTTCATGGAAAAGCGTCAGCCGCTCTTGCGCAGCTCCTCGAGCACCGTCTCGTGCTCCCGGCGCAGCGCTTCCGGCAGGCGGTCGCCGAAGCTGCCGAGGTAATCGCCGATCGACTCCATCTCCTTCTGCCACTGGCCGGCGTCGATCGAGAGCAGGGCTTCCATCGTTTGCGGGCTGACGTCGAGGTCGCGAGTGTCGATGTCCGCGGGTTCGGGGAGGAGCCCGATGGGGGTCGCGCGGGCGCCGACGCGGTTTTCGCAGCGGTCGATGATCCAGCGCAGCACGCGCAGGTTCTCGCCGAAGCCGGGCCACAGGAACTGCCCGCGGCTGTCCTGCCGGAACCAGTTGACGTGGAAGATGCGCGGCAGCTTGTCGGTCTTGTCGGCGAAGGACAGCCAGTGGGCCCAGTAGTCGGCGAAGTTGTAGCCGCAGAACGGCTTCATGGCCATGGGGTCGCGGCGGACGACGCCGACCGCGCCGCTCGCCGCGGCGGTGGTCTCCGAGCCGACGCCGGCGCCGACCAGCACGCCGTGCCGCCAGTCCTTCGCCTCAAAGACGAGGGGCGCGAGCTCCTTGCGGCGGCCGCCGAAGACGAGCGCCGAGATCGGCACGCCCCCCGGTGCTTCGGCCAGCTCCGAGTAGCTCGGGTTCTTTCTCGCCGAGACGGTGAAGCGCGAGTTCGGGTGCGCGGCCGGGCCGTTGGCGGGGTCGTACTTGCGACCCTGCCAATCGCAGACCGGCTGGCCCTGTTTCTTGCCTTCCCACCACGGCTGGTTGTCGGCGGTGAGCGCTACGTTCGTGAAGATCGTGTCGCTCTTGATCATGTTGTAGGCGTTCTTGTTCGTCTTGGCGTTGGTGCCCGGCACGACGCCGAAGTAACCCGCTTCCGGGTTGATGGCGTGCAGCCGGCCGTCTTCGCCGGGATGCAGCCAGGCGATGTCGTCACCAAGCGTCCAGACTTTCCAGCCCGGGTGCGACTCGGGCGGGATCAGCATCGCGAGATTGGTCTTGCCGCAGGCGGACGGGAACGCGCAGGCGAGGTAATGCGTCTCGCCCTGCGGGCTCTCGATGCCGACGATCAGCATGTGCTCGGCCAGCCAGCCTTCGTCCCGCGCCTGCCAGCTCGCGATCCGGAGGGCGTGGCACTTCTTGCCGAGCAGCGCGTTGCCACCGTAGCCCGAGCCGATGCTCTTGATGCTGAGCTCTTCGGGGAAATGCATGATGAACCGGCGATCGGGATCCAGGTCGCCGGTGGAGTGCAGGCCCTTGACGAAGATGCCTTCCTTTTCGATCCGCGCGAGCGCCGCGGCGCCCATGCGCGTCATCAGCTTCATGTTGACGACCACGTAGGGACTGTCGGTGATCTCGACGCCCAGCCGCGCGTACGGGGAATCGATCGGGCCCATGCAGTAGGGGATCACGTACATGGTCCGGCCCTGCATGGCGCCGGCGAACAGCGCATCGACCTTGCGATGCGCATCGGGCGGGTTCATCCAGTTGTTGTTCGGCCCCGCGTCGGCCTTGTTGGTGGTGCAGATGTAGGTCAGGTGCTCGACCCGCGCGACGTCCGACGGGTCGGAGCGGTGCAGGTAGCAGTGCGGGTAGGTCTCCTCGTCGAGCTCCAGCAGATCGCCGCTCCGGATCATCTGGTTGACCAGCCGCTTGAATTCGGAATCGCTGCCGTTGCACCAGTGGATGTCTTCGGGCTGCGTCAGCCGGGCAACGGAATCGACCCAATCCTGCAGGGCCGCCAACCTTGTCGTCATAGCATTCTCTCTGAACGGATGTTTTTTCGAGGGCCTGGTTTTCTGCGGCCCCGGGATCGCGGTTTTGACCCATTATAGGCCGATTGCGGTGCGCCGCTCAGAGCCGAGCAGGCGCCAACGGCGGGTCAGGGGGCCGCCATTATAACCATCTGGCGGAAACCTGCCGCAAATCCGGCGATAGGGCGGGGCAATGCGGGCCGCGCCGGATTGCAACGCGGGTTATATTCGCAACTGCAGGAGCCCGTCTCACGGGCGACCCGGCGGTCGGCACCGGGTCGCCCGTGAGACGGGCTCCAACAAGTTCCCGTGCAGAACAACAGGATCTTCCGTGACATCACTGCGCCAGTACTTCGCCGCCGGCAGCCCGCTCACGCGCTGGCTGCCGGGCTTCCAGCCGCGTTCCGGGCAGTTCGCCATGGCCGAGGCGGTGGCGGCGGCGCTGGCGCAGCGTGGCAAGCTGGTGATCGAGGCCGGCACCGGCACCGGCAAGACGTTCGCCTACCTGATCCCGGCGCTGCTCGGCGGGCAGAAGACCATCATCTCCACCGGCACGAAGGCGCTGCAGGACCAGCTTTATCACCGCGACCTGCCGCTGGTCGGCAAGGCGCTGGGCCGGCCGGTGTCGACCGCGCTGCTCAAGGGCCGCGCGAACTATCTGTGCCTGTACCGCCTCGATGAGGTCGCCGGCGAGCACGTGCCGGCGACGGGCTACGCCGATCTCGCGGCCGTGCGCGCGTGGCGCCACCGCACGGTTTCCGGCGACCGTTCGGAGCTGGCCGACATCCCCGAAGATTCGCCGGTGTGGCCGTGGGTGACCTCCACCGCGGACAACTGCCTGGGCCGGGAGTGCCCGTTTTTCGAGGACTGCCACGTCGTGCAGGCGCGCCGCGCCGCGCAGGACGCGGACCTCGTCGTCGTCAACCATCACCTGCTGCTCGCCGACCTGGCGATGAAAGAAGAAGGTTTCGTCGAGTTCCTGCCGGAGACGCAAGCCGTGATCCTCGACGAGGCGCACCAGGTCCCGGACCTCGCCGCGCAGTTCTTCGGCGTGAGCCTCGGCAGCCGCGACCTGGAACGCCTGCTCGGAGAAGTGCGCGCCGCGACGCTGCCGCTCGCGCAAAGGGAGCTCGATCGCCGCCTCGACCAGGCGGAAACCGCGGTGAAGGTCCTGCGCGCGGAAGCGCCCGCGGCGGAGGGGCGCCACCAGCTCGCCGAGCTGGGCGACCGGCTCGAGCAGCCCCTCCGCGAGCTGCGCGGCACATTGCAGTCACTGCAGGAGGCCGTCGGCGGCGTGGCGGAAGCGTCGCCGGAGATCGCGAAGCTGCACGAGCGCCTGTGGGATGCGAGCGAGCGCCTGGCGCAACTCGTTGCCGACGACGCGTGGGACGGGCTGCGCTGGGTCGACGTGCACGCGCGCAGCCTGCGCCTGAACCTCACGCCGCTCGACGTTTCCGGCACGCTGCAAAACCTTTTCGGCAGCGACGCCCAGGCGTGGATCTTCACCTCCGCCACCCTCGCGGTCGGCGAGGATTTCAGCCACTTTGCCGGCCGGATCGGGCTGCCTTCCGTCAACGCCCTGGCATTCCCCAGCCCCTATGCGCTGGATCGGCACGGGCTCGTCTACCTGCCGCCCGGCCTGCCGGCGCCGTCCGACCCGGAGCACACGAGCCGCCTGCTCGAACGTGTCATGCCGCTCCTGCGGTTGACGGCGGGGGGCGCGTTCTTCCTCTTCACCAGCCACCGCGCGCTCGAAACCGCGCGCGGCTGGTTCAGGACGCGCAAGCGGCGGCTGGACGGCCGGCCGCTGCTCGTGCAGGGAGAGGCGCCGCGCGACGACCTGCTGCGCCGCTTTCGCGAGCACGGTAACGCGGTGCTGCTCGGCACCGGCAGCTTTTGGGAGGGCGTGGACGTGCGCGGGCCGGCGCTCTCGATCGTCGCCATCGACAAGCTGCCGTTCGCATCGCCCGGCGATCCGCTGATGATGGCGCGGCTCGAATTCATCAAGCGCCAGGGCGGCAACGGTTTCACCGAGCACCAGTTGCCGCAGGCGGCGCTCGCGTTGAAGCAGGGTGCCGGCCGGCTGCTGCGCGACCACGCGGATTACGGCGTGATCGTGCTCGGCGATCCGCGGGTCACGTCGAAGTCCTACGGCAGCGTGTTCCTGGAGAGCCTCGCGCCCATGCCCTGCACGACCTCGGAAGCGGAGGTCCGGGCGTTCTTCGAGCGCCATGCGCAAGCGGCCGCGGACGAGTCCAGGGATGGACTCGTTAGAGCGAAGCAGGACGCCCGGGCCGGACGCCGGCAACCGGGATGAAGCTGCTGGCGCTCGACACATCGACGGTGGCCTGTTCCGCGGCGCTCGCGCTCGGGGACGCTGTCATGGAACGCCATGAAGTGCGGCCGAAGGAGCACACGCGGCTGCTGGTGCCGATGCTCCGCGAGTTGCTGGCCGAGGGCGGCGTGGCGCCGGCGGATCTCGATGCGGTGGTGCTCGGCAACGGACCGGGTTCCTTCATCGGGCTGCGCATCGGTGCCTCGGTGGCGCAGGGCATCTGCTACGCCGCCGGGCTGAAGCTCGTTCCCGTGTCATCGCTCGCGGCCGTGGCGGCGGAAGCCCTCGAGCTCGGCGGCGCTGCGCGCGTCGTGGTGGCGCAGGACGCGCACATGAACGAGGTATATCTCGGCACGTTCCGCCGCGGCGAGGACGGCCTGCCGGTGCCCGAAAGCGAGGCCGTGCTGCAGCCGGTCGCGGCGATCGAGGCCCTGCCGGGCGGAGCCTCGGCGGACGGCCGGCATGCGGCAGGCGAGGGATGGCGCCGCTACCCCGAGCTGCTGGCGCTGAACGAGCACCGGTTCGCGGGCATCCTGGACGTGAACTGGCCGCGCGCCCGTTACCTGCTCGAGCTCGGCCGCCGTGCCTGCCAGGCGGGCGCGGCGATCGAACCGGCCGCGCTCGTTCCCGAGTACGTCCGGCAGCGGGTCGCGGCCTGACCTTGCCCTGATCCCCGATTTCCGTCATCGTCCGCGTCCATGCGCCCGCCCGCCCCTCGCTCGATGAGCCGCCGCGCGATCAACTTCGCCGGCTTTGCCGTCTGCGCATGCCTCATGGCGTATGCGCTTTACGCCCAGTACGGCCTCCTGCTCCAGCCTTGCCCGCTTTGCGTCTTCCAGCGCATGGCGGTGATCGCGCTCGGGGCGGTGTTCCTGGTCGCCGCCCTGCACAACCCGGCAGGATGGGGAAGGTTCGTCTATACGGGGCTCGTCGTGCTCACGGCCGGCGCGGGCATCGCGGTTGCGGGGCGGCACGTCTGGCTGCAGAGCCTCCCGGCCGACCGCATTCCCGCCTGCGGCCCCGGCTTCGATTACATCATCGACAGCTTTCCCGTGCTCGACGCGCTGCGGCTCATCTTCAGCGGATCCGGGGAGTGCGCGAGTGTCGACTGGAACTTCCTCGGCTTGTCCATGCCCGCCTGGGTGCTGGCCTGGGTCGTGCTGCTCGGGGTCGTGGGCGTGTGGAACAACCTGCGGCGGTAGTGTCCTGTCCCGTGAATAAATGGGCTATTTCGGTCGCGGATTTTTGCGTCTGGCAAGGCGCGACGACGAGTAATAGCACCGCTATTGCGAGGAGTCGCAACGCCGCCAGACGCAAAAAGACGCAGCGAAATAGTGCATTTATTTGCGGGACAGGACACTAGCCGCCCGGTTCACGCCGGCCGCGCTTTGCGTGCTCATGCGTTGAACATCGCGGGCACCTCCAGCGAATAGAGAACGCCGGTCACCCGATCGGCGTACCCTGCTCGCCGGCGCTTATGCGGCGGAAAGTCGCCCGTGGAATCCTCCCATTCCTTGAGCATGGCGTAATGTTCGGCAATGAGGGGCTGGTAGTCGGGCCTGGCCGCGAGGTTCTCGAGCTGCCAGGGATCCTGCTCGGTATCGTAGAGCTCGATCTCCGGACGCGGAACCTGGAAGAGCAGGGCTTGCGCTTTCGTCAGCCGGCCTGAAAGCTTTCGCGCGTACAGCGCAAGCCAGGAGGGGCTGGCGGATACGTCCGCCGGGGTGCCGAACGGCAGTGCGATGTAGGCGTTGTGGATGAGCCGGTAGCGCTCGGTGCGGATGCTGCGGATGTGCTCGTCGCAATCGTGCCAGTTGCGCTCGCTGAACGCGGCACGGCGGCGCCACCGGCCGGGATCGCGGAAGCCGGCGGCGATGTTCTCGCCCTGCATGTCGCCCGGAATCTCGAGACCGGCCAACGCGAGGAACGTCGGCGCCAGGTCGATGACGCTCATGAGCCCGCCGTGGCGAATCCCGCGCGGCACGACGCCGGGCCAGCGGAAGATGAGCGGCGTGCGCACGCCGCCGTCGTATACGGTTCCCTTCTCGCGCGGAAACGGCGCGCCGTTGTCGCTCAGGAACACGACCAGCGTCTGCTCATCCAGGCCGCGCTCGCCGAGCGTGCGCATGAACTGCCCGATTACGCCGTCCATGCGGCTGATCTCGTCGTAATAGCGCGCGAGATCGTCGCGGGTTTCCGGCGTATCCGCCAGGTACGGCGGCAGCTCCATCTCGCCCGGATCGTGCGGCTCGTCGACCGCGCCGGCCTGGTACGGCCGATGCGGGTCATTGAAGGCGACCCACAGGAAAAACGGCTGGTCCCCGGCCGCGTCGAGGAACTTCGGGAAGGCCTCCAAGCCGGGGTCGTACCAGTCGAACTGCCGGTCGGAATGCGGTCCCTCGTGCGCCTTCTGCATGTGGCCCGTGAAGTAGCCGGCGCGCTTCAGGTGACCCTGTACGGCGGTTCGGCCTTCCGGCAGCGGAATGTGCAGGTCTTCCGCGCCCGTGGCGTGCGGATACCGGCCGGTCAGCATGCTGATGCGGGACGGGCTGCACTGCGAGGTCGTGAGCATCGCCTTGTCCGCCGTCACGCCCTCCGCGGACAGCCTGTCGACGTTCGGGGTGCGGGCGGCGCGGTTGCCGTAGCAGCCGAAATGCGCGGCTCCCGCGTCGTCCGCGACGAATACGAGGATGTTCGGCCGCTCCTCCGCCGCGGCGATCCGTGCGCCGCCGGCCGCGAGCGCGGCCGTGGCCAGCGTTGCCTTGCCGAATTCCCGACGGTTCATGCCCTGGTTCCTGTCCGCCACTGTAGCTCCCGCCATAGGTTGGCCCGTGATCAACTCTGGCGGCAGAACCGCCGCGCGGTCAAGGCGGATCGACAGGTTGACGGGCGGTCCAGCCGAACACCAGGCTCTACACCCCGCAGTACGGCGGGATCGAGCTGCGAGCGAAAGTGCCGACGATTGTCGTCGATTACGTGCGCGGTTATCGCCCATCGGCTTGATGCAGCCGGTGATGCTGCGCTGTAGGAGCCCGTCTCACGGGCGACCGGACCCGGCCGCCGTGTCGCCCGTGAGACGGGCTCCTACAGGAGCAGGCGTTCCAGCAGGCGGCGGTACATGGCGCAAAGCTTCGGGAGATCCGCTGCGCGCAGGTGTTCGTCCACCTGGTGGATAGAGGCGTTGATCGGGCCCAGCTCGACGACGTCGGCGCCCGAGGGCGCGATGAAGCGGCCGTCCGAGGTGCCGCCGCCGGTGGACAACTCGGGACGCAAACCGGCGGCATCCAGCACGGCCTGCGACACGGCGTCGGTGAGTTTGCCGGGCGAGGTCAGGAAAGGTTCGCCGGACAGGTGCCAGCGCAGGCCGAATTCCAACCCGTGCGAGCGGAGGATTGTCTCGACTTTCGCCTTCAGGCTCTCGTGATCCCATTCCGTCGAGTAGCGGAAGTTGAAGCGCGCGCGCAGCCCGCCCGGCGTGACGTTCGACGCACCGGCGTCGCTGTCGATGGAAACCACCTCGAAACCGGTCGGCGGAAAGTAGTCGTTGCCCTCGTCCCAGCGGGTGGCGTACAGCTCGGCGAGCGCCGGGGCAAAACCGCGGATCGGGTTGTCGGCGAGCTCGGGGTAGGCGACGTGCCCCTGCACGCCTCGCACCGTGAGCATGCCGGAGAGCGAGCCGCGGCGCCCGATGCGGATGGTGTCCCCGAGTGCCGCTTGACTGGACGGTTCGCCGACGACGCACCAGTCGATCTTTTCACCGCGCGCACAGAGCGTCTCCATCACTTTGCGCGTGCCGTCCCGCGCCTCGCCTTCTTCGTCGCTGGTAACCAGGAAAGCGATGCTGCCGGGATGGTCGGCATGTTCTGCAACGAACCGCTCGACCGCCACGATCATCGCGGCGAGGCTGCCTTTCATGTCGGCGGCGCCGCGCGCGTACAGCAAGCCGTCCCGCAGCGACGGCTCGAACGGATCGGACTGCCAGGCGGCGCTGTCGCCCGGCGGCACGACGTCGGTGTGGCCGGCGAAGCACAGCAGGGGCGCCGCGCTACCCCGCCGCGCCCAGAGATTGGTCACCTTGCCGAAGGGCAGGGATTCGCAGGCAAAGCCGAGCGTTGCGAGCCGCCCGGCGAGCAGCGCCTGGCAGCCGGCATCGTCCGGCGTGACGGAGCGCCGGCGCAGGAGGTCGCACAGCAGGGCGGCGATCGGCTCGCCCCGCACGAGCGCATCGAGGGTACCTGCCTCAGGAACGGCCTTAGGTATGTCATCCATCTTGTTGAATTTCCGAAACCGCTATCGCGGAAAAGCGCAGGGCCACCTCAGTCCGCCTGGCGCAGCAATTCATTCAGTCCCACGCGGCTGCGGGTTTTCGCATCCACCCGTTTCACGATCACGGCGCAATTGAGAGCATAGCGGCCGTCCGCCGACGGCAGGCTGCCGGCGACGACCACCGAGCCGGCCGGCACGCGGCCGTAGCTGATCTCGCCGGTGTCGCGATCGTAGATCTTCGTGCTCTGCCCGATGAACACGCCCATCGAGATCACCGAGCCCCGCTCCACGATGACGCCTTCGACGATCTCGGAACGCGCGCCGATGAAGCAGTCGTCCTCGATGATGGTGGGCGCCGCCTGCACCGGCTCCAGCACGCCGCCGATGCCGGCGCCGCCGGAGACGTGCACGTTGTCGCCGATCTGGGCGCAGCTCCCGACCGTCGCCCACGTATCCACCATCGTGCCGCGGCCGATGCGCGCGCCGATGTTGACGTAGCAGGGCATCAGCACGACGCCGTCGGCGACGAACGCGCCGAAGCGCACGATCGCATCCGGCACCACGCGGATGCCGGCGCGGCTGAAGTCGTTTTCGACCCAGCCGCTGAACTTGAGCGGCACCTTGTCGTAGAAGTTGCTGTGGGTGCCCCGGATGACCAGGTTCTCCTGCAGGCGGAAATACAGGAGCACGGCCTTTTTCAGCCACTCGTGCACCCGCCACCGGCCGTCGACGCACTCCGCCACGCGCGCCTTGCCGGAATCGAGGAGCGTGACCGCTTCCTTGACAGCATCGAAGAGCCCGGGCGGCGCGCCGGACAGGTCGGCGCGCTGCCGCCAGCCTTCCTCGATCGTTTCAACCAGTTGCTGCATGCGTCACTTCTCTGTGCCCAACGTTGAGGTCAACCGTTCTTCCAGTTCCCGGCACAACGCGGCCGGCAAAGGATTGCCGTGCTCGTCCACGATGTAGAAAACGTCCTCGGCACGCTCGCCGATGGTCATAACCTTGGCGGTCTCGATGTCTAACGCCAAATCCACGAATGCCTGGCCGACGATACTGAGCAGCCCCGGCCGGTCGCCGGCCGTGAGCTCCATCACCGTGCGCCGGTTGGCGGTGTCCACGTCGAACTCGACCCGGGTCCTCGTCGAGAACAGGCGAACCTGCCGCGGCGCGCGGCGCTTGACCGGCTCGACCCGCTTTCCCGGCGCCGCGATGACCCGCGCCAGCGCCCGCCTTATCTTGTCCAGCCGCGCTTCGTCAGCTTCGATGCGGCGGTCCAGCTCCATGAATATATAAGTGTCCAGGCTGTAGCCGTCGGCGATCGACACGACCCGCGCGTCGACGATGTTCATCCCGAGCTCGTCGAGCGCGGCCGTGGCGTGGGCGAACGTGCGCTTGGTACGGGGCGCGTAGATGAACGCCTCGAGCCCGTCGCCGGCCGGTTGGCGCCGCAGCTCGAGCCGCGAAGTCTCGTTTGCGCCGCGCGGCGCGGCGAGGATCTCCGTGTGCCAGACGATTTCCTCGCTGCGGTAGCGCAGGAAATAATCCTCCGGGAACCGGCGCCACACGTCGCGGCGCCGCGCCGCCGGCAGCCCGCGCTGCTCGAGCAGTTCCCTGGCGGCCGACTGCGTCTCCCGGATCAGTTCGTCCCGGTCGATCGGGTTTTCCAGGCCGCGGCGCAAGGCGCGGGCGGTGGACTCGTAAAGATCGCGAAACAGGGTCGCTTTCCAGGAGTTCCACAGCTTCGGGTTGGTGCCGCGCACGTCGGCGATGGTCAGGACATACAGGTAGTCGAGGTGCGCCTTGTCGCCGACCAGCGCGGCGAACGCGTTGATCACGGCAGGGTCCGCGATGTCTTTTTTCTGCGCCGTCGTCGACAGGACGAGGTGGTGCCGCACCAGCCAGGCGACGGTGCGGGCGTCGTAGCGGCTCATGCCGTGCTCGAGGCAGAAGGCCTCGGCGTCGACGGCGCCGAGCTCCGAATGATCGCCGCCGCGGCCCTTGGCGATGTCGTGGAACAGCGCCGCGAGATACACGATCTCCGGCTTTTCGAACGACTGCATGAGCGGACTGCAATGCGGGTGTTCGTGATCGTAGCGCGACAGCGCGAAACGGCGCAGGTTGCCGACCACGAATAGCGTGTGCTCGTCGACCGTGTAGGCGTGGAAGAGGTCGTACTGCATGCGGCCGACGATGCGGCCGAATGACGGGATGTACAGGCCGAGCACCCCGTACAGGTTCATGCGGCGGAGCTGGTGCGTGACCCCGGCCGGCGCGCGCAGGATGCCGAGGAACAGGCGGTGGTTGCGCGGGTTCTGCCGGAACTCCTCGTCGATCAGATGCAGGTGGCGCCGGATCAGGCCGACCGTGACGGCGCTGACGCCGCGCAGCTCCTCGTTCTGCTGCAATAACAGGAACAGCTCGAGCAGCGCCGGCGGCTCCCGCTTGAACACGCCGTCGTCGACGGTCTGCAAATAGCCGTTCTTGACCTGGAAGCGCGCGTTCAGCGGCACGGGCCGGGCATCCGGATCGCGGAATATCGCCTCCTCGAAGAGCTGCAGCAGCATTTCGTTCTGCCGCGACAGGTCCATCACGGTGCGGTAGTAACGCTGCATGAGCTGCTCGACCGCGAGGGTGTAGCTCGCATCCTCGTAGCCGAGCATCTCCGCCAGCCGGGCCTGGTGATCGAACAGGAGCCGGTCCTCGCGGCGGCCCGTCAGCACGTGCAGGCCGAAGCGCACGCGCCACAGGAAGGCCTGGCCCTCGCGCAGCACGCGGAGCTGACCCCGGGTCAGGAGCTTCAGCCGGACCAGGTCGTCCAGGCGGCGGATGCCGAAATGCCGCCGCGCGATCCAGCCGATGATCTGGATATCGCGCAAGCCGCCCGGGCTGCTCTTGACGTTCGGCTCGAGCTTGTAGGCGGTGTCGTCAAAGCGGTGATGGCGCGCCTGCTGTTCCTCGCGCTTGGCCGTGAAGAAGGCGTCAGAGGGCCAGATCGTGCCGGCTGCGATGGCGTCTGCCAGCGCGGCCAGCAGGCGCTCCGGGCCGGCCAGCCGCCGCGCTTCCATCAGGGTGGTCGTGACGGTGACGTCGGCTGCGGCCTGGGCGCGGCACTGCTCGACCGTGCGCACGCTGTGGCCGATCTCGAGACCGACGTCCCACAGCGAGGCGACGAAGGCCGCGAGCGCCGGCTCGGCGCCTGCCACCACGCCGTCGTCCAGCAGCAGCATGATGTCCACGTCGGACGCCGGGTGCAGCTCGCCGCGGCCGTAGCCGCCGACGGCCACGAGCGCCACTGTATCCGCGAGGCCGCCGGCGTGCTGCTGCCAGAGAAAGACAAGGAGCCGGTCGACGATCTCTGCCCTGAGCCGCACCAGCTCCGTCACCGGCTCGCCGCGCAGGAAACGCTCGGTGAGCCGGGCCCCGGCCTCGGCCAGCGCCGCCCGGCAGTCGGCGACGTCGCCGCCGTCGGCCGCCAGCGAGGCCTTCAGCGCGGCAACGGCCGGGTCGTCGCGGGTCGGTTCAGCGGCGGGGGCACGGGCCACAGGGTCGGTCAGCGCTCGGCCGCGCCCAGCGTGAGCACTTCGAAGCCGTCGCCGGTGATGAGCACCGTGTGTTCCCATTGCGCGGAGAGCGAGCGGTCCTTCGTCACTACCGTCCAGCCGTCCGGCAGGAGGCGCACCTGGCGCTTGCCCGCGTTCACCATGGGCTCGACCGTGAGGGTCATGCCGGGTTGCAGCTCGAGACCGGTACCCGCGCGTCCGTAGTGCAGCACCTGCGGATCCTCGTGAAAGCCCCGGCCGATCCCGTGCCCGCAATACTCGCGGACCACCGAGAAATGGTTCTCCTCCACGAACTGCTGGATGGCCTCCCCGACGTCGCCCAGGTGCTTGCCCGGGCCGAGCTCGCGAATGCCGCGCCACATGGCGTCAAACGCCACCTGGCTCAGCCGTTCCGCGTGGGGCGGCGTCCTGCCGACCGTGAACATGCGGCTGGTGTCGCCGTGGAAGCCGTCCTTGATGACCGTGATGTCGATGTTCACCACGTCGCCGTTCTTCAGCCGCTTCTCCCCGGGGATCCCGTGGCACACGACGTGATTGATCGAGGTGCAGATCGACTTCGGGAAGCCGCGGTAGTTGAGCGGTGCCGGCACCGCGCCTTGCGTCTCGACGATGTACTCGTGGCAGATCCGGTCGAGCTCGCCCGTGGTCACCCCCGGCTGCACGTGCTCGCCGATCATGTCCAGCACGTCGGCGGCCAGCCGCCCGGCAACGCGCATCTTCTCCTGCTCCTCCGGCGTTTTGATGGTCACGGTCATACGGGTCTCGAGATGGGGCCGATTCTGCATAATTCACCACATTGGGCAGGCAACGCCACCTTTCGCAGTTCCTTTCAAACCCGCCACCGCCGGCAGGTGCGGAGCCGTGACCGGGGGGAGGGGTGTTCGGCGGCGTGCGAGGCATGGATGCCGAGCCCGCAGGCCCACAGGGACGTGCTTGTGGCCGGCGCCGAAGGCCCCTCCCCCCGGTCGCGGCTCCGCCAGCCACTGAGCCGAAATTCGTCGCCCGTGTGACGGGCTCCTACGAAGATCCGGGCCAACTCCGGTTGAAATCCGCGTTGTTCGCGCGCGACCCGCTATGGTATAAAGCGCGCGCCTTACAGGCAATTAATCCACACGTACACCGTCACGAGCCGCCGGGTGCCTATTGTTTCAATGGGTTGCGACTCGGGGTGTACGGAGGCTCAACCCGGGAGACAACATGGCAGACGTAACCATGCGCCAGATGCTGGAAGCTGGCGTGCACTTTGGTCATCAGACCCGCTACTGGAACCCGAAGATGGCACCCTACATCTTCGGCGAGCGTAACAAGATCCACATCATCAACCTCGAGAAAAGCCTGCCCATGGCGCGGGAGGCTTATGCGTTCATCAAGACGGTGGTCGCGGACGGGGGCACGGTGCTGTTCGTCGGCACCAAGCGCTCGGCGCGCGAGTCCGTCCGGGCGCATGCCGAGCGTTGCGGCATGCCCTTCGTCAGCTACCGCTGGCTGGGCGGCATGCTGACCAACTACAAGACCATTCGCCAGTCGGTGAAGCGCCTGAAAGAGCTCACCGGGATGGCGGAAGAGAGCGGCTTCGAGGCGCTGACCAAGAAGGAAATCCTCAACCTGAACCGGGAGCGGGAAAAGCTGGATCGGAGTCTCGGCGGCATCAAGGACATGGGCGCACTGCCCGACGTGATGTTCGTCGTCGACGTCGATCACGAGGACATCGCGGTGCGGGAGGCGAGGAAGCTCGACATCCCGGTCGTGGCCGTGGTCGACACCAACTGTTCGCCGGAAGGCGTCGACTACGTCATCCCGGGCAACGACGATGCGATGCGCGCAATCGCGCTGTATACGAGCCTGATCGCGGACGCCGTGCTGGAAGGCAAGGCGTCGCTGCCGCAGGTGCAGCTCGGCGAGGACGAGTTCGTGGAGCTCGACGAAGAAGGCAAGCCGCGCAAGGTGACCGGCCGCAAGAAGAAGACCGCCCGGGGGAAGGCGCCGGCCCGGACCGCGCGCAAGGCCCCCGCGAAGAAGAAGCCTGCCGCGGCGGCACCCGAGGCCGCGGACGCAGCGGCTGCCGCGGCTGCGGAGCCGGAGCAGCAGGGCACGACGTCCGACGCGCCGCAGGAAGCCGTCGCCGAGGCCGTGCCGGAGCCGGCCGAAAGCGCCGCGAAAAAGCCGCAGGCCCGCGAGGCCGGCGCCGCCGGGAAATCGGCGGCACCGGCGGACGAGGAGCCGTCCGACGAGGCAGCGGTCACGACCGCCGCCGAGGTCGAGGAAGCAAAGGCCGAACAGGCGAAGGCAGACGACGAAGCCTAAGGAGGGTTGAGCGATGGCGATCAGCGCATCACAGGTCAAGGACCTCCGCGAACGCACCGGCGCCGGGATGATGGAGTGCAAGAAGGCGCTCGTCGAAACCGGCGGTGACATGGAGGCGGCGGTTCTCTATCTCAGGAAGTCCGGCCAGGCCAAAGCCGACAAGAAGTCCGGCCGGGTCGCCGCCGACGGCCGCATCGTGATCGCGAGCGCAGACCGGCGGGCGGCTATCGTCGAGATCAATTCCGAAACGGACTTCGTGGCGAAGGACGCGAACTTCGCCTCCTTCGCGGACGCCGTCGCGGATCTCGTGCTGCGCGAGAACCCGGCGGACGTCGAGGCATTGGCCTCGGCGAAGCTCGGCGACGGCCGGACGGTCGAAGCCGCTCGCACGGAGCTGGTCGCCAAGGTCGGCGAGAACATCTCGGTGCGGCGTTTCGCGCGGTTGGAAGCCGCTGATCATCTCGGCGCCTACGCCCACCAGGCGCGCATCGGCGTGCTGGTATCGCTTGCCGGCGGCAGCGAGGAGCTGGCGCAGGACGTCGCCATGCACGTCGCGGCGGCCAACCCCGCGTACCCGGACGAGGCGGCCGTGCCTGGCGAGGTGCTCGATCGCGAACGCAAGGTGTTCGCGGAACAGGCGCAGGCCTCCGGCAAGCCGGATGACATCGTGAAGAAGATGGTGGAAGGCAAGCTCGCGAAGTACCTGAAGGAGATCACCCTGGTCGGCCAGCCGTTCGTCAAGGACCCCGACCAGGCCGTCGGCAAGCTGCTCGCCGGCGCCGGCGCCCGAGTGGCGGGCTACGTCCGCTTCGAGCTCGGCGAGGGCATCGAAAAAAAACAGGAAAACTTCGCCGATGAAGTAATGGCCCAGGTCAACCGCCGCGCATGATGCCGGGACGGGCCTGCTGTAGGAGCCCGTCCCACGGGCGACCCCCACGGCTGACCGCCTGCGCCGGCAACCCCTCTCCGGCGTGCCCTGCTAGAATGCAACCCCACCCGGAGCGGCCTGGCAGGACGCATGCAATGATTGTTAACAGGCCCTGACATGAAGCAAGCCCCCGTTCTTTACCGCCGCATCTTGCTGAAGCTGTCCGGGGAGGCGCTGATGGGCAATCTCGATTACGGCATCGACCCCGCGGTGATCCGGCGCATAGCGGGGGAGGTATCCGAGGTGCGCCGGCTCGGCATCGAGGTCGCGATCGTGATCGGCGGGGGGAACATCTTCCGCGGCGCCGGGCTCGCGGGCGCCGGCATGGATCGCGCCACCGGCGACTACATGGGCATGCTCGCGACCGTCATGAACGCGCTCGCCCTGCAGGACGCGCTGGAATCCCGTGACGAGGTGGCGCGGGTCATGTCCGCCATCCAGATCCACGAGGTCTGCGAAGACTACATCCGCCGCCGCGCGGTGCGGCACCTGGAAAAAGGCCGCGTCGTGATCCTCGCCGCGGGCACCGGCAATCCTTTCTTCACGACCGACACCGCCGCGAGCCTGCGCGCGATCGAGATCGGCGCGGACGTCTTGCTCAAAGCCACCAAGGTCAGCGGCGTCTACGACTCCGATCCCCGGCAGAACTCGGAAGCCTCGCTCTACGACACGGTGTCGTTCGACAAGGTCCTGACCGACAAGCTGAACGTCATGGACGCTACCGCCGTGGTGATGTGCCGCGACAATGAATTACCATTGCGCGTTTTCAACATGACCGAGGATCACGCGCTGATCCGCGCCATGACCGACGAAAACGTCGGCACGCTGGTCACGGCATGAGCGGCGTCGCTTCGACATTGTCGGCTGGCGGAGTCGGGCATCGTGGCACGCAGTGTCGGGAGCCGGGGCTCGGCGGAGCCGCAAGCAAGCGTCGTGGCGCGCGATTTTCGGCGCCCGGGCTCGGCGGAGCCGCGGCCGGGGGGTGTCTTTATCGAAATGGCTCCCTCCGGGCCCTGCGGGCCCTCCGGTCCGCGGAAGTTCCGATAAAGACACCCCC
>DASSBS010000126.1:0-14973 GCA_035698445.1 Woeseiaceae bacterium
TCGATGTCCGGGTGCGCGGCCAGGCAGTCCTCCACTTCGTTCGGATACACATTGAAGCCGCTGACGTCGATCATGTCCTTCTTGCGGTCCACGATGGTGAGATAGCCGCGCTCGTCCATGCGCGCCATGTCCCCGGTGAGCAGCCAGCCGTCGCGCAGCACCCCGGCCGTCTCCTGCGGCTGGTTCCAGTAGCCGCGCATTACCTGCGGTCCGCGCACGGCGAGCTCGCCCACTTCGCCGCGGGGCAACTCGGTACCGTCATCCCCGACCAGTCGTACGTCCGTTCCCGGTACCGGAATGCCGATGGTGCCGAGGCGCACCTCGCCGACGGGCGGGTTCACCGCCACCACGGGGCTGGCCTCGGAGAGGCCGTAGCCCTCGCAGATGGCGCTGCCGACCACCTTTTGCCATTCCTCGGCGACATGCCTGTGCAGCGCGGTACCGCCCGAGACGCTGAGGTCGATCCCCGGCGGACGCTCGCGGAACCAACTCTCCCGCAACAGCCCCTGGAACAGCACGTTGACGGCGGAGAACTTGGTCACCGGGAACTTCTCGAAAGCCCGGCGCAGGTTCGAGGGCGGCCGCGGCGACGGGCAGAGGATGTTCCGGCTGCCGGCAGCGTAGAAGCTCATCAGGTTAAAGGTGAAGGCGAAGATGTGATAGAGCGGCAGCGCCGTCAGCACCACGTCCCGCCGGCTCATGAGCGGGCCGGCGACGGCATGGATCTGGGCGATGTTGGCGAGCAGGTTGGCGTGGCTGAGCTCGGCACCCTTGGGCAAGCCGGTGGTGCCGCCGGTGTACTGCAGAGCCGCCGTATCCGCCGGCTCGCGTTGCGCACCTTCCCCCGCCACCCGGTCCGCGTGGGGGGCACCGCGCCCGAGCGCCGAGCCATACGGTGTTACCGGCACCGGTGCGGCGGGGATCATGCGCTTGAGGTACTTGAGGACGCCGCGCACCAGGAGGCCCTTGAGGCGTGGGAAGTGCTCGGCGATGCTCACCGTCACCACCGTTTCCACCGCGCTGCCGGCGAGCGCCTCCGGCAGCTTGTCAGCGAACATGTCGATGATCACCAGCACCCGGGCGCCCGCGTCGGTGAGCTGATGCTGCATTTCCGGGGCGGTATAGAGCGGGTTGACGTTTACCAGCACCGCGCCGGCCTTGAAGATACCGAAGGCGGTCACCGGGTAGGCGAGGCAGTTCGGTGTCTGCACCGCCACGCGGTCACCCGCCCTGATGCCGAGGACGTGGCGCAGATAGCCGGCGAAGCGGTCGGAGTAGCGGTCCACTTCGGCGAAGGTGAGAGAGGCGTCGAGGCCGTTGTCCAGGCATACGGTGAAGGCGGTGCCGTCGCGGAACTCGCCGGAGGCACGGCGCACCAGCTCGGCCATGTCCCGGTCGGGTAACGGCCGGAACTCCGGGCTTACCCCCGGACCGTACTCTCCCCGCCAGGGACGCTCCGCGTCGGGGGCGCTGGCCGTGCTGCGCTCCATGCTCAAGGCGTCCCGCTTGATGTGGGCATGCCCGGACCGCAGCATCGGCTGGCCGGCGTGTGGATGATCCCTCTCGGAGCCCATGTGGAGCGCCGTCAATCGATGGGCTGCAGGTCGGCGACGATCTGCTCCCTGTGCGGCTCCAGAAACGGCGGTACCACGATCTTCTCACCGAGCGTCGCCGGATCCTCGTCCACGGTAAATCCGGGGCCGTCCGTCGCGATCTCGAACAGGACGCCGTTCGGTTCCCGAACGTAGAGGCTGCGGAACCAGTACCGATCCACTTTGCCGCTGTTCGGAATGTCGAGTTCGCTCAGCCGGTCCGCCCAGCTATCGTAATCCGCATCCGGCGTCCGGAAGGCCACGTGGTGCACACCGCCGGCCCCTTGCACGGCAACCGGTAAATCGGGCTGCACCGCCACGTGCAGCTCGGCATGCGCGCCTCCGGCCCCCGTCTCGAACACATGCACGGGCGTCCCCGGATTGGCGGGATGCGGGTAATCCCGGACGTGGCGCATATTGAATACGCGGGTCAATAGCGTACCCGTCGGACTCAGGGTCGGAATGCTGATCATGATCGGGCCGAGACCCCGTACCTGGAACTCCGGCGGCACCGGACTGCGATCCCACGGGCTCGGCGCATCGCCGGCGCCGCCATCGTCGACGAGTGCGAGGCGCTGGCCTTCCGGATCCTCGAATGGCAGGGTCAGCCGGCCGTCCCGCTCGACTATCGGGCTGTGCACCAGGTCCAGGGTGTCGAAGCGTTCCGCCCACCAGTTCAAGACCGCTTCTCCGTTCACCCTCAGGCATGTGAGGACGATGCTGCGCGTGCCGCGGCGTTCGCGCGGCACCGGCCAGTCGAAGAACGTCAGACCTGTGCCGGGAGTGCCCTGCGCGTCCCCATAGAACAAGTGGTAAGCGCTGACGTCGTCCTGGTTGACGGAGCGCTTCACCAGCCGCATGCCGAGCGTCTCCGTGTAGAAGCGGTGGTTCTCCCGGATCGCGGCGGAGATTGCCGTCAGGTGATGAATGCCGGTCAGTTGCATGAGCGTGTCCTCAGTATTGGGGCTTAATCCGAACTGTTGCGGGACTTCGTGCGCCGGCGCTCGATTGTCCGGCGGACAGTGCGCTCAAGGCTATCCAGGGCCAAATCGATGGCGGCCCGTGCCGAGTCTTGCCGTTCTTCCACAACGACGCTCGGCAGGCCACGCAACGAGGTCTTGACGCGGCAGCGCTTGTCGTTTCCGCCTCGAGGACCGTTGATATCCTCGACACGAACGCTTGTGCGCTCAATGAACCTGTCAAATTTGCGGAGTCTTTTCGCCAGCCTTTGTCGAATATAATCGCGATCCTCGCCGCTTAACGTCGTTCCGACGGCGCGAATGAAGACAGGGTTCTGTGGCGGTTCGGGCATGGCATTTCTCACAAGTTTAAAGGAAGCCCGCCCCGCGGTACGGGCAGTGGATACCACTCATAGATGGTGCGTGTTTCATGGAAGTCAATGAATGCGAAGCGCCTGAGATTCCTTCCGGGGCGCGGGAGGCTATACGATGACCGATTCCTGGCCGGAGCTCGACTTTCCCTCCTGGCGCGAGACCTGCGCCGCGTTACACCTCTATACGCAGATCGTAGGCAAATACCGGCTCGCGCGCGAGCCCTGGGTCAACCATTCGTGGCACGCCACGCTCTACGTGAACGCACGCGGGCTCACGACCTCGATGGTGCCGGACGGCCCCGGCGGCGTGGAGATCCGGTTCGACCTGCTCCGCCACGAGGTTATCGGCTCGACGACGGACGGTCGCACGGAACGGTTTGGTCTCGCCCCGATGTCGGTCGCCGAGTTTCACAGCCGCTTTCTCGATCTCCTGCGCTCGCTCGGCGGCACACCGACGCTGCACGGCCGGCCGAACGAAGTGGCGGATCCGGTGCCCTTTGCCGAGGATCGGGTGCGACGTCCCTATGACGGGGACACCGCCGGCCGGTTCTTCCAGGCACTCGTGAAAATCAGCTTTGTATTGCAGCGCTTCCGCACCGCCTTCATCGGCAAGGCCAGCCCGGTGCACCTCTTCTGGGGCAGCTTCGATCTTGCGGTCACGCGTTTCTCGGGACGGCCGGCGCCGGTGCATCCCGGCGGCATTCCGGCATTGCCCGACGCGGTCACGCGGGAGGCGTACAGCCACGAAGTTTCGTCGGCCGGTTTCTGGCCGGGCGGCGGAGGGCCGATCGAATACCCCGCGTTCTATTCCTACGCTTACCCCGCGCCGGCGGGATTCGCGGAGGCGCGGGTCGAGCCCGCCGAAGCCTTCTACGATGAGGCACTCGGAGAGTTCCTGCTGCCGTACGACGCGGTGCGCACGTCACGGACCCCCGAGAAGACGCTGATGGCGTTCCTGGACAGCACCTACGGAGCCGCGGCCGGTCTCGGCGCCTGGAATCGCCGGGCGCTGGAATGCCCGATCGGCAAACCGCGGCATCCGCGGCCGCTGCTACGGGGCGAATAGCGCTTTCAAGCGGAGTATCTCCGCATCCGTCCAGCCGGGCGGCTCGGTCAGTGCCAGCCACGCGTCGATGTAATCGTCCGGCGCGTAGTTATGACCATGCCCCTGCGGCGTGATGCTTCCGGCCCGCGTGTCCGCGAGAACCTGCAGCATCGTGACGACCGGGATCCACCTGAGCGCCGGCGTCACGTCCGGCCCACGCGGCGGTTGCAGCCACTCCGGCCTGCGCCAGAGCAGGCTCGGTTCGAAGAACGTCACGGGATCGGTCGCGTACTGGAGGAAAGCGATGCGCAACGGCCCCCAGGGCACGCCCGGCATCTCGAGCCGGTTCTCCTGGTTGGTGAAGCGGATGACCCTGCTGTCACGGAAACGCGGCAACCAGGCCGGCGAGCCCGGCGCCCGCTGCTGCGTGGCCGCGCGCCAGGTCTCGCTGCGAAACGGCGGTCCGCTCCACAAGGCACCGTGGAACGGGTCGCCGACGATGTCATAGATATGGAACGAGCGGTCGGAGTTCAGAGCGCCCAGGCTCAGGCCGTGCAGGTAAAGGCGCGGCCGGCTGTCATGCGGCAGCTCCGACCAGTGGCCGTACACGGCGGCAAACAGCGCCTCTGCCGTCTTCGCGCCGTTCTCCGGCTCCACGAGCAGTGAGATGGCGCTGGCAAGGTAGGAATACTGCACCGCGACACTCGCGATGTCGCCGCGGTGCAGGTACTCGACGGTGTTGATCGCGCCGGGGTCGACCCACCCCGTGCCGGTCGGGGTGATGAGTATCAACGCCGAGCGCTCGAATGCGCCCACCCGCCGCATCTCGTTCAGTGCGAGCCGTACTCGCGCGGCCACCGTTTCCGCGGAGTTCAGGCCGACGTAGACCCGGATGGGCTCCGGCGTTGCCTCGCCGAAAAACGCTTCAAGGTCGGCAGCGGACGGCCCGGACGCGATGTACTCGCGGCCGGCACGGCCAAGGTCGTTCCATGTGAGCAGCGATTGCGTGCTCCCGGTCTTCAGCGGATTCCGCGGCTGCTCCGCTTCCGGCTCCATCAGGGCGTCGAGCTGTTGAAACGACTGGTCCGCCGCGTTCATCAGGTAGCGGAAGAGCAAGCCTTCCATCGCCGACCAGAACAGCATCGCGGCCACCGCGATCGCGACGACGTTCGACACGCGGCGGGGAACAAAGCGCCTGAGCCGCTGCGCGATCCAGCGATAGGTGAACCGGAACAGCCTCGCGGCGACCAGTAATACGATAAACACCAGCAGCGCGATGAACCCGACGGTAAGCGGCCGCGTGCTCTCGACGGGCGGCATGTCCATCTGGACACGGATGGAGTCCTGCCACTCCGGCGCCTGCAAGAGAAAGATAACCGCGACGGCGAGGCATGCCACTCCCGCGACGGCTCTCACGATGCGCGCCGCTCGCGGCCGCGGGAGCGGTAACTCCAGGTAGCGCCACAGCGCGCCGCCGATCACGCCGATGGCATAGCCCGCGGCCAGGGAAAGCCCGGCCACCAGCCCTTGCATCAGCGCGGAGCGCGGCAACAGGCTCGGTGTCAGCGAAAAGGCGGCGAACAGCGTCCCGAGCAGGAGGCCCGCAGAGGAGAAGGATTTCCACGCTCGCGTATCGAGCGCTACCGCTGGACTCACAGAAGCGTCCCGGTCAAGAACAACAGGGCGATGCTGAAGTAGATCACGATCCCTGACACATCGACGATCGTCGCGACGAACGGCGCCGAGGCGGCCGCCGGATCGAGCTTCAAGGCTTTCAGCGTGAATGGCAATATCGCGCCGACGAGTGAACCGAAGGTCACGATCGCCAGCAGGGCCGCGCCGACGGTCAGTGCAACCAGCACCCAATGCTCGCCGTAGTCGTAAAAGCCGGCGAGCTGCCAGAGCGTAATCCGGGTGACGCCGATCGCGCCGAGGATGGTGCCGAGCGCGATGCCCGTCGGCAGCTCCCGGACGGCGACACGCCACCACTCTTTCAGGCGCAGCTCTTGCAACGCAAGCGCGCGAATGATGAGCGAGGTTGCCTGGGAGCCGGAGTTCCCGCCGGCGCTCATGACCAGGGGGATGAACAGGCTCAGGACAACGGCCTTGGAAATATCGGCCTCGAAGTGCTGCATGGCGCTCGCCGTGAGCATCTCGCCCATGAACAGGGCGGCAAGCCACCCCCCGCGCTTCCGGATCATCTGGCGGAAGCCGATGTCCATGTACGGGCGGTCGAGCGCCTCCATCCCCCCGAACTTCTGCACGTCCTCGGTGCTCTCCTCGATCAGGGCGTCCATGATGTCGTCGACCGTCACGATGCCCAGCACCTGGCCGGCATCGTCGACCACCGGGACGGCCAGCAGATCGTACTTGGTGATGAGCCGGGCAACGTCTTCCCGGTCAACCATCGGTGTAACCACGACCGGAGGGTGGTCGGGAGCGACGGAGAGGATCGGCGCCTCCGGCGCGCTTGCAATCAGCCGGCGCAAGCTCACGGTCCGCAGGAGTTTGCGGCTCGCCGGATCGAGGATGTAAATGGCATAGACGGTCTCGCGCGTGGGTTCGACGTCCCGAATGTGCTGGAGCGTAGCTTCGACCGTCCACGTCGCCGGGACGGACACGAACTCCGGCGTCATCAAGCTCCCGGCCGTGTCTCGCGGATACGCGAGCAGCCGCCGCAGTGAAGACCGGGTTTCAGGATCAACGAGGCCCAACAGGTGCGAGCGCGCCGGGGCGCCCAGGTTATGCAGGATGTCGGTCGCGCGGTCGGCCGAGATTTCGACGAGCACGGCCGAGACCTGCTCGTCCGGCAGCCGCTGGATCAGCTCGGCTGCTCCGGTGAATTGTGGAGACTCGAAGACCTCGAGGATCCGCTCGTGTGGGAGAGAGGCGAGGATGTCGACCGCCTTTTCCGGCGGCAGCTCGTTCAGGACCTCGACGATATCGGCGACGTGCTGCCGCGCGATGTTGGCCGCGAGACCGGCGGGGTCGGCACCCGCCTGCGTGCTGCGGGTCACTGTCATGACAATCTCCTGTTTGCCCGCGATGCTCGCGCGTCTTTTTTTTGCTTCGGCATGGGACAGCTCCGTTTTGACGCTCCTCGGGACCGCTGCTATGATCATAACAGGCGCCCAACTCCGGGCGTGCCAATCCCAAAGATGTAAAGCCTGGCAGTTCATTGACGATTCGTTTCGATGGGTCGTCAGCCTGTGGCATCTCCTTCTTCGCTGCAGTGGAGGGCATCAGCAGACAACATGCACGCGGTCGTCGCTCTCCGGGGGCATGAGGCGGATGCCGCCGCGCCGGGTCTGCAGAGAGCGCGCGGCCAGGGACGTGCCGTATTTCGCCGCGGAGAAGACCGGACGACGCGAGTGGCCGATCTCTTCCAGGAGGGCTGCCTGAAGCTGCGACTTCCACGACCCGTCCGGGAGGGGGAGGCCGATCTCGTGATCATGAACACCGCGGGCGGGCTGACTGGCGGAGATCGCTTGTCCATCGAGGTCTCGGTAGGGAACGGCGCCCGGACTACGGCGACGACTCCCGCGTGCGAACACATTTATCGCTCCATCGACGGCGAGTCCGTCATCGAGCAGCGCCTGCAGGTCGCCCGCGGCGCCCGGCTCGATTGGCTCCCGCAGGGAACCATTTTGTTCGACCGAGGCCGTGTGCGGCGGCGCCTCGAAATCCAGCTCGAAGCGGATGCGGAAATCACCGTCGCCGAAGCGGTCCTCTTCGGCCGCACAGAAATGGGCGAGACCGTGAACAGCGGCACTTTTTCGGACCTCTGGACCGTTCGCCGCGGCGACAGCTTGCTCTATGCCGACGCCATGCGAATTGCCGAACCCTTCGGACGGACCGTGGCCTGCTCAACCACCCTGGACCGCCATGCCGCGATGGCCAGCCTGCTTCATGTCGGGCGGGATCTGGCCGCCAAGCGGGATGCCCTGCGTGCCGGTTTCGCGCAGGACTACGGGGCGCTCGCGGGTGCGAGCGTCGTTGGCGACGTCCTCATCGCCAGAATCGTGGCGGCCGACGGCAACACGCTCAGGCGCCTGCTCATCGCGGCGCTCGGACCCTTGAGGGATCGGCGCAGCCTGCCACGCAACTGGTTCTGTTAGGAGCGACTATGCAGCTCACTCCGCGTGAAAAGGACAAGCTGTTGATCGCCATGGCGGCCATGGTGGCGCGTCAGCGGCTCGCTCGCGGCGTCAAGCTCAATCATCCCGAAGCGGTCGCGCTCGTCTGCGACTTCGTGGTCGAGGGCGCTCGCGACGGGCAGTCCGTCGCCGAGCTGATGGAAGCCGGCGCGCATGTCATCTCGCGCGACCAGGTGATGGAAGGAGTGCCCGAAATGATCCCGGATGTCCAGGTCGAGGCAACGTTTCCCGACGGGGTCAAGCTCGTGTCCGTGCACCAACCGATCCGCTGATTTCTGGAGGTGTCCCTATGCTCTGCCGCCGCCTTTCCCTCTCCGTGTTCTTGCTCGTCACCACGACCTTGCCGGCCTTTGCCCATCCTGGTCATGGGAGCGAGACGGGCGCTATTGTCGCCGGCTTCGCGCATCCCCTCCTTGGGCTGGATCATGTCCTGGCCATGCTGGCGGTTGGGCTCTGGGCCGCCTTTCTCGGCGGCCGCGCCGTGTGGATCGTGCCGGCCGCTTTCGTCGCGGTGATGGCTGGCGGCTTTGCATCGGCCACGGCAGGGTTCGCCTTGCCTGGGGTGGAACCGGGCGTTGCCGGATCCGTCGTCCTGATGGGCGTTCTGGTCGCGGCTGCCGTGCGGCTACCGCTCGCGCTCGCAAGCGGGCTCGTCGGCGTGCTTGCCTTGTTCCATGGCCATGCGCACGGCACGGAATTGTCCGAAGGGGCACTGGCTTTCGGTATCGGCTTCGCCAGCGCGACCGCTCTGTTGCACGCGGTCGGGATCGGGCTTGGGCTCGCCCTTGCCCGGCGAGGACCGATGCGGGTTCGCGGCGTCGGCGGAACGACGGCCGCGATCGGCCTGGTTCTTCTCGGGGGTTCGCTGTGATTCCCGGCGAGATTTTCCCGCAAGCGGGTGACATCGAGCTCAATGCCGGTTGCACGACCCTCAAGGTAACGGCTGCCAATCGCGGCGACCGGGCGGTCCAGGTCGGCTCGCATTACCACTTCGCCGAAGCGAACCGCGCGCTCGACTTCGATCGCGCGAAGGCGCGCGGCTTCCGGCTCGATATTCCCGCCGGCTCGGCCGTGCGCTTCGAGCCGGGACAAGCACGTGACGTGACGCTCGTGCCCTTCCGCGGCGCGCGTCGTGTCTGCGGATTCGACGGCCAGGTCATGGGCGAGCTCGACCAAGGCGCCTGAGGGAGAGATTGATGCCCCATCGCATTTCGCACGCGGCCTATGCCGACATGTTCGGCCCAACGACCGGAGACCGGCTGCGCCTTGCGGACACCGAGCTCGTGGTCGAGGTGGAGCGGGACTTCGCGGTCTACGGCGAGGAAGTGCAGTTTGGCGGAGGCAAGGTGACGCGCGACGGCATGGGACAGTCGCAGGCCACCAACGCGGAGGGTGCCGCCGATACGGTCATCACCAATGCGCTGATCATCGACCACTGGGGCATCGTGAAAGCCGATATCGGCATCAAGGACGGCCGAATTTCCGGGATCGGCAAGGCGGGCAATCCGGACGTGCAGCCGTCGGTCGACATCATCATCGGCACCGGGACCGAGATCATTGCAGGAGAAGGCAAGATCGTCACAGCGGGCGCGGTCGACACTCACATTCATTTCATCAGCCCGCAGCAGATCGAAGAGGCCCTTGCAGCGGGCACCACCACCATGGTCGGTGGTGGAACGGGGCCGGCGACCGGCTCGGTCGCCACCAATTGCACGCCGGGTCCCTGGCACATCGGCCGCATGCTGCAGGCCTTCGAGGGTTTCCCCATGAACGTCGCCGTTGCGGGGAAGGGGAGCTCTTCCCGCCCTGAAGCGCTTGCCGAGCAGATCGAGGCGGGCGCTTCCTGCCTCAAGGTGCATGAGGACTGGGGAGCAACTCCCTCCGCACTCGATTGCTGCCTGTCGGTCGCCGACGAATATGACGTGCAGGTAATGCTGCACAGCGACTCCTTGAACGAATCGGGATTCGTCGAATCCACCATCGCCGCCATGCAAGGCCGGACGATACATTCCTTCCATACGGAGGGCGCCGGCGGCGGGCACGCGCCGGACATCATCAAGCTGGCCGGCTTGCCGAACGTGCTGCCGGCTTCGACCAACCCGACCATGCCGTACACGGTCAACACGCTCGATGAGCACCTGGACATGGTGATGACCGCCCATCACCTCGACCCGAAAATCCCCGAGGATCTGGCGTTCGCCGAAAGCCGCATCCGCAAGGAGACGATCGCGGCCGAGGATATCCTGCATGACATGGGCGCGATCTCGATCATGTCATCGGACAGCCAGGCCATGGGCCGCATCGGCGAAGTGATGCTCCGCACGTTCCAGACCGCGCACAAGATGCGGGTACAGCGCGGGCGTCTTCCGGAAGAGACAGGGGACAACGACAACTTCCGAGTGAAGCGTTACATCGCCAAGCTGGCGATCAACCCGGCGATCACCCACGGGCTGTCACAGCATCTCGGTTCCGTGGAGGTCGGCAAGTTTGCCGACCTCGTTCTCTGGTCACCGGCGTTTTTTGCGGTGAAGCCCGATCTCGTCCTCAAGATGGGTACGATCGCGATGGCGTTAATGGGCGATCCGAACGCTTCGATTTCCACCCCGCAGCCAGTGCATTACCGGCCGATGTTCGGCGCGTTCGGCCGGGCGACGAGCCACTCGGCGGTGACTTTCCTCAGCGCCGCCGCACAGGCGGGAGGCGTCGCCGGGACGCTGGGCCTTTCCAAGGCCACTTTGGCCGTCAGTAATACCCGGGGAGGAATTGGAAAGGCATCCATGGTGCACAATTCGGCAACGCCGAAGATCGAGGTCGATCCGGAGACCTACGAGGTGCGGGCGGATGGCGAGCTTCTGACCTGCGACCCGGCCACTGTGCTGCCAATGTCGCAGCGCTACTTTCTTTTCTGACCGGTCGGAACGTGCTTCAGGTGCTGCTCTGCAACGAGGTCCGCCTCGCCGGTACATGGAACGAGGCGATCGCGGCGGACACGGTCTTCCTGGACTTTGACGGCCGCCATCGCCGCAGGCTCGCCATGACCGGCGAAGCGGGGTTGGCTTTCCTGCTCGACTTGCCGCGAGCCGCTGTGCTCCGTGATGGCGATGGTCTCGTCCTTCTCGACGGACGCATCGTACGGGTGAAGGCGGCGCCCGAGCACCTCGTCGAGATAGCCGCAGCGGATGTCCCCGCGCTCGTCCGTATTGCCTGGCACCTGGGCAACCGCCACCTGCCGACACAGCTATGCGGAGATCGCCTGCGTATCCGTCACGACCACGTGATTATGGATATGGTCCGGGGCCTGGGAGGCAGCGTCGCCGAAATCTCGGCACCGTTCGATCCCGAGGGTGGCGCCTTCAACTTCGGCGCGGTGCATGGTCAGGCACACAGCCACGGACCAGATCGTGAACATCCACACCAACATGGCTGAGTGGCTCCCATGTGGCTCACCCCTTGCACCTGCGGATCTACTCAAGATTCAAGCCTGGTTCTCGCCTTCGTTTCCGGTTGGCGCTTTCGGCTACAGTCACGGCCTCGAATGGGTGGTGGAGTCAGGCGAGGTACGGCACGCAGGATCGCTGGCTGCGTGGATCGACGGCGTGTTGCGCCACGGCGCCGGTCGTTCCGACGCAATCCTCCTTTGCGCGGCCTGGCGCGCAGTGTCTTCCCGGGATTGGGAGACGGCTCGCGAGGTCGACAGCCTCGCGGCTGCCTTGCAGCCGACTGAGGAGCGCCGCCTGGAGAGTCTCGGTCAAGGCACGGCTTTTCTCTCCTCGGTCGCAGGGGCCTGGCCGCATCCGACGCTCGATCGCTTCCGCGCCGCCTGTCCCGGCCAGACGGCTTTTCCGGTCGCGGCCGGAGCAGCGGCGGCGGTGCACGGCTTGCCCCTCGACGCCGTCCTCATCGCCTGTCTCCAGTCGTTCGCCGGGAACCTGGTTTCGGCGGGCGTCCGTCTCGTTCCGCTGGGGCAGACGGACGGGCTCAAGACCATGGTCGCCCTGGAGCCGGCCATACTCGATATTGCGCAGGAGGCGCGCGCGGCCGAGCTCGGGGATGTCGGCTCGGCCGGTTTTCTCACGGACATCGCCTCGATGTGTCACGAAACTCAATATACAAGGCTGTTCCGCTCATGAATTCACCACACGGACCACTTCGCGTCGGCATCGGCGGCCCCGTGGGGTCGGGCAAAACGGCCCTGATGGAGACTTTATGCAAAGCAATGCGCGACCGCTATGACATCGCCGCCATTACCAACGACATCTACACGAAGGAAGATGCGGAAATCCTGACTCGCACGGGAGCCCTGCCGCCGGAGCGCATCCTGGGTGTCGAGACCGGCGGGTGTCCGCACACCGCGATACGCGAGGATGCCTCGATCAACCTCGCTGCCATCAGGCAGATGCATGACCGCTTCCCCGGGCTCGACATCGTGTTGATCGAATCCGGAGGGGACAACCTCGCCGCAACCTTCAGCCCGGAGCTGGCGGACATCACCGTCTACGTTATCGACGTTTCGGCCGGCGAGAAGATCCCGCGGAAAGGCGGACCGGGGATCACCCGCTCGGACCTTCTCGTGATCAACAAGGTCGATCTGGCACCCCTGGTTGGCGCGAACCTGGACGTCATGGACAGGGACGCGAGGAGGATGCGGAAGGATCGACCCTTCGTGTTCACCAACCTCAAGACGGGCGACGGAGCCGATATCGTCGTCGGCTTCCTGGAAAAGAGTGGGGGACTCAATTTTGGATCGAGGCCGCGGCGCTCAGTGTCCCCAGATGGCGACGGTTGACCGCGCCCGGATCAGGAAGCAAGATCGGCCTCGATCAGAAGTCGCCTACCGCTCGGGCGGCCGATTTTCACGCCCTCTTCGCAGTGCGCGTTAATCGGTCGCGCGTCTTCGCGCACGAGACGGTGAATGGCGCAGCCGCTGCGTCGGCGACGCGGTAATCTTCGGACGATTGCGGGCCCCACGGGTAATAAACGACCGATTCGAGTCGGCGGGGCAATGTCACGTTCCTATGCCAGGCCGGCGGAGATCTCGTCCGGCAGTTCGATACCTTGGAGCGCCATCAGACCAATGCACATCCCGAGTCACAATCTACCGCGAGCTCTTGCCGTCGCCGGCTGGCTGGTTCTGGCCGCTTGCGGAGGAGCGGATACCGCTACACCTGAATCGGGCACCGCCATACCTGAATCGGGCATCGCCACGCCTGAATCGGGTGCTGGCACACCGGAAACAGGGTCCGTTACACCGGAATCGGGCACGCCTCCACCTGAGTCAACGATCACCGTCCCTGAACTGCTGCTGATCGACGGCGCCCACGTTGCGCGCGTGCGCGACAGCTTGCGCCGGGGAGAACCGGAGTTCGGGCAGGCGCTGACTGCACTCGAAGTAGACGCGGACAGCGTGCTGAATATGGAGCCGGTGTCTGTGATGGACAAAGGCGTCACACCGCCGAGCGGCGACCAGCACGACTACATGAGCCAGGCGCCGTACTGGTGGCCCGATCCTTCCGAGGCAGATGGCAAACCGTACATCAGAAGAGACGGCGAGCGGAACCCGGAGATCGAAAGCATCACGGATCGCGAGAATCTCGAACGCGTGGCCAGGTCCGTTTCCTCGCTCGCGCTCGCGTCTTATTTTACCGGCCGGCAAGAATACGCGCAGCACGCCGCGCGACTCGTTCGAGTCTGGTTCCTCGATGCGGACACGCGGATGGATCCGCACCTCCAGTTCGGTCAGGGTATTCCGGGCATCGCCGAGGGCCGCGGCGAAGGCATCATCGAGACGCGATTTCTGCTGAACATCATCGACGGCGTGACTCTGCTGCAAGGTTCGCCTGCCTGGACGGTCTCGGACGACCAGGCGCTCAAGGACTGGATGCGCGCGTACCTGCAGTGGCTCGTCGAGAGTCCACGCGGAGCAGACGTGGCCGACAGGGATAACAACCAGGAGACCTGGTACGACCTGCAGATCGTCGCTCTCGCCCTCTATACTGGACAGACCGAAGTGGCGCGGACAACCCTCGAGGCAGCGCAGGCCGAGATTGGCGAGCAATTCCGGCCGGACGGCAGCCAGCCGCACGAGCTCGAACGGACACGGGCGTGGGACTACAGCATCTTCAACCTGACCGCGTTTCTGCATCTGGCAAGGCTGGGTGAACCGCTGGATGTCGACCTGTGGAACTTCCGCACCCCGGATGGAAGCAGTCTGCAGCAAGGTGTGGAGTACCTCGTGCCGTTCGCGACGGGCGAGAGGCACTTCCCTGACGAGCAAATCACGGAATTCGATCCCTCTGAACTCCATCCCGTGCTTCGATGGGCGGCAGTCGGCTGGAACGAACCGCGGTACCGGGAGCTCGCGCTGCAAATCGGCGGTGGGACATCAACGCTCGAGTTGACGGTCCCTTGAGGCGGACTACGAGTGCTCGAGTCGCTCACTCGCAGTCCGTTCCGCATGGGGCTCATGGCTTTATCGCGTTGAGCCCGGATTCGTACCCGTGGCCTCTCTACAACGACAGGTTGACGGTCATCACGAGCGGCGTCTCCGCTGAGGAAGTTCCGACGTGGACGGTATAGTCGCCTGAGGGCGTGAGCCACTCGCCGTCCGCCCAAGTCCCGTCCGGATCGGGCTCAAAGTAGGAGAGCGGATGATTCGAGGCGGCAGAGTCGATCGTGAGGCTCACCGCCTTGCTCGTGCCGGGTTCGAGATCGACCTTTTGGAAACCGACCAGCCGTTTGAAGGGCTCACCTGCGGCACTGGGCAAGGTGAGATAGACCTGTGAGGCCTCGGCACCCGCCACGGTACCCGTGTTGGTGACGGTGTACGTGACGGTCAGGATGGTGCGG
>DASSBS010000127.1:0-21459 GCA_035698445.1 Woeseiaceae bacterium
CTTGAGAAGCTGACCCGCGGCGTCGTAGCTGTTCCGGGTGATCCGGTCCCGGCCCTGGCTGCCCTCCGGTCCCAGCGAGCACGCGCTCGCTGTGAGCGAGCCGAAGTCGGCCGGGTTCATCCGGCGGGCTTCGCACGTGAGGCGTCCCGCGTTGTCGAACGTGCGCTGCAGGACGGTGTACGTCGTACCGCCCGCGGACACGCTCTCGAGCACCGGGTTGCGCCGGCTGTCATAATCAAAATCCGTGCGGCGGAAAACCGTGAGCGAAGTGCTCGTCGCACTCGGCACCGAGCCGTCGTCGACGTAGCTCAGCTTGTCGTCGGAGTCGCGATAGCTGAGCCGCCGCGCGAGCCGCACACCGGTGTCATCTGCCGGTCCGATCTCCCAGGTCCGCCGGCCGTACACGTCGTAGCGGAAATACTTCGCGTCGCCGGCGCCGGGCAGCGGGCCGTCCTCGACCAGCAGCCGGCCCGCGAGGTCGTAGGTGTAATGCGTCTCGAGCGTCTCGCCGCGGGCGGCATCGATCCGGCGCACGACGGCGGGCAGGTACGTGCTGCCCCAGTATTCATACTCGGTGCGGATCTCGTCCGGGGTGCCGCACGTCGTGGTATCGCCGCAGACCCGCACGACGCTCCGGCGGCTGATCCCCGTGCTCGCCTCGTAAGTTATGTAGGTCTTGCGCCGGACGCCGTTCGCGTCGGCCGGATCGGTCTGCACGGTGAGCTGGCCGCGATCGTTGTAAGCAAAGTCGGTCTGCCGCCCGAGACCGTCGCGGTACCAGACCGGACGGAAGCAAAGCACGTCCAGCACCGCGGCGGTGCAGGTGTCGATCGGATAATGAGCGGTCTCGGTGACCGCGGTCAGACCCGAAGTCGGCTTCGGCTGCGTCGTCCGCGAGACGATGTTCCCGAAGTTGTCGTAATCGACGCTGGCTGCATTGCCTTCCGGATACACGATGCGCGTCGGCCGGTAGGCGTTGTCGAAGTCGACCGAGGTCGCCCGTCCGATCGAATCCGTGATGCTCGTGAGAATATTGCGCCCGTCAAAGACCCGGATGGCGTAGACCGTGTGGTAGCCGTCCGGGCCCGTGACGGCCAGCTCATCGTACAAGTAACCCTGTCCCGATGCGTTCAGCCGCACGTTCGTGTAGGCATAGTTCCACGGTACGCCGTCCCGCGTGATCGAGCCGACGAGCGGGTAATTGGGCCGCGCCGTGACCTGCAGGGTCGGGGACGTCTCGCCGGGAAGCTGCAGCGATCCCGACGACCGCTCGAGATTCGCGCCGAGTGCGTTGGCACAAGCCTGGCAGGTGTAGACCCGTCCGCCGAGGTCCGTGATCGTGCTGCCGTCGGCGCTGTAGGTCAGCCGTCCGAGCGGCGTCGTCGGGGCGGAACTGTTGTAGATCGCGGCCTCCGCGGGCGAACCCCACGCTCCGCTCTCGAGGGTGCCGGGCTGATAGGCGATCGTGATGAAGAATCCCAGGTTGCTGGTGATTCGCGTCGGGCGGTAGAAGGTGCGGCCGAACGTATCGCCGGTGAGGGTCGTGGTCTCGTACGTGTAGCTGATGACCTCACCGGTCGGATAGCTCACCGAGGACGCGTAATAGCGCATCGAGACCGGACTCGTTCCCGTGGTCTTGACCTGCTTCAAATCGAACTGATAGCGCGCACGCGAGCCGCCCTGGACGAAGACATTCGCGTTCGGGGTAAACGTGGATTTGGTGCCCGCGACGCTGGTGCAATCAAAATCGGAACAACGGAAGGAGGCCGACGCACCCGTACCGGTATGCACCGAGTAGTTGCTTTGAGCGGAGCCCGGCCCTCCCCACTGCTCGCCGCTAACGTAAGGCGCGGCATTCTGCACGAAGTCGAAGCGCAGTTTGGGCGCCCCCGGCACCGCAAGCACGGGTATCGGCAGTTGGGTCTTACCGCTGATCAGGTTCACGCCGTTGTGATCGGTTTCGACCCGTAGCGGAGAAATCACGTCAGGCACATCCTGCTGGGCCTGGGCAGCGGGTCCGCCCGCCACCATTGCCGACGCGAGCAGGAACCGGATCATGGCCCGGTAAGGGAGACAGCGCCGTGCCGGCGAATTAGTAAGGCTCCGCAGATCGATATGGCTCTCTTTCATGGCGTCGCCCCTCGTGCTGCCCCCTCGGTGCCCGGATCCACCGAGTCAAGGTTGCCACCACCACCGCCGCCGCCGAGGGCGGTGAACGTCACCCCGCCGCTGGCCCGATAGCCGCTGCAGCCGCTGCTATTGCACGCTCGCACCCGGAAGTAATAGGTGGTGCTGTAACTCGGACGCGGGAAAAATTTCGAAGTGCCCGTGCCACTGTAAACCAGCGTCTGACTGCTGAAATTCGAGTAAAACGATCGGTACAGCTTATAGCTCGCGACCGTACCGCTGGAGGCGCCCCAGCTCACCCTGTAGTTGGGATCATTGATCAGAGTTATCGAGATCGAGGTTGGTGTGCCCGGCGGCAACGTCACCGTGAGTGCATTGCTGCCTGTGCGATACCCGCTACAGGCGCTGCCGTTGCAGGCCCTCACCCGATAGTAATAGGTCCCGTTGCCTCTGCCCGGCAATAGCTTGCTTCTGTCAGTGCCGTTGTAAACCAGTGCCGGACTGGAGAAACTTGAATTCGTGTCCTCATACAACTTGTAGGTCGTGAGGGTGCCACTCGCCAGCCCCCAACTGATCGTGAAGCTGCCCGTCTCGCTGCCCGGCGGAACCGTGATTGACGCGGGTACGCCCGGCGGCAGGGTCACGCTGATTGCATTGCCGCCCGTGCGGTAACTGCCGCAGCCGTTGCTGTTGCAGGCGCGCACGCGGTAATAATAGGTTCCGTTACCTCTGTCGGGTAATAGCTTGCTTGTGCCAGCGCCGTTGTAAACCAGTGTCGGACTGGAGAAAGTTGAATTCGTGTCCTCGTACAGCTTGTAGGCCGTAGCGGTGCCACTCGACGTTCCCCAGCTAACCGTGTAATCACCGGTGTTACTCCCCGATGGCACGTCGATCCAGGCGGGTATGCCGGCAAGAATGACACTGACCGGGTTGCTGCCCGTCCGGTAGCCGCTGCAAGCGCTGCCATTACAGGCACGCACGCGATAGGAATACGTTCCGTTACCTCGACCTGGTAACAGCTTGCTTCTGACAGAGCCCTCGTAAGCCAATGTCGGACTGGAGAAACTCGAATTGGTGTCCTCGTACAGCTCGTAGCTCGTAACGGTGCCGTCCGCTATTCCCCATTCGATCGTGTAACTGCCCGTCGCGCTACCGGGAGGAACGGTGATTGACGCCGGCATTTCCGGCGGGAGCGCTGTAGTGACCTGCGTGCGATTCCCGGCCGGGTCGAGCACGTAGGTCGTGTTGCTGCCGTCTCCGTATTGAATACGCGTAAGCCTTCCCAGCTCGTCATACTCGTACTTTACGGTGTCGGCGACGGCCGCGTGCCCCAATAGCATCAAGAGCGGTATGAACAGGGCCGAATGGAAACGGGAATTCTTCATGTACGAGAGACCTCCATCCCGCCCGAGCCGTCGATCAGCGGACGAGCATCGGCGCAACGTGCGACGTCCGCCTGACGCCGTCGTCGACGAGACCTAAAACAAATGCGCCCCATGTCACACCTTCATCCAATCCCGTTTGGTGCAGCGCGTGCCGTTTCGAGGTGGTCGTTAATCAGCACATGCCATTCGAGTGGGGACGAAGATGTGATGTTTGTCAAGAAAAACCAGCGGGCGTTACGTTAACTGCATTCCGTTCGCCGCTGGTTGTCCTGGCGCAATTCGAGCGGGAATGACGGTGGGTTCAGAACGCCGTTTGATGCAAGCGTCAAGCAACAATTGAGGGCGGGAATGCACTCCAAATATTTCGTTGCCATAGGTGAGAATACAGGACTATGCTTTAAGGTTTTCTCGGCGACGCCGTTCGCTGGTGTCTGTCACGGACAACGATCTGGTGCCCGGAGCGTTCGCAGTCCCGTCTTACAGACGCGTCAGGTGGCATTTCGCGCAAAGTTCGTGCGACGTAGCCGGTCAGCGGAATCGGCAACGTGCCCGGCAGGTTTGCCGTCAGCGCGGCCAGCGCCTGCGCCTCGGCCGGCGGCGAGCCGCGCCCCGCTTCGCGGATCTCGCCGACGGTCAGCTCGGCCGGCAAGTTAGGTGAGCTTTATGCGCCAGTCCGGATCGCCGGGCCCGGTGCCGTCCGGCAACTGGCGAAGTATCGAGGCGCTCTACTCGTCTTTCGGCACCTCTTGAATCGGAATTACGAGCTCGCCGGAGCCGCTTGAATAGTCTGGAGCAAGTCGCAGACGATTCGCGCCGCCATTCGCGCGCTGACGCGGCGGCTGGAGGAGGATCCGGTGCTCGAGCTGAGCGGCGACATCGACGCACTGCCGGAAGACCTGAGCGAAATTTCACCCGCTACCTGGACGGCACGTTCGTAGCCGACCCGTCGCCAACGTACCGCGTACGCCGCCCCTGAGCTTTGCCGACATGGCGGCGGCGAAATGCACGCTCAGCCGGAACGAGCTCCCGCCACGGTGCGCGGACAAAACGGTAAAGAGGGCTGCGTGAGCTCCGTGCACCCCCCGTCCTGCGAAAGAAAGCGCCGCTCCAGGTCCACCGGCGCCAGCGGCTTCGACAGCAGATAGCCCTGCACTTCGTGGCACCCCCGCGCCCGCAGCCACTCGAGCTGGCCCGGGCGCTCGACTCCCTCCGCCGTTACGGTGAGATTGAGGCTCCCCGCCAGGGACAGGATCGCGTTCGCGATCGCGGCATCGCTTGCCGAGCGGTCGACGTCGCGCACGAAAGCCCTGTCGATGTTGAGGCGGTCCGGCGGGAAGCGCGCCCGCTCCTAATTCCTTCCTTCGGATCTATTAACTAACCACGTGTCCGGAATGGACCTTGAGGGTATGGTGGGGCGTGTAGGGATCGAACCTACGACCAGTCGGTTAAAAGCCGAATGCTCTACCTCTGAGCTAACGCCCCGGATGATGTAACGGACGGGAACCGCGCGGCATGATACCGGACCGGCGCCGAATCAGAAACCTGCCGGGCGGCTCAGGCGCCTTCCTCGCGCATGCGGTCGAGCCGCTGGTCGGCGAGCCGCGCGGCCGTGGTCTCCGGGAACTCGCGCTGCACGCGCTGGAGCGCATCGCGTGCCGCGTCCCAGCGCTCGAGCTCGTAGTTGCAGTAGCCCATTTTGAGCAGTGCGTCGGCCGCCTTGCGCGAGTCCGGGTAATCGTTGATCACCGACTCGAATTCGCCGAGCGCCTGCTCGAACTGCCCGGTGACGTAGTACGACTCGGCCAGCCAGTACTGCGCGTTGTCGGCCAGCTCGCTATCGGGATAGGTTTCCAGGAACTGCTCGAAGGCCCCCGCGGCATCTTCGTACTGCTGTTGCTTCAGCAGCTCGAACGCGGCCTGGTAGTTGTCGCGGTCGGAGCCGCCCGGCACGGGTAGCTGGCCCGGGACGAGCGGGCCGCCCGTGCCCGCCTGCAGCCGCTGCTCGAGCTGCTGGATGCGCTGGTCGAGGTCCTGATACAGGTCCCGCTGGCGGTCGGCCGTTTCCTCGGACTGGTACTCGAGTGTCTCCACGCGCCCGCGCAGCTCGGCCGTCGTGCGCTGCAGGTTGTCCATGTGCATGGCCATGTCGACCAGGCTGCCGTTCGCGAGGATTCGCTCGACGGCCGAAAGCCGGCGGTCGATCTCGTTCAGTTTGAGCACGACCGGGTCTTCCTGCGGGTTCTGCATCGCACAACCGGACAGCAGGGCGGCTGCCACGACAAGCAGGATCGGCCGGGAGGTTCCAAGTGAAGTCACGCGCGCTTCCCCTCTTAATTGAGGTATTTGATCTCGACGCGGCGGTTGAGCGCGTAAGCTTCCTCGTCGCTGCCGAGTGCCGCCGGCCGCTCTTCGCCGAAGCTGACCGTCGAGATCTGGTCGGCCCGCGCGCCCTGGATCAGCAGCATCCGGCGGACGGCCTGCGCGCGCCGCTCGCCCAGCCCGATATTGTACTCCCGCGACCCGCGCTCGTCGGCATGGCCTTCGAGGCGGACGTTGAGATTCGGGTTGTCGGCCAGCCGGCTGGCGTGCTGCGCCAGCAGGTCGGCGTACTCGGGGCGCAGGTCGGCATTGTCGAAGTCGAAGTAGACGACCATGGCCAGCTCGCCGTCGTCGTCCCGGTCCTCGCCGAAAGCCTCACCCTCGCCGAATTCTTCGCCTTCGAAGCCCCTCGAGTCGGCGCTGTCGGCCTGGTCCGCGCTGGGCGGCGCCTGCGGCTCCGGAGCCGGCAGCGGCGGATTGCCTCCGCAGGCGGCAATCGTGAGCGCCAGGAACGCGGGGGCAAGAAACTTGATCGGTCGCATGGAGATGGTCCTTTATGGCTGGCGTACGGTCTGTAGATGTTTTGGTTTCAATTGTTTACTTAAACTACTTAAAGTATTCCGGTATGTCTAGTTGGGTGCGAACGGGCCCCACACGGGTTCGCGCACGTCGCCTTCCCCGGAGGCCAGCCGCTGGCGCACGAGGCCGTCGGCCGTGACCGTCTCGAGCACCCCGTTGCCCTGCTCCCGGGTCGCGTAGATCAGCGTGTCGCTGTTCGGCGCGAAGCTCGGGGACTCGTCCTGCTGACCGGTGGACAGCACCAGCAGGCTCCCGCCGTCCAACTCCTTGACGGCGATGCGGTAGTTCCCCTGGGTAAGGTGCACCATGGCGAGCTTCGTCCCGTCCGGCGACAGGCGTGGGCGCGCATTATAACTGCCTTCGAAGGTCACGCGCTCCGGGGTGCCGCCGCTGGCCGGCACCCGGTAGATCTGCGGGCCGCCGCCGCGATCCGAGGTGAAATAGATCTGCTCCCCATCGGGCGTCCAGCTCCCCTCGGTGTCGATCGCGCGGTTGGTCGTCAGGCGGGTCGTCTCGCGCGTCGCGAGGTCCATCACGTGGATGTCGAGATTGCCGTCCTGGCCGCCGAGCGTCAGCACCATCCTGCGGCCGTCCGGCGAGAACGACGGTGCGCCGTTGATGCCGGGCTGGTTCGAGACCTGGATGCGATTGCCAGTGCGCAGCGTCTGGACGAAGATCGAGGACTGATTGCCTTCGAACGATACGTAGGCAATGCGGCGCCCGTCCGGTGACCAGGCCGGCGACATGATCGGGTCCGGCGACTCGACGATCACGTGCTCGTTGGCGCCGTCGGCATCCGACACGATCAGGGAATAAAGCGAATCCCGCCCGTTGCGCTCGGCCGTGACGTAGGCGATCTGGGTCGCAAACACGCCCGCGATACCGGTGAGTTGCTCGAAGATCATGTCTGCCACGCGATGCGCCGTGTGCCGCATCGTCGCCCCGCTCGCCGGCATGCGATAGCCGACGAGTTGCTCCCTGCCGAACACGTCGAACAACTGGAACTGCACCGTGTAGCGGTCTTCGCCGGTCTGGATGACTTCGCCCACGACGACGGCTTCGATGCCCATGATCGACCAGTCGTCGAAATCGACGTCCACGCCGCGGGTCGGCTTCTGGAGCATCTTGTCCTCGGGCAACGGCGCGAAGCGGCCGCTCCGCTCGAGATCCGCCGTGATGACGCCGGTGACGTCCATGGGAGGCGCGCCCTCACCCTGCCAGCCGAACGGCACGACGGCGATCGGCGTCTGCTTGCCCGCGCCGCGCGTGATTTCGATCTCGAGCTGCGCTGCCGCGATGGACGGCAGCGCGCTGCACACTACGAGCAGCAGCGCCATCCGGCGCTGCAAGCGCTTCATTCGCATTGGTTGGATTGCCCCGATCCCCACAGAAGTGCCCCTATTGTTCAGGTTTGAATGTGATCCGCAAGTTTCGTTCAAAAAGCGCCGGATTTGACGGTTCCGGCAGCGGCGATGCCTTGAACACCGCGGCTTCGATGGAGCGCTGCACCGCGGCATCGCCGTTGCAGCGCTCGATGGTGGCGCTGATCACTTCGCCACCCGGGACCTGCCGCACGTTGATGACGCATTCCAGGCCGGGCCTGGCGCTCGCGGGCTTGATCCAGTTCTGCATGATTCGCTGCTGTATGGCGAACTTGTAGCGCGCCAGCTCGCCGGAGCTCATCGCCTCCTGCCTTTCCGCTTCCGCGGCCAGTTCTTCCTGCAGGCGCTTCTGGCGCGCTTCCGCCTCCGCGGCCGCGCGCGCGAGCTCGTTTTCCCGGCGCTGCCTTTCGATCTCCTCGAGCCGCTTGCGCTCGGCTTCCTGCCGCCGCCGCTCCAGCTCGGCTTCCTCGCGCTGCCGACGCTCCTCGGCTTCCTGGCGCTGGCGCTCCTTTTCGGCGGCCTCGCGCTGCTGGCGCTCTGCCGCTTCCTGTTCCAGCCGGCGGCGCTCCGCCGCCTGTTCCTCCCGGATGCGCTGCTGCTCGGCTTCCAGCGCCTCCTGGCGGGCGCGTTCCTCGGCCTCCCGCGCCTCCTGGCGGGCGCGCTCCTCCGCCTCCCGCCGCAATTCCTCGCGAGTCGGCGGCAACTGCGCCTCCGTCACGAGTGTCGCCTCGATCGCCAGCGGTGTCGGCGGATGGATCGGCCGCGACCAGTCGAACGCCACGACCATGGCGGCGAAAATCCCGGCGTGCAGCAGGATCGCCAGCAGCACCGGGATGACATTGTGCTCGTCGCGAATCACTCGTTCGGATCACCCAGGCAGCGCCGATTCATTCCGGAACGGGATACGTATCCAGTGGATCGGTGACGAACCCGACGTTCTCGGCGCCTGCCTGCTGCAGCAGCACCATCGCGCCGACGACGTTGCCGTAGGGCACGGCCCGGTCTGCTTTCACCAGCACCGCGATGCCCGGGTTCTTCTCCAGGATGCTGCGGGTCACCTGCACGATGCGCTGGGCGCTCGCGGGCTTGTCCTCGTCATCGCCCTGGTTGATGTAGAGATTGCCCTCGGCGTCGACGGACAGCACGATCGGCGGGTGCTCGGCGACCCCCGGGATGGGCTCGGCGGCCGCTTCCGGCAGCTCGACCTTGATGCCCTGCGTCAACAGCGGCGCCGTGACCATGAAGATGATCAGCAGCACCAGCATGACGTCGATATAGGGCACGACGTTGATGTCGGACATCAGCTTGCGTTTCTGGAGCGGGGTCGACATGTCACACCGCCTTGCGCTTCGCGCGCGAATGCCGTTGCAGGATGCTGGAGAACTCCTCCATGAAGCCGTCGTAACGGATCTCCAGCCTTACCACCTTGTCCGCGTAGCGGTTATAGGCGACGACCGCGGGGATGGCCGCGAACAGACCCATTGCCGTCGCGATCAGCGCCTCGGCGATGCCCGGTGCCACGCTCGCGAGCGTCGCCACCTGCACGTTACCGAGGCTCGTGAAGGAATTCATGATGCCCCAGACCGTGCCGAACAGGCCGACGTAGGGGCTGGTCGAGCCGATGGTCGCGAGGGTCGCGAGGCCCTGCTCGAGCCGGTCGACCTCGCGCATCATACCGACCCGCATTGCGCGCCGGCACTCGTCCACGAGCTTCTCCGGCTGCACGTCCGCCTGCTGGGCGCCGCGATTGAACTCGCGAAAGCCCGCCTCGAACAGGGTCGCCATGCCGATGTTGCCTTCCTTGTTCCGCGTCGTGCTGTGGTAGAGCGTATTCAGGTCGCCGCCCGACCAGAAGTTGGCTTCGAACTTGTCGGAAGCATCCTTGGTGCGGCTGATCAGCCGGCGTTTCGTGAAGATGATGCTCCACGAGACGAAAGAGGCGACGAGCAGGATGATGAGCACGCCCTTGACGACGAGGCTCGCTTGCATGATCAGGTCGAGGTACGAGAGGTCGGCGGTCATGAGCTTGGGATCCTTGCAAATAATGAGTCGGGCAGGCGCGCGGGCTTCAACGTATCGGCGTTGATGAAGGCGGCCCGCGTCGTGCCCCGGCACAGCAGCTCGCCGTCCAGCCGGCTGCGAAAGATCTGCTGTTCCAGCGTGAAGCTCGCGCGCGCGAAGCCGGTGAGGCCCACGGTCACGAGCAATTGCTCATTGAACCGCGCGGGCGCGAGGAACTCGGCCTGCGCGTCGACCACTACGAAAAACCGGCGATGTTCGCGCATCAGGGCGTCCTGTTCCACCCCGAGGGAGCGCAGCCACTCCGTGCGGGCGCGTTCCATGAACTTGAAGTAGTTCGCGAAGTAGACCAGCCCTTGCGCGTCCGAATCCTCGTAATAGACGCGCACCGGCCAGGCGAAGGGCTCGTTCGAAAGCATCGGAAACCTAGTTCCTGTCGAACAGCGGCAGTTCGGGAATGCTCTCCCGCGCAGGCGGCGTCAGGCCGAAATGCAGATAGGCGTTGCGGGTCGCGACGCGGCCGCGCGCGGTCCGCATCATGAAACCCTGCTGGATGAGGTAGGGCTCGAGCACGTCCTCGATCGTGCCGCGCTCCTCGCCCACGGCCGCCGCGAGGCTTTCGACGCCGACGGGGCCGCCGTCGAACTTGTCGATGATGGTCTGCAGCAGGCGGCGATCCATGGCGTCAAACCCGTGGGGATCGACTTCGAGCATGTCCATGGCGCTGACCGCGACGGCGTCCGTCACGACGCCATCGGCCTCGACTTCCGCGTAATCCCGCACCCGCCGGAGCAGCCGGTTCACGATGCGCGGCGTGCCCCGGGCGCGCGCCGCAATCTGCGCGGCGCCTTTTGGTTCGAGCGCGAGATTCAGGATGCCGGCCGAGCGCAGCGCGATCGTTTCGAGGTCGGCGGCGTTATAGAACTCGAGCCGTTGCACGATGCCGAAGCGGTCGCGCAGCGGCGACGTCAGCAGGCCCGCGCGCGTGGTGGCGCCGACGAGGGTAAACGGCGGCAGGTCCAGCTTGATCGACCGCGCCGCCGGTCCCTCGCCGATGAGGATATCGAGCTGGAAGTCTTCCATGGCCGGGTACAGGACTTCCTCGACCACCGGGCTCAGGCGGTGGATCTCGTCGACGAACAGCACGTCGTTCGGCTCGAGGTTGGTCAGGATGGCCGCGAGGTCGCCCGGCCGTTCCAGCACGGGCCCGGAGGTCTGCCGGAGGTTGACACCCATGTCGTGCGCCACGATGTGCGCGAGCGTCGTCTTGCCCAGGCCCGGCGGGCCGAAGATCAGCACGTGGTCGAGCGCCTCGCCGCGGTTGCGGGCCGCGGTGATGAAGATGTGCATCTGCTGCTTCACGCTCGGCTGGCCGACGTAATCGGCCAGCGTCTTCGGGCGAATGGCGCGATCGAACACGGGGTCGTCGTCGCGCGGGGTCGCGCAGGTCAGGCGGTCGTGCTCTATCGCCATTTATGCAATCGCCTTTTTGAGCGCCGAGCGGATGATGTCCTCGGCGGACGTCTGCGCGAGGTCCACGCCGTCCAGCAGCCGCTTCACTTCGTTCGGCTTGTAGCCCAGCGCGACCAGGGCGTCAAATGCCTCGCTGCGCGCATCGGGCGTGGCGGTGATGCCCGCCGCGGATTTCGGGATCACCAGCACCTTGCCGATGCGGTCGCGCAGGTCGAGGATCAGCCGGTCGGCGGTCTTCCGCCCCACTCCTGGAATCTTCGTCAGCATCGCGGCGTCATCGCGCTGCACGCACCGCTGGAAGTCCGCGACGCTCATGGCGGACAGGATGGCAAGCCCGATCTTCGCGCCGACGCCGCTCACCTTGATGACCGATCGGAACAGCGTCTTTTCCTCGACCGTCGAGAAGCCGAACAGGATATGGGCGTCTTCCCGCACCACGAGGTGGGTATGCAGGAATACGTCGGCCCCTGTGTTCGGCAGCTCGAGAAACGTGGACATCGGGGTCTCGATTTCGTAACCGACGCCGCCGCATTCGACGACGATGTGCGGCGGCAGCTTGGCGGCGAGCCGGCCGCGGATCGAGCCGATCATGAACGGGTCACCGCGAAGCCGCCATGGCGGCTTTGGCCGCCGCGCCGGCGAGGCGCGTCTGCAGCCGGCGCGCATGGCCGTGGCACAGCGCCGCGGCCAGCGCGTCGGCGGCATCCGGCGCCGGTTGCCCGTGGAGGTTCAGGAGGGATATCACCATGTGCTGCACCTGCACCTTGGTGGCGGCCCCGGTGCCGACGATGGCCTGCTTGATTGCGCGCGGCGCGTACTCGAACACCTCGAGATTGCGTTCGAACGTGGCGCAAAGCGCCGCGGATCGCGCATGCCCGAGTTTCAGGGCGCTGCCGGCATTGCGGTGCACGAACACGGACTCGATGACCACGGCGTCGGGCCGGTACTCTGCCGCGATCTCGCCGACGGCGCGGAAGATCAGCCGCAGGCGCTCCGCAAAGCTGCCTTCGGCACTCCGGACCGAACCGCTGGCGACGTACACCGCGCGGTCGTCGAGGAAGTCGACCACACCGAAGCCGGTCAGGCGGGAGCCCGGATCGAGACCGAGAATGCGCTGGCGCTCAGTCAAACCAGGCCTCAATGCGCCGCCAGCGCTTCGTCCGGGATATCGGCGTTACTGTACACATTCTGGACGTCATCGAGGTCCTCGAGCGTTTCGAGCATCTTGAGCATCGATTGCGCCTCCTGCAACTCCAGTTCCGCGGTGGTCATCGCGCGCATCGTGAGCTCGGAGTGCTCCGGCGGAAAACCGGCCTTGCGCATGCCCTCGCGCGCGCACTCGAATTCGGCGGGGTCGGTCAGGACCTCGATGGATCCGTCCTCGCTCACCACCACGTCCTCCGCGCCCGCTTCGATGGCGGCCGTCATGATCGCGTCCTCGTCGCTTGCGGGCGGATACACCAGCAACCCGACCTGATTGAACAGGTAATTCACCGATCCGTCGGCCCCGAGATTGCCGCCGAATTTCGAAAACGCGTGCCGCACGTCCGCGGCGGTCCGGTTGCGGTTGTCCGTCATGCAGTCGACGATCACGGCCGTGCCGCCGGGACCGTAGCCTTCGTAGCGGATCTCCTGGTAATCGGCGTCGCCGCCCTCGCCGCTGCCCCGTTTGATAGCCCGGTCGATGTTGTCCCGCGGCATGCTCTGCGCCTTGGCCTTGTCGACCGCAAGCCGCAGGCGCGGGTTGGCCGAGATATCGCCGCCGCCCATGCGGGCCGCCACGGTGATTTCACGGATGAGCTTGGTGAACAGTTTGCCGCGCCGCTTGTCCTGAGCACCCTTGCGGTGCTGGATGTTTGCCCATTTACTGTGTCCGGCCATGGTGCTTCGTCGTTGGTTATTGCTTGTGAATGTCGCAGGCGCGCGTGCGCCCGGGGCAGTATGATAACGGTATTCGAATTCGCGCACTATGTGCGAAAATTCATGAAATGATCGAAACTAAAAGCGAAAATCCGGAAACGCGCGAGGAAAAGGTCGACATCGTCGCCTTCTCGCGACAGCTCGCCGAATCCGCCTGCCACCGGGCCGGCGCTGCCGCGCGCGCGCGGGCAGCCTGTGCCGAAGGCGAGGCGATCGCCGCGCTGCTGGAGCCGCTGGGGCTGGCCCGGCCGCTGCTCGCGGCGGCCCGGGTGTATCCCCTCGTACGGGACGGCGCGCTGGCCGCGGCGGATCTCGACGATACCCCGCTTGCGGGATTGCGCGGCACGGTCGGGGAGCTGGTGGGCCTCGGCCGCTTCACGCTGCCGCCGGACTGGCAACCCGGCGAAGCCCTGGCCGTCAGCCAGTCCGAGGCGCTGCGCAAGATGCTGCTCGCCGTCGTGTCCGATGCCCGCCTGGTCGTGATCCGGATCGCCGAGCAGCTTTACCGGCTGCGGCTGGCCAAGGCCGCTGCGGCGGCCGAACAGCGCGCCCTGGCAATCGAGACGCGCGAGATCTACGCGGCGCTCGCCAATCGCCTCGGCATCTGGCAGCTCAAGTGGGAGCTCGAGGACCTCGCGTTCCGCTATCTCGAGCCGGACCGGTACGCGCGCATTGCGCGCATGCTCGCGGAGACGCGCGCGAAGCGCGAAGCCTCGGTGGCGGAGATTGCCGGGATCATCGGCGCGGAGCTTGCGAAGAACGGCATCAAGGCCCAGGTGAGCGGCCGGCCGAAGCACATCTACAGCATCTGGCGCAAGATGCAGCGCAAAGGCCGCGCGCTGGAGCAGATCTTCGACGTGCGCGCCGTGCGCGTGCTGGTCGACACCGTCACCGATTGCTACGCGGCGCTCGGCGCGGTGCACAACCGCTGGTCGTACCTGCCCGGCGAGTTCGACGACTATATCGCGAATCCCAAGGGCAACGAGTACCGGTCGCTGCACACCGCCGTCATCGGGTCCGGCGGCCAGGCGGTCGAGGTGCAGATCCGCACCCATGACATGCACGCCTCCGCGGAACTGGGCGTCGCCGCGCATTGGCGTTACAAGGAGGGCGCCGCGCCGCGGCCGGGTTCGGCTTTCGACGGCAAGATCCGCTACCTGCGTGGGCTGCTGGAGCCTTCCGACGAGGATGGCGATCTCCTCGAGCAGATTCGCGGCGACGCGTTCGAGGACCGCGTGTACGCGCTGAGCCCGAAAGGTGACGTGGTGGAGATGCCCGCGGGTTCGACGCCGCTCGACTTCGCCTATCACGTGCATACGCAGATCGGCCACCGCTGCCGCGGCGCCAAGGTCAACGGGCGCATGGTGCCCCTCACCTACCGGGTCGCGAACGGCGATCGCATCGAGATCATCACCGCGCGCGATCCGCAGCCGAGCCGGGACTGGCTGAGCCCGCAGAACGGTTACCTCGGCTCATCGCGCAGCCGGGCCAAAATCAGGAGCTGGTTCCGGCAGCAGGACCGCGACCAGAACCGCCGGCAGGGCCGCGAAATCCTGGAACGCGAAATGGCGCGCCTGAACGCGCGCGACCTGCCCGTCGATGCGATCGCGACGGAGCTGAAGGCCGCCGGCACGGACGAGCTGTGCGTTGCGCTCGGCGCCGGCGACGTGACCCCGGGCGCGGTGGCGAGAGGCTTGCAGCAACTGCTGAACCGGAGCACCGATCCGGGCCTGCCGCGGCGGCGCACGCAAGCGCGCCGCGACAAGGGCGGCAAGCGCTTCGCCATTCGCGGCGTGGACGACCTGCTGTGCAACCTGGCGCGCTGCTGCCGGCCGGTGCCACCGGAGCCGATCACCGGTTACATCACCAAGGGCCGCGGCGTCGGCATTCACCGCAACGATTGCGGTAATTTCGCCAATCTGCGATCGCGGCATCCCGAGCGCGTGATCGAGGTGGAATGGAGCGACTCGAGCGAGGCCACCTATCCGGTCGAGCTCGTCGTGCAGGCGTTCGACCGCAACGGGCTGCTGCGCGACATCAGCAGCGTGCTCGCCGATGAAAGGATCGGCGTCGCGAGCTCCCAGACGCGAACCGACCGGCAGCGCATGCAGGCGACGATCGAGCTGAGCCTGTCGGTGCCGGGTCTTGCCGCGCTTTCACGTGTCATCGGGCGGTTGGAACAGTTACCGAACGTCACGTCGGTCAAAAGAGCGCCGTAATTCCGCTGTAGGAGCCCGTCTCACGGGCGACACGGGCGTCAGCGGTGTGGTCGCCCGTGGGACGGGCTCCTACTTGTTGGGGTAGTTGAGGGCGCGCTTGTCCGCGGCGAGCGCGGCTTCGTGCACCGCTTCGGCGAGCGTCGGGTGGGCGTGGATGGTGCGTTGCAGATCCTCGGTGCTCGCGGAGAATTCCATGGCGAGCACGGCTTCGGCAATCAGCTCGCCGGCCATGGGGCCGAGGATATGCACGCCGAGAATCTCGTCGTCATCCGTTGCCGAGACGATCTTCGCCATGCCGGCCGTCTGCTCCATCGCCTTGCCGCGGCCGCTCGCCATGAACGGGAACGAGCCGGTCTTGTAGTCGCGGCCGGAGGCTTTCACCTCTTCTTCCGTCTTGCCCACCCAGGCGATTTCCGGTGCGGTGTAAATCACCGACGGGATCACGTTGTAGTTCATTTCCGCGACCTCGCCCGCGATGAGGTCGGCGGCCATCACGCCCTCTTCCGAGCCCTTGTGCGCGAGCATCGGCCCGCGCACGCAATCGCCGATGGCGAACACGCCTTTCACGCGCGTGCGGCATTCCTCGTCGACCGGGATGAAGCCTTTCTCGTCGGGTTGGATGCCGCAGTCCTCCGCGAGGAGATCGTCCGTGAACGGGCGGCGGCCGACCGCCACCACGAGCTTGTCGACCGCGAGCGATTGCTTCCCGGAAGAGTCCTCGTACTCGACCTTTACGCTTTTGCCGGATTGCTTCGCCGACGTCACCTTGGCACCGAGGTGCACCGTGAGGCCCTGCTTCCTGAACTGCTTCTGCGCTTCCTTCGCGATCTCGCGGTCGACCGCGGCCAGGAAATCGTCGAGAGCCTCGACAATCACCACCTCCGAGCCGAGCCGGTTCCAGACGCTCCCCAGCTCGAGCCCGATGATGCCGCCGCCGACCACCCCGAGCTTTTTCGGCGCTTTCTCGAACTCCAGTGCACCCCAGGAATCGACGATGGCCTCGCCGTCGAACGGCGCGACTTTCAGCTCGACCGGCTCCGATCCCGACGCGAGGATCACGTAGCGCGCCTCGAGCGTCTCGGGCTTCCCGGATTCGGGCGTGAACTCGACCTTGCGGTCCGCCAGCAACTTGCCGTGCCCGACGAGCCCTTCTACCTTGTTGGCCTTGAACAGGCCGGCGATGCCGCCCGTCAGTTGCCGCACGATCGTCGCCTTGCGCTTCTGCATGGCCGCGAGATCGACTTCGACCGACGACAGCTTGATGCCGTGGGCGGCAAACTCGTGTTCGGCCCGGTGTACGAGCTCGGAAGACTCGAGCATCGCTTTCGAGGGGATGCAGCCGGCGTTCAGGCAGGTGCCGCCGAAGGCGTGCTTGCCGTCGCGGTTCTGCCACTGGTCGATGCAGGCCACGTTCATGCCGTTCTGCGCGGCGCGGATGGCAGCGATGTAACCCGCGGGTCCCGCGCCGATGACGATTACGTCGTAGGATTTGGCCATGCCTGTACCTGTCTCGATGGGTTCAAAGCGCCCGTGAGACGGGCTCCTACAGGGTGCCTCCGTGCAGGAATGCGTGGCGTCGGCGACATCGTCAGGATTGGAGGAGCAGCCGGCCCGGGTCTTCCAGCGACTGCTTGATGCTGACCAGGAACTGCACCGCTTCGCGGCCGTCGACGATGCGGTGATCGTAGGTGACCGCAACGTACATCATCGGGCGCACGACGACCTCGCCGCCGGCCACCACCGGCCGCTCCTGGATCGCGTGCATGCCGAGGATGGCGCTCTGCGGCGGGTTCAGGATGGGGGTCGAGAGCAGCGAGCCGAAGATGCCGCCGTTGGTGATCGTGAACGTGCCGCCGGTGAGGTCGTCCATGCCGATCGAGCCGTCGCGCACTTTCTTCCCGAGCGTATCCACGGCCTTCTCGATGTCCGCGAAGCTCAGCCGTTCCACGTTACGGACGACCGGTACCATCAGCCCACGTTCGGACGACACGGCGATGCCGATGTCGAAATAATCGTGGTAGACGATGTCCTTGTCCTCGATCGAGGCATTGACCTCCGGAAATTTCTTCAGCGCTTCCACGGCGGCCTTGGCGAAGAACGACATGTAGCCGAGCCTCACGCCATGCTCCTTCTCGAACGGTTCCCGGTAGCGCTTGCGCAGGTCGATGACCCTCGACAGGTCGATCTCGTTGAACGTCGTCAGCATCGCGGCCGTGTGCTGCGCGTCCACCAGCCGCTCCGCGATACGTGCACGCAGCCGGGTCATCGGCACGCGCCGGTCGTTGCGCGCCGGCGCGCCTTCGGTGGGCTCCGTGACCGGCCGCGCCGGTTCGCCACGTGCTTCCGCTTCGTCGTTCTGCCGCAGGTAGCCCATCACGTCGGATTTCGTGATGCGGCCGTCCCGGCCGCTGCCGCTTACGGCGTCGGGCTCGAGGTCGTGCTCTTCGAGCAGCCGGCGGACCGAGGGGCTCAGCTTGTCGTGCGCGCTCTCGGAGCCGGGCTTGCGGTCTTCCTCTCCGGCGGGCGCGCGCTCATCCGCTTCTTCAGCGTTTGCCTCACGCGCCTCAGCCGGCTTTTCGGGAGCCGCCTCGGCTTCCCGGGGCTTTTCCTCCTTCCCGGCGGCCGCGCCGCCGTTTCCCTTCTGCTTGCCGTCACCGCCCTCGCCGCCCTCTTCCAGGATCGCGATCAGGTCGCCGGCCTTGACGGTCGCGCCGTCCTCGATCTTGATTTCCTTCAGGGTGCCGGATGCGGGCGACGGCACCTCGAGCACGATCTTGTCCGTTTCCAGATCGACGAGATTTTCGTCGCGGGCCACCGTATCGCCCGGCTTCTTGTGCCAGGCCACCAGGGTCGCGTCGCTGACGGACTCCGGCAATGCAGGAACCTTGATCTCCATGTTCAGCTACTCTTTCCTTTCTTGCGCCTGGTTTTGCTGCCCTGGCCCGAGGACTTTCGGCTGCGGGCAGGCCGGACGGATTGGCTGGCCTTGATCTCCACGCCGAGCGCGGCTTCCACCAGCGCCTGCTGCTCGCGCAGATGGATCTTGAGGAGGCCCGCGGCAGGCGCCGCGGTGCTCGGCCGCCCGGCATAATACAACGACTGCCCCTCGATGAGCGGCTCCTGCAGCCGATGGCGGATCTGGTACCACGCGCCCTGGTTCTGGGGCTCTTCCTGGCACCAGACGATCTCCTCGGCTTGCGGCCAGGCTTTGAGGCTGGCGGCGTATTCGTCGACCGGAAACGGGTACAACTGCTCGATCCGCACGAGTGCCACGTTGTCCACTCGGCTTGCGCGGCGCGCTTCGAGCAGGTCGTAGTACACCTTGCCGCTGCAGAAGACGACGCGCCGCACCGCCTGCGGGTCGAGTTCGTCGATTTCCGGCACGATGTTGTGGAAGCGGCCTTCCGACAGTGCGCTGAGCGGCGATACCGAAAGCTTGTGCCGCAGCAGGCTCTTCGGCGTCATGACGATGAGCGGCTTCCGGTAATTGCGCAGCATCTGCCGCCGCAGCATGTGAAACATCTGCGCGGGCGTCGAGGGCACGCAGATCTGCATGTTGTTCTCGGCACAGAGTTGCAGGAAACGTTCGAGGCGCGCCGACGAGTGCTCCGGCCCCTGCCCTTCGTAGCCGTGCGGCAGGAACATGACGAGGCCGCAGAGCCTTCCCCACTTGGCTTCGCCGGAGCTGATGAACTGGTCGATCACGACCTGCGCGGCATTCACGAAATCGCCGTATTGCGCTTCCCAGACCACCAGGGTGCGCGGTTCGGTCGTGGCAAAGCCGTACTCGAAGGCGAGCACGGCTTCTTCCGACAGCAGCGAATCGATGACCCGGAAGCTCGACGGGCGGTCGGCAATCGTCTGCAGCGGCACGAACTCGTCCCGGTTCCGCTGGTTGTGCAGCACCGCGTGGCGGTGGAAGAAGGTGCCGCGGCTCGTGTCCTGGCCCGTCATGCGGCAGTCGAAGCCGGCGTCGAGCAGCGAGGCGAAGGCAATGCTCTCGGCAAAGCCCCAGTCCATATCGACTTCGCCGGCGCCCATGCGGGCCCGTTCGTCGATTATGCGCTGGACGCGCCCGTGCAGGACGAAGCCGGGCGGCAGGGTCGTCGTCTTCTTGGTGTACTCGGCGATCTTCTCCGGGCTGAGCGTCGTGTCCACCTCGTCGTCCCACTCGGTGTCGAGGTAGGGGCTCCAGTCGATGGTGTACTCGTTGCCGATATTGCCGAGCAGGGCTTTGGGCACCGGCTCGCCGCGATCGAGCCGATCCCGGTAAGCATCCTGCAGGCCTTCGGCCTTCCCGGCATCGATGATGCCGTCTGCCACCAGGCTGGCGGCATAGAGCTGCCGCGTCGTTTTCTGGTCGCGAATGCGGCCGTACATCACCGGTTGGGTCGCGCTCGGCTCGTCGGCCTCGTTGTGGCCGTGGCGCCGGTAGCAGACGAAATCGACCACCACGTCCTTCTTGAACTTGCGGCGGTAGGCGAGTGCCAGGCGGATGACGAAGACGGCCGCCTCGGGCGCGTCGCCGTTGACGTGGAAGATCGGCGCCTCGACCATCTTGGCGATGTCGGTGGCGTACGGCGTCGAGCGCGCATCCGACGGGCGGCTGGTCGTGAAGCCGATCTGGTTGTTGATGACGATGTGCACCGTGCCGCCGGTCCGGAAACCGTTCGTCTGCGAGAGCTGGAAGGTTTCGGCAACCACGCCCTGCGCGGCGAACGCGGCATCGCCGTGGATCAGGACCGGCAGCACTTCGTCGCGATCGAGATCGCCGCGGCGCTGCTGGCGCGCGCGCACCGAGCCCTCGACCACGGGATCGACGATCTCGAGATGCGACGGGTTGAACGCGAGCGCGATGTGCACATTGCCTCCCGGCGTCTTCATATCCGCCGAGAAGCCCTTGTGGTACTTGACGTCGCCGGACCCTTTCACCTGCTCGGGGTCGATGTTGCCTTCGAACTCCTCGAACAGCTCCTCGGGCGGTTTGCCGAGCACGTTCACGAGCACGTTGATGCGCCCTCGGTGCGCCATGCCGATGACGAACTCGCGGATGCCGGATTCGCCGCCGCGCTGGATGAGATCGTCCAGCATCGGGATCAGGCTCTCGCCGCCTTCGAGCGAGAAGCGCTTCTGGCCGACGAAGCGGGTGTGCAGGTAACGTTCGATGCCCTCCGCGGCCGTGAGCTGCTCGAGGATCCACAGGCGCTCGTCCGGGGAGAGCCGGGCGGAGACCATGCCCTGCTCGAATTCCTGCCGCAGCCAGAGGCGTTCGCGCGAACGCGAGATGTGCGCGAACTCGGCGCCGATCTTGCCGCAGTAAATCGTCTTCAGCAGGGCGATGATGTCGCGGAGCTTCATGCGGCGCTGGCCGGTGCCGGCGAGGCCGCCGGTGAAGAACTCCGTGTCCATGTCGGCTTCGGTCAGGCCGAGGTAGTCGAGCTTCAGCACTCCGGGAACCGGGCGTTCCATCAGGCCCAGCGGGTCGATGTCGGCGATCTGGTGCCCGCGCAGTCCGTAGACCTGGATCAGCCGCGAGACGGAAGCCTGCTTTTCACTGGCGGCCTGCCCGGCCCAGCCGATCGGCGCGGGCGCCGCGCCGTTGCCGCGTGGCCGGCGCGTGGCTTCCTTGAGCTGCCGGCGGATCGGCGTGTGCGCGACTTCGCCCTGCCGGTTGCCGAGCGACAGGAAGTAGCGGCGCCAGCTCTCGGGCACCGAATCCGGATCGGTAATGAACTTTTCGTACAGCGCTTCGATGGCCGCGGCATTCATGCCGAACAGGGCCGAAGTGGCGTACCGTTCCTCGAGCGAGCTCATGGCGCAAAGAATCCGCGAAACTGCTGTTCCGAAAGGGTCTGGTGGAGGTGCTGTCAGCCGAAAACCGGGAGCGTAGTGTAACGTAAGCGCGCGTGCCTGTCGCCCTGCCGGGTGTAGCCGCAGGAGCCGCAGGTGCCGGGTCGTACTTTCGTACTTGTTGCCGTTACGGCAACAAGTACGAAAGTACGACCCGGCACCGGCTACATGCGCATCAGCAGGATG